>JAOXSC010000206.1 GCA_025800215.1 Marinibacterium sp.
GCGCGATCGTCTTCAGCATGGCTTTCGGCGTCTTTGACCATCTGTTCGATGTCGTCATCCGACAGACCGCCCGAGGCCTGGATCGTGATCTTCTGTTCCTTGCCGGTGCCCTTGTCAGCCGCGCCCACCGACACGATGCCGTTGGCGTCGATGTCGAAGGTCACTTCGATCTGGGGCATGCCGCGCGGTGCGGGCGGGATTTCTTCCAGGTTGAACTGGCCGAGCATCTTGTTGTCTGCGGCCATTTCGCGTTCGCCCTGGAACACCCGGATCGTCACGGCGTTCTGGTTGTCTTCGGCGGTCGAGAAGATCTGGCTTTTCTTCGTCGGGATCGTGGTGTTGCGGTCGATCAGGCGCGTGAACACCCCGCCCAGCGTTTCGATCCCAAGGCTCAGCGGTGTGACGTCCAGCAGCACCACGTCCTTGACGTCGCCCTGCAGAACACCGGCCTGGATGGCGGCGCCCATGGCCACGACCTCGTCAGGGTTGACACCCTTGTGCGGGTCCTTGCCAAAGAACTTGGTCACCTCTTCGATGACCTTGGGCATGCGGGTCATACCACCGACAAGCACAACCTCATCCACGTCCGATGCCGACATGCCGGCATCTTTCAGCGCGGCCTGGCAGGGCTTGAGCGAGGCTTTGATCAGATCACCCACCAGCGATTCCAGCTTGGCGCGGGTCAGCTTGATGACCATGTGCAGCGGCGTGCCCGAGGCGGGATCCATCGAGATGAACGGCTGGTTGATCTCGGTCTGGGTCGAGGACGACAGTTCGATCTTGGCCTTCTCTGCCGCCTCTTTGAGGCGTTGCAGGGCCATCTTGTCCTTGGTCAGATCGACGCCGTTTTCCTTTTTAAACTCATCGGCCAGGTAGTTGACGATGCGCATGTCGAAATCTTCACCACCCAGGAACGTGTCCCCGTTGGTGGATTTCACCTCGAACAGGCCATCGTCGATTTCCAGGATGGTCACGTCGAATGTCCCGCCGCCGAGGTCATAAACCGCGATGGTCTGGGTTTCTTCCTTGTCGAGGCCATAGGCCAGCGCGGCGGCGGTCGGTTCGTTGATGATCCGCAGCACCTCGAGGCCCGCGATCTTGCCGGCATCCTTGGTGGCTTGACGCTGGGCGTCGTTGAAATAGGCAGGAACGGTGATGACGGCCTGCGTCACGTCTTCGCCAAGATAGCTTTCGGCGGTTTCCTTCATCTTGCCCAGGATGAAGGCGGAAATCTGCGACGGCGAATATTTTTCGCTTTTGGCTTCTACCCACGCGTCACCATTGCCGCCATTGATCACGGAATAGGGCAGGTTCTTGAGGTCTTTTGCCAGCGCCGGGTCGTCATACCGGCGACCGATCAGGCGCTTGACGCCGAAAACGGTGTTGTCAGGGTTGGTGACCGCCTGGCGTTTCGCCGGCTGGCCGACCAGTCGCTCATCATCGGTGAAGGCGACAATCGAGGGCGTCGTGCGCGCCCCTTCGGAGTTTTCGATCACCCGGGGTTGCGCGCCGTCCATGATGGCGATGCAGCTGTTGGTGGTCCCCAGGTCGATACCAATTACTTTGGCCATTGTGTTTGATCCCTCTACAAGTCAAGGCGATTGCACGAAGCGTGAACCCGTTTTGGCATCCGCGCCCCGATCTCAAAGCGATCCGGCACCGGTCCGAACCGCGTCCCGGCGTATATAAGGATGGGTTCTGGATGCTGCAACAGGTGCGTTTGCGCTCGAACGGCTAAAATATGACGGGTTGGGGAAAGGGCAGGCAGGATGACGGCACGGCTGATGGTGCGCGGGTTCGACATTCGCAAATCCTGGCTGGATGAGGCGGCACAGCACGACATCATCGCGGCGTTGCGCCCGGTGCTGCGCGCCGCGCCGCTGATGCGCCCGGTGACCCCGCGCGGCAGGCCGATGTCGGTGCGCATGACGGCGGCCGGCCGGCTGGGCTGGATCACGGATGCGTCGGGCTATCGCTATGCCGCGCAGCACCCGCAGGGCACCCAATGGCCCGCGATCCCCGAACCGGTGCTGCGGATCTGGTCGGATCTGGTGTCGCCCGAGCGGATGCCCGATTGCTGCCTGATCAATTTCTACGGCCCCGAGGCGCGTATGGGCCTGCATCAGGACAAGGATGAAGGCGATTTTTCCTGGCCGGTCCTGTCGGTGTCGCTGGGTGATGACGGGCTGTTCCGCATGGGCGGGCCGCGGCGTGGGGGCAAGACGGAATCGCTCTGGCTCGGATCCGGCGATGTTGTGGTGATGGGCGGCGAGGCGCGTCTGGCCTATCACGGCATCGACCGGATCCGGCCGGGGTCATCGCGGCTGTTGCCCAAGGGCGGGCGGCTCAATCTCACGCTTCGGGTGGTGGATCAGGGCGCGATGGAGCAGCAGCCCACGTAATGCGCTGATGTCGCAGGGTCGCGTTTGATCAGGTCCACCGCCAGCCCGAACAGCCGGTCCGACATGCCGTCTGAACAGGCCGGGTCGGGCTGGATGATCGCGGTTGAGGGGCCAAAGCCCAGAATAAGGTGTCCCGCCCGCGCCGCATCGCGCTGCACCGACGCGCTGCGCACCGGATCATCGGCGCCGTCAGGGGTCTGGAACAGCACCGTGTTGCCTTCGCTCAGATCCAGCGACCAGAACGGCTCGGTGCCAAAGCAGCTGAGATGCGTGGGCAGTGCGGTGTCATCCTGCGGTGTCTGCGGTGCAAGATAGCGCATCGACACCCAGCCTGCGGTCTCGCCCAGATTGATCCGCCCCCATCCGCCGGTGCGGGCGGTGACCTCGACCCCGGCCGCATCGGGCGGCAGATCCCCGATCCGTGCGCCCGATGCCGCCGGGGTGGCGCGCACGTTCAGCCGGTCATCGGACGCAACACCGGTCACGTCATGAAGTGCGGGCAGATCCTGGGCCCACGCGGTCAGGGGCAGCAGGACAAAGACCAGCAACAGGCGAATGATCATCCCAGGGCGCTCCAACTCATCGAGGCATGTTTGCGCGTATAATATTCCCCGATGAGCCCGATAGCCACCAGAACACCGCCCACGCCAAGCGCATATTCCCAGCTGCTGTAGCGCGGGAAATAATTCACAAATGCAAAACCGCGCGCCTGGTCGATGGCGTGAAACAGCGGATTCCAGTCAAACATCGCCAGCATGAAACCCGGCAGCGTGTTGGCCACGAACATCTTGCCCGAGGCGATCATATTGGCGCGCTGATAGATCGTGCTGAAGATCGACACCAGAACCGGTGCCCAGGGCTTGACTGCCAACAGAACCAGCCCCAGCCCGGCGCCGGTGAACCAGGCAATCAGGAACATCGCAAAACAGCTGACCGGGTCGGCAATCTCAAGCGGTTTGAAGGCCACGTGATAGCCGAACAGGATCAGCAGAAGGCTGAGCGTTTGCACATATAATGCCCCAAAGGCCGCCGACAGGATCGACACGGTGGTGTTCATCGGGGCGTGCTGCATCATCGGGCTGGCGGGCCCGTCGCTGCCTGCCACGGCGCTGAGCGTCTTGGTGTGGCTTTGAAACAGGAAGATCCCGGTCATGATAAAGACCAGAAAATCGCCCCGCAGCGCCACCCCACGCAGGCCCAGCAGGGAAAACATCACGTAAAACGCCACCACGAACAGCACGATCTGCAGCATGTTGAGCGCGATCGCCATCACCGCATTGCGGTGTTTCTTGCGCACGTCGCGCACCACCGAATGATAGATCACCGCCGCCATCGCGGCCGCCGCACCAAGGGGCGTGCGTGTATTTTTCTGCTTGAACATATGGCAGGTCATCCTCTGTTGAGATCTTCGTGCCACAGATGTCTTGCTGTTCGGTTAGGCGCACCGCATAACACCGGCACGGGCGCCCCTTCTCCCGGCGCCTGAACGACCAGGAGATTTCCATGACCTATGACTCGCTTATCCCCGTTATCCGGAAACTTGCCATTGAGGCCGGCGCCAAGATCATGGAGATCTACAACGCCGATGATTTCGACGTGAAAGTCAAATCCGACGACAGCCCCGTGACCGAAGCCGACGAAGCCGCAGATGCCCTGATTTCGGCCGGTCTGCGCGCAGCCTTCCCCGATACGCTGCTGGTCACCGAAGAGCAGGCCGCGTCGCACACGACCAAGGGCGACACGTTCCTGATCGTCGACCCGCTGGATGGCACCAAGGAATTCATCAACCGCCGCGGCGATTTCACCGTGAACATCGCGCTGGTGGAAAACGGTGTGCCGACCCGTGGGGTTGTCTATGCTCCGGCCAAGAACCGCATGTTCTTTACCCTGGCCGATGGCAGCGCGGTGGAAGAAACCGGCGCCTTCGATCCCGAGGTGATTGGCGAAACCCAGCCCATCCGCGTGTCCGAGCCCGACAATGGCGCGCTGATGATCGTTGCGTCGAAATCGCACCGCGATCAGGCCACCGAAGACTACATCAACAAATACAGCGTCAAGGACAGCAAAAGCGCCGGATCGTCGCTGAAATTCTGCCTGGTCGCCACGGGCGAGGCCGATCTTTATCCGCGCGTCGGCCGGACCATGGAATGGGATACCGCCGCAGGCCATGCCGTGCTGCTGGGTGCAGGGGGCAAGGTGGTGCGCTTTGATGACCATTCCGACCTGAGCTATGGCAAGGATGGCTATGCCAACCCGTTCTTCATCGCCTATGCTCCTGGCGTTGACCTGAAAGAGGCCTGATGTCCGTCCTGATCGTCATCCCGGCCCGCTATGCATCGTCCCGGTATCCCGGCAAACCGCTGGTGCCGCTGACCGGCGCTGGCGGGGCCAGCCGGACCCTGGTGGAACGGTCCTGGCTTGCCGCGCAGTCGGTGGCCGGGGTCGACCGCGTTGTGGTGGCCACCGATGACGATCGGATCCGCGATGCCTGTCAGGCGTTCGGGGCCGAGGTCGTGATGACATCGGAACAGTGCGGCAATGGCACCGAACGCTGCGCCGAAGCACAGGCTCATCTGGACCTTGCCCATGACATCGTGGTGAACCTGCAGGGCGACGCGCCGCTGACCCCGCATTGGTTCATCGAAGATCTGGTGGCCGGGTTGCGTAACAACCCCGACGCCGATCTGGCCACTCCGGTGCTGCGCTGCGACGGGGCGACGTTGAACGGCTTGCTGGAGGATCGCCGCGCCGGGCGCGTGGGGGGCACCACTGCGGTCTTCGGCGCCGACAACAGCGCGCTTTACTTCTCGAAAGAGGTGATCCCCTTCACCTCGGACAGCTATGCCGATGGCGATGACACGCCGGTCTTTCACCATGTGGGCGTCTATGCCTATCGCCGCGAGACCCTGGCCGACTATCCGGGCTGGCCGGTGGGCCCGCTCGAGCAGCTCGAAGGGCTCGAACAGCTGCGGTTCCTGGAGAACCGGCGCCGTGTCGCCTGCGTCGAGGTGTCGGCGCGCGGGCGCCAGTTCTGGGAGCTCAACAACCCCGAAGATGTGCCTCGGATCGAAGCGATGATGGCGGCCATGGGCCTGGAATGACGGCATCGCTGCCGGTCAGCGTCATCATCGTCAGTCGCGGACGTCCACGCGCGCTGGCCCGCGCGGTTCTGGGCGTTTCGCAGCTGTATTACGACAATTTTGAACTGATCGTCGTGGCCGACCCGGCGGGCTGTGCCGCCCTTCGGGGTCTGCCCGAGGCGGCGCCCGCGCAGGTCATCTGTTTTGACAGGGCCAATATCTCGGCCGCGCGCAATCTGGGGCTGGCTCAGGCGGGCGGCGAAATTGTCGCCTTCCTTGATGATGACGCGGTGCCCGAACCCAGCTGGCTGGATCATCTGGTGGCCCCGTTCTCGGACCCGCAGGTGGTCGCGGCGGGGGGCTTTGTGCGCGGGCGCAACGGGATTTCCTTTCAATGGCAGGCCGACTGGGTGGATCATGGCGGGCAGACATCGCCTGTTTCTTTGAGCGGTGATGCGCCCTTTGTGCTGCACCCAAAGGCGGATCGCGTGGCCAAGACCCAGGGCACCAACATGGCGCTGCGTCGGGCCGCGCTGGTGGGTATTGGCGGGTTTGATGAACGGTTCCGTTTCTTTCTGGATGAAACGGATGTGAACCTGCGGCTGGCCGGGCCCACCGCGATCGTGCCGCTGGCGCAGGTGCATCACGGGTTTCTGGCCAGTGCGCATCGGCGCGCCGATCGGGTGCCACGGGATCTGTTCGAGATCGGCGCAAGCTGGGCGGTGTTCCTGTCGACCCATTGCGATCCGGTGTCGCAGGCGCAGGTCTGGGCCGGGGTCCGCGCGGCAGAGCGCCGGCGTGCCCTGCGGCATATGGTGTCTGGCGGGCTCGAACCGCGGGATGTGCGGCATCTGATGCGGCGGCTGGATGATGGCTATGCCGAAGGTGTCTGCCGTGTGCGCCCGGTGCCACCCGCCTTTGATCGCCCAGGGTTTCAGCGCTTTCCATCCCGCCAGCTGCCCGATGCGCTGCATGCGGGCAGCTGCTTTGCCCGGTCGCGTCTGGATCGGGCCGCCGCGCGCAGCCGGGCGCAGGGGCAGGTGACCACCGTCCTCTGCTTTTCGCCCACTGCATTGTATCATCACATCACGTTTACCGAAGGCGGTATCTGGTTGCATCGTGGGGGGCTCTTGGGAAAGGTTTCGCGCGATGACAGGGTGCTGCAGATGAAAGGGGCGCGTGCTCAGGTTGAGGCGCACCGCAACAGATTGGCAAAAATTCGCCGAATCTGATCGCGATCAATTCAATCTAAACCACTTGGCGTTGTATACCTGCGCTATGGTCGCGTTTGGGCGGCGTGGCTTTGCAACCGCAGGGTGGAAAAACCGGGTTGGGAACTCCGACCAAGCCTGCTAGCCCATATGCGCGCCACATTTGGCGCCGTTGAGGAATATTGATGACGAATAAAGTAACGAAGGCGATTTTCCCTGTGGCGGGGCTCGGGACGCGGTTCCTGCCTGCGACGAAATCGGTGCCCAAAGAGATCATGACGCTGGTTGACCGGCCGTTGATCCAATACGCCATCGACGAGGCGCGCGCCGCCGGGATCAAGGAATTCATCTTTGTCACCTCGCGCGGGAAAAGCGCGCTTGAGGATTATTTCGACCGCGCCCCCGCGCTCGAAGAAGAGCTGCGCGACAAGGGCAAGACCGATCTGCTCGAGGTGCTCGAACACACCTATATGGACAGCGGCGCCATTGCCTATATCCGCCAGCATCGGCCGCTTGGGCTGGGTCACGCGGTTTGGTGCGCGCGACGTCTGCTTGGGGATGAACCCTTTGCCGTGATGCTGCCCGATGACGTGATCGCGGCCGATACCCCCTGCCTGCAGCAGATGATCGAAGCGTATCAGGAAACCGGTGGCAACATGGTCGCCGCGATGGAGGTCGCGCCGGAAAAGACATCGTCCTACGGCATTCTTGACGTGGGCGATGATGACGGCCAGGTGGTGCGCGCCAGGGGCATGGTCGAAAAGCCCGACCCGGACAGCGCGCCGTCCAATCTGGCGGTGATCGGGCGCTATATCCTGCGCCCCTCGGTCATGCAGAACCTCGAACATCTGCGCAGCGGCAAGAACGGCGAAATCCAGCTGACCGATGCCATCGCCGCCGATAGCGCCAATGGTGAACAGACCCACGGCTTCCGGTTCCGGGGCCAGCGCTATGATTGCGGCTCGAAATCGGGGTTCCTTCAGGCCACGGTGGCCTTCGGCCTTGCGCGGCCCGAATTGCGGGATGATCTGCGGCAGTTCATTTCGGATATGGGCCAGATCGAACGCGCAGCCCAGTAACCTGCGGCAATCTCACGCGATGACGGAGAGCGGATCATGAAGCGCATTCTTGTGACCGGTGGTGCCGGATATATCGGGTCGCATGCCTGCAAGGCGCTGAAGGCGGCGGGTTATCTGCCCATCACCTTCGACAATTTCGACACCGGTTGGCGCGAGGCAGTGAAATTCGGCCCCGTGGTCGAAGGCGACCTGATGAACCGCGCCGACATCGACGCGGCCTTTGCCGAACATCAGCCCGACGCGGTCATGCATTTTGCCGCCCTCAGCCAGGTTGGCGAGGCGATGAAAGAACCCGGGCGCTACTGGCACACCAACGTGACCGGCTCGCTCAACCTGATCGAGGCGGCCACCGCTGCGGGGTGCCGCGATTTCGTGTTCTCGTCGACCTGCGCGACCTATGGCGAACATGACAATGTGGTGCTGGACGAAGCGACGACGCAATTGCCGCTGAATGCCTATGGCGCCAGCAAGCGTGCCATCGAAGACATCCTGCGCGATTTCGAGGCTGCCCATGGGCTGCGCCACGTGATCTTTCGCTATTTCAACGTGGCGGGTGCCGACCCCGAGGCCGAGATCGGCGAATTCCACCGCCCCGAAACCCACCTGATCCCGCTGATGCTGGATGCGATCGACGGGAAACGCGACGCGCTGACCGTGTTTGGCACCGACTACGACACGCCTGATGGCACCTGCATCCGCGACTATGTCCATGTGTGCGATCTGGTCGACGCCCATATCCTGGGCCTGTCCTGGCTGGAAAACGGCAAGGACAGCGCGGTGTTCAACCTTGGCACCGGGCGCGGCTTTTCGGTGCGCGAGGTGATCGACCAGTCCAAGGCCGTCACCAACCGCGCCGTGCCCTTTGTCGAAGGCCCACGCCGGGCAGGGGACGCGACCAAGCTGGTGTCCGGCTCGACCCGTGCCGAGGCCGAGCTGGGCTGGACCCCGTCACGCTCGACCCTGCAACAGATGATCACCGACGCCTGGCGGTGGCACCAGAACGGCCATTACACGCGCTGAGCCCCCCTGCCTGATCCTTGACCTCACGCGCAGTGTCCGGCGCGCGGGGCGGCAGGCGACGGGCATTGACCGGGTGGAGCGCGCCTATCTCGCGCAATGTCTGGATTGGGCCGGGCCCGTCTTCGGGCTGGTGCGCACGGCTTTTGGCTATCTTCTGCTTGATCGCGCGGGGATGGAGGCCCTTCGCGGTGCGCTGCCCACACGGCGCGGGCTGCTGGCGCGTCTGGGCGCGGCTCGCTTCGGTCCGGGGGCGCAACGCGCCGAAACCCTGGCGCGCCGCCACGCCATTCTGCGAGCGCCCCACGCCCTGGCCGGGGCGCGTATTGCGCGGCGCATTCCGGCGGGGGCTGCCTATCTCAGTGTCGGGCACGGGATGCTTGATCCTGCGCTGATCGGCGCGCTGAGGGCGCGCGCGGCCATCCGGGTGGCGGCGATGGTGCATGACGTGATCCCGCTGCAGCGCCCTGGCGAACAAGCGCCCGGCCGCGCTGAGCAATTTTCCGAGAGGTTGTCCCGAGTTCGGGATAACGCAGACCTTGTCCTTTACCCGTCGGATCACAGCCGGCGCGCCGCTGAACGGATCTTTGACCAGTGGGGCGGGGCCCCGCGCGGGGCCGTGATCCCGCTGGGGATCACGATCGCCGCGCCGGATCTGGCGGGGCTGCCGGCCGGGCTGGATCTGACGCGGCCCTATTTCGTGGCGCTTGGCACGATCGAGCCGCGCAAGCGTCACGATCTGCTGCTGGATCTCTGGGATGACATGATCTGGGCGCAAGAGGCGCATGCCCCCCCGATGCTGTATATCGTCGGCCAGCGGGGCTGGCAGAACGCCGATGTGGTGCGTCGGCTGGATGCGCTGCTGCCTGATGATCCGGTGCGTGAGCTGGGGCCGTTGCCTGACGGGGCGGTCACGGCCCTGCTGTCGGGGGCACGCGCGCTGCTGCATCCAAGCGCGGCCGAAGGCTTTGGCCTGCCGCCGGTCGAAGCCGCGTGCCTGGGCGTTCCGGTGCTCTGCCAGCCCTTGGAGGTCTACGGCGAAACGCTTGGGGGGCGGGCGATCTGCATCGCGGATCGCGATGGCTGGCGCATGGCGATCGGGCGCCTGACGCAGCACCCCGATCCGCAAGAGCCCATGCCCGCGCCCGGTTGGGCGGCGCATTTCAACAGCCTGTTAAGTCGGCTCTGATAGCCATCCGCCCCAGACCAAGTCAGAAGGCGGAACATGGGATCCTATCGTTTGCGGTTGCGCCGCAAATCGCTTTTGTGGCGCGCACGGCGCAAGGCGGCTGAACTGGCCCCGGTGGCCAACCGGACCGGGGCGATCCGCCCCGGCGACGTGCTGCTGTTTGCAACCATCCGGAACGAGGCGGCGCGCCTGCCCTTTTTCCTGGATTACTATCGCAAGCTTGGCGTCGATCATTTTCTGATCGTCGACAATGACAGCGATGATGGCTCGGGCGGGCTTCTGCAGGGGCAGGCCGATGTGTCGCTGTGGCGGACCGGGGCCAGCTACCGGGCGTCGCGCTATGGGGTCGACTGGCTGAACCATCTGCGCCGACGCCATGGGCATGGGCATTGGGTGCTGGGGGTCGATGCGGATGAATTGCTGGTCTATCCTCATTGCGAAACGCGCCCGATCCGGGCGCTGACCGACTGGCTGGACAGCCGGGGGCAGCGCGCCTTTGGCGCCATCCTGCTCGACATGTATCCCAAAGGCCCCGTCGAGGATGCGACCTGTGCCCCCGGCCAGAACCCGATCGAGGCCGCGCCCTGGTTCGACAGCGGCAATTATCGCATGCAGCGCGATCCCGAGCTGGGCAATATGTGGATCCAGGGCGGTCTGCGCAGCCGGGCGTTTTTCGCCGATGATCCCTATGCCGCGCCCGCGCTCAACAAGATCCCGCTGGTCAGATGGGACCGCAGCCAGGCCTATGTCAGCTCGACCCATACGCTGCTGCCGCGCGGGCTGAACCGTGCGGGTCTTGGGGCGGGCGGTCCAAGCGGCGCGCTGCTCCATGGCAAATTCCTGTCGGGGGTCGGCGCGCGGGTCCGGGACGAGGCCGCGCGGGGCGAACATTATCGCGCCGGAGCCGAATATCGGGCCTATGCCGCCGCCCTGGGCCAAAGCCTGTGGAGCCCGTGGTCCGAGCAGTATCTCAACTGGCGGCAGCTTGAATGGCTGGGGCTGATGTCGCAGGGGGGCTGGGCGTGACGCTGGGTGTGGTGATCCTGGCGCATGAGGCGCTGCACCGGGTCGCGCAGGTGGCACGCCACTGGGCGCGTGCCGGTGTGGCGGTGGTGGTGCATGTGGATGCGCGCGCTGATCCGGCACAGGTCGCGCGCCTGCAGGCGGCGCTCGGGCGGCAATCGCGGGTGCTGTTTGCGCCGTCGTCGCGCAGCGACTGGGGCAGCTGGGGGCTGGTGGCGGCCACGCAGGCGGCGACCTCACTGATGCTGGGCAGGTTTGCCGAAGTGCGCCATGTGGCGCTGACCTCGGGGGCGTGCCTGCCGGTCCGGCCGGTGGCCGAACTCCAGAACTTTCTGCGTGCGCATCCCGATACCGATTTTATCGAAAGCGTCGATATTGCCCAGACCCCATGGGTGCGCGACGGGCTGGAGCAGGAACGGTTCACGCTGCATTTTCCCTTTTGCTGGCGTCGGCAGCGCGGGCGGTTCGACGCAGCAGTGGCCCTGCAGCGTCGTCTGGGCATCCGGCGCGGGATCCCGCAGGGGCTGACGCCGCATCTGGGCAGCCAGTGGTGGTGCCTGACGCGGGCCACGCTGCACGCGATCCTGACCGATCCGGAGCGGCCGGGCTTTGACGCCTATTTCCGGGGTGTCTGGCTGCCGGATGAAAGCTATTTTCAGACGCTGGCGCGTCGCCATGCGCGTCGGATCCGCAGTCAGTCGCTGTGCCATGCGCCCTTTGATCCCGATGGGCAGCCGCAGGTGTTCTATGATGATCATGCCGATGATCTGGCCGCATCGGGCGGGTTCTGGGCGCGCAAGGTGTGGCCCGGTGCTGATGGGCTCTATGCGCGGTTCCTGGGGCCGGGTTGCGACAGCCCTGCCAGACGCCCGCTGCGCCGACCTGCGGTGAGGCAGGGCGCGCGGCGCAGCCCCTATCTGGTCTTGCAGGGGGTCGAGGCGCTGTTTCCCGATCTGCGCCGCTGGCTGGCAGCATCGGGGCACTGCGCGGCGCATGGGCGGCTGTTTCACCCCGACAGGGCGATCTTTGCCGGGGATGCGCGCGGCGCGGCCGGGGCGCTGAGCGATCACGCGGCGATCCGCGATGCGGCGCCAGAGGCGTTTCTGGATGCGCTGATCCGCAACACCCGGGGCGAGACGCAGTGTTTCCTGTTCGAGCCCGGCGATCAGATCGCCATCGCCGATCACATCCGCCGTGACCCAGCGGCCCGCGTGGTGGCCGTGACGGGGGCGTCGGCCATCGCGCCGTCGCTCTCCGGGGTCCAGGTCGACCGCCCGGCGGCGGCACGGGGGCTGGCCGGCGAACGGGCACTTCTGGCGCATTGGATGGCACCGGACCGCGCGGCGCGGGTGCAGATCTGGCGCCTGGGCGAGGTGCTGCGCCGGCCGGGTCCGGTGCTGCGGGCGATCTCGGATCACCTTGGTGCAATGCCCCCGCCGCCCGATGCTGTGGCGGCGGCCCCGGTCATCCGGGGCCTGCGGGCACTGCGCGACAGCGGCTTGGATCTGGATCTTGCGGGCGATTGGGACGGGCCGGTTGAACATGCGGATGTGGGGGCGGGCGATGTCGCGGCGCTTTGACAGCATCTGCATTCTGGGCACCATGCGCAGCGGGTCGAACCTGCTGGAACGGCAGCTGGCAAGCCTGCCCGACGTGCAAGGGATGGGCGAGCTCTTTAACCCCGCCTTCATCGGTGCGCCGGCGCAGGGGTCGGTTCTGGGCATGGACCGGGCCGCGCGCGATGCCGCCCCGCTGGCCCTGCTGGATCGGGTGCGCGCGGCGCCGGGCCTGCCGGTTTTTCGCTATTTTCAGGGCCATGATCCGCGCGTCCTTGACGGCATCATACGCGATCCGCGCTGCGCCAAGCTGGTGCTGACGCGCGCCCCGCTGGACAGTTTCCTGTCGCTTGGGATCGCGCGGGCCACCGGGCAATGGATCCTGACCGACAGCGCGGATCGCAAGGCCCACAAGATCCGCTTTGATGCGGATGCCTATCACGACTACCTCGGCGCGCGTGCGGCGTTTTATGACCGGATCGAGCACGCCTTGCAGACGGCCGGTCAGGCCGCGTTTCGCATCGGCTATACCGACCTTCAGGACACCGATTGCCAGGACGGGCTGCTGCGCTGGCTGGGGATTGGAGGGCAGATCCGCCGGTCCACGGGGCTGCAACGTCAGAACCCCGGCGCGGCGGCTGACAAGGTGACCAACCCCGATGCCCTGGCCGAGGTGGTCGGGATCGAGGCCGGGTTTGCCCGCGCCGGGCCCGCCGTGCGCCGATGGCCGGTGCTGGATCATGCCCGGCTGCTGATCCTGCCGCTTGCGGACCGGGCCCATGATGCGCTGGCTCAGGCTGCAGGCCCCGCCCGGCGTGGGCTGAGCCAGTCTCAGCTGCGCGACTGGTGGCGTGCGCATCCTGACCATCGCGGCATCGCGGTGCTGCGCCACCCGGTCTGGCGCGCCTATGACGCGTTTCGGGCCGATGGCGGTCAGGCCGGGGACCGGGCGGCGTTTCTGGCGGCAATCGAACATGCGCGACAGGCCCGGTGTTATCTTGGTGCAAAAACGCTGCTGCCCGCCTGGCGGGCGCAGGGGGCGTTGCTGGCGGATATGGCGCCGGTGGCCAGCCCCGACCATATCCTGCGCGAGGAGCAATTGCCGCGCGATCTGCCCGGCCTATTGCCAGAGATACCGCCCTATCAGGCCCCCGACCCGCCGCCGGACCTGTGGGCCATCTATGATGACAGGGTCGAACGGGCGGTCCGCGCAACCTATCGCCGCGATTATGACCGGTTCGGGATCCGTAGCCTGGCTGAAACCTGCAGCCCCGGCCCAAGCGCCGGTCAGGCGGCTTTGACGGTGCGGGATTCGGTCAGGATCGTGTAAAGCTTGCTGGCATCAAGATTGCTGCGCAGCTTGGCGCACAGATCGGGTTCGCGCAGGGTGCGCGACACCAGTGCAAGCGCCTTGAGGTGATCGACCCCACCATCTTCGGGGGCGAAGAGCGCAAAGGCCAGGTCGACCGGCTGGCGGTCGACCGAACCGAAATCAATCGGCTTTTCAAGGGCCACAAAAACACCCAGCACGCCGTCAAGCGCGGGCATGCGGGTATGGGGCAGGGCGACGCCATGGCCCACACCGGTGGGGCCAAGGCTTTCGCGTTCCAGCAGCGCCTCGACCGTGCGGGCCGGTGTCAGCCCATAGGCGGCAAAGGCCAGCTCACCGATGTCCTGAAACAGGCGCTTCTTGCTGGATACAGCAGACAGCACCTTAACGGCCTCAGGCTTGAGGATACTGGTGAGATCCATCGGTGATATGCTCCATTTGCCGCCCCTGATGCGGGGCGGGCGCCTTGATCTGTTACGGGTCGATCCAGCCGATATTGCCGTCTTCGCGACGGTAGACCACGTTCAACCCGTTCTTTGCCTCATTCCGGAAAACCAGTACCGGTGCGCCGGCCAGTTCCATCTGCATCACGGCTTCGCCCACGGACAGGGCCGGGATTCTGGTTTCCATTTCCGCGACGATCATCGGCTGAAGGCTGTCTGGCTCGGCCTCGTCCGCCGCGTCGTCCGAGGCGAGGATATAAGAGGACGCCTGCAGGAGTTCAACCGGTTCCGCCCGGTCGCGGTGGTGGTCCTTGAGGCGGCGCTTGTAGCGGCGCAGCTGCTTTTCCATCTTGTCGGCGCACAGATCGAACGCCGCATAGATTTCGGTTGCATGGGCTTTGGCCTGTGCCGTCAGCCCGGTCGACAGGTGAACCGTTGTTTCGCAAACGTATTCATGGGCCGATCGGGAAAACACCACATTCGCGTCGGTAGGTCGTTCCGCATATTTCTGAACGACCGAGCCAAGTTCCTGTTCCACATGGACCTGCAGTGCGGATCCGATGTCGATCTGCTTTCCGCTCACCTGGTAACGCATTTGATCTCCTTCATATATCTCACCCGCCCACGCGGACGCAAAGGCCCGCAGAGGATTGTTGATTATCGTCGGGTGATGGGGAATGACGCTGCCCGTGCTTGCGCGGGATCCGGTCTTTCAGGAAAGACCCGTGCGGCGCAGACTCGGGAACTGTGCAGTGTCATGCCCTCATTTGAGGACGACGCGCAGGCAGTGTCAATCAAAAGCCGACAGACCCGAGGACGGATCGGGCACAATTCTGCCGCAGGTTCGGGTGTAGGGATGACGTTGCGTCAGGAGATGCGGAAATTCTCGCCCAGATAGACGCGGCGGACGTTTTCGTTTTCGACGACCTCTTCGGGGGTGCCGGACATCAGCACCTGCCCGTCATGCAGGATATAGGCGCGATCCACGATTTCGAGCGTTTCGCGCACATTGTGGTCGGTGATCAGCACGCCGATGCCACGGTTGCGCAGATCGGCCACCAGGTGGCGGATGTCGCCCACCGCGATCGGGTCGACGCCCGCAAAGGGTTCGTCAAGCAGCAGGTATTTGGGCTTGGCCGCCAGGCAGCGGGCAATTTCGACGCGCCGGCGTTCGCCCCCCGACAGCGCCAGCGCGGGTGCCCGGCGCAGGTGCTCGATCGAGAAATCCGACAACAGCTCTTCGAGCCGCTCGCGGCGTGTGTGCGGGTCGCGTTCGCTGATGTCGAGCACGGCAAGGATGTTGTCTTCGACGCTGAGCCCGCGAAAGATCGACATTTCCTGCGGCAGATAGCCGATGCCAAGCCGCGCCCGGCGATACATCGGCAGCGACGTGACATCCTGCCCGTCCAGCGTGACGGTTCCGGCTTCGGGGAACACAAGGCCCGCAATGGCATAGAAACTGGTGGTCTTGCCCGATCCGTTGGGGCCCAGAAGGGCGACGACTTCGCTGCGGTCAAGCGACAGGGTCACGTCGCGGATCACCACGCGCTTGCGATAGGATTTGCGCAGCTTTTCGATGCGAAGCCCGCCCGATCCGGGCGTCACGGAAAGGGGATCCTGGGTCATTCGTCCTGGGCCGGAATAAATAGGGTTTTGACGTTGCCTTCGACTTCGGCGGTGCCGCTATCAAGGTAGATCGTCGCAAAATCACCCGTGATCACATTGGCTGTGCGGGTCAGAAACACATTGTCGGTCAGCACCACCACGCCCGAGGCCAGCGTATAAAGCGCGTGGTCGGCTTCGGCCTTGTCGGGGCCGTTGACCATGATGACATTGCCCGTCGCCTCGATTTCGCGGATTTCGCTGGCGGCGGTGTCATAGGTGGCCAGAACCTTGTCGGCATTCAGCTTCATGGGCCCCTGGATCACCACGACATCGCCCGTAAACAGCGCGGTTCCGCCTGTCTGGTCCACATCAAGCGTCTTGGACGTGACCTCGACCGGCAGGGTGCTGTCGGTTTCGGTGCTGCCAAAGGCAATGCCGGCGGTCTGGGCACTGGCCATGCCGACGGAAAGACAGGCGGCGAAAACCATGGAAACGGATCCTACAGGCGCAATACGGGGCACGGTCTATCTTTCGTTGTGTTTGGGGTCGTATATCAGGTGAACCCCGTCATTGAAAAACAAATGAATGTTGTCGGTTTCAGGGTCCGAGGTAATTTCCATCCGCCCTGCCGTCAATTCTCCGATCGGGCCGGTGCCGTCGACGCGGCCTGGCGCGGTGGCTTCGATCCGGTCCATGGCACTGTGCAGCAGCGCGGTTTCCATCCGATACCCCAACGTGCTTTCGATCACCACATTGCCGATGAAACTGGCGCGCTGGTCCTGAAGGTCAAAGCTGCCATCATCCGACACCAGCGTGATTTCGCTGTTGTCCTTGAGGATCATCCGCCCCGACAGGGTTTCGGCGCTGGCCGGGCCCCCGTCGATGCCGGGCGATGATGTTTCTGCGGTGACCATGATCTCTTCGCCCTTACGGGTCACCCCGGCATAGACCGGGGCGGTGATAGTCTGTTCGCGGGTGCGGTCGGTGATTTCGCTTTCGGCAAAGGGGATGTCGGGCGTGGTTTCGACCCCGCGCGCCAGCAGGAACAGCGATGACAGCAGCCCAAGTGCTGCCAGCGGCAGGGCCACCCGCAAAAAGCTGACAAAGCGCGAATAGCCGTCCATGCCCGGACCTAGCCCAGACCTGCGCGCAGGCAGTCGTGGATGTGCAACAGCCCCAGGATCCGGCGCGGGCCGGTCATGGGCGTCACGAACAGGCAGGTGATCTTGCGGCTGTTCATCTGGCCAACCGCAGTTTCGGCCAGCTCATCGGGGGCGATGGTCTGGGGATCGGCGGTCATGACATCGCCCGCTTTGCGGTCGAGCAGCCCCAGCATGTTCCGCCGCAGGTCGCCATCGGTGATGATGCCAAGCAGCGCGCCGTCATCATCACAGACCGCCGCCACGCCAAAGCCCTTGCGGCTGATTTCGATCAGCGCTTCGGTCATCGGGGTGCCGGCATGCACCATCGGGATGGCGTCGCCGGTGTGCATCAGATCCGACACCTTGCTCAGCCGTGCGCCCAGCTTGCCGCCTGGGTGAAAGTCGCGGAAGTTTTCCGGGGTGAACTGGCGGTGTTCCATCAGCGCGATGGCCAGCGCATCGCCAAGCGCCAGCGTCATCGTGGTCGATGTGCTGGGCACGATGCCGGTGCCGCAGGCCTCGCCCATATCGGGCAGGACCAGCGCGATGTCGGCCTGACGCAGCAGCGTTGATCCAGGACGGCTGGCCACCCCGATCAGCGGGATGCCAAAGCGCTTGGCATGGGCCAGCACATCGGCCAGTTCCGGCGTTTCGCCGGAATTGGACAGCACCAGGATCGCGTCGCCCTTGGCCATCATGCCCAGATCGCCATGGCTGGCTTCGGCGGGGTGCACGAAATGGGCGGGCGTGCCGGTGCTGGCCAGGGTTGCAGCCACCTTGCGCCCGATATGGCCTGATTTTCCCATGCCGGTGACGATCACGCGACCGGTCACCGCAAGCAGCCGTTCGACGGCCGCGTCAAAGGCGCCGTCAAGCGTGGCTTCGAGCTGGGTGAGCCCGTCGATCTCGGCGCGGATGACGCGCCGCCCGATATCGCTGAACGTGGTCATGAATGGGCAAAGATGTCGGTTTCGGGCCAGCCTGCCAGATCCAGCCGGGCGCGCGTGGGCAGAAAGTCGAAACAGGCCTGGGCGATGTCGGTGCGGTTTTCGCGGGCCAGACGTGCATCCAGCACATCGCGCAGCTGGTGCAGGTACAGCACGTCCGAGGCCGCATATTCGAGCTGCGCATCGCTGAGCGTCTCGGCGCCCCAGTCGCTCATCTGCTGCTGTTTGGAAATGTCGGTGCCGATCAGTTCCTGACACAGGTTCCGCAGCCCATGCCGGTCGGTATAGGTGCGCACAAGGCGGCTGGCGATCTTGGTGCAATAGACGGGTGCGGCCAGCGTGCCGAAGGTGTGGAACATCGCGGCAATGTCGAAGCGGCCGAAATGAAACAGCTTGAGCACGTCTGGATCGGCCAGCATCGCCTGCAGATTGGGCGCGGCCGTCTGGCCCTTGGCCACCTGCACGATATGCGCGTCGCCATCCCCGCCCGACATCTGTATCACGCAGAGCCGGTCGCGATGCGGGTTCAGCCCCATGGTTTCGCAGTCGATGGCCACCACCGGCCCAAGATCGAGCCCGTCGGGAAGGTCGTTTTGATAAAGATGATTGGCCACGGTCGCGTTGTCCTTGGGGTTGCCGGTCTGCCCCGAGATAGGGGTTTTGCCGATCCGACTCAACCATTGCGCCGCAGGTCACAGTGCCGCCCAAAGCCCGGCGGGGCCTTGTGGCTGGCCCCACGCCTCCGCTACAAGGCGGGCTGAGTTGCCCGGATCCGGGCGGCACGGCCAGGGGACAGCGGCCAAAGAACAGTGGCCAGGGGACTGCGGAACGTCATGACCAACACGCCAACCGAATTTGCCGCCGACAGCGCGCGCGCCGACAGGCGTGCGGATGAAACCATCGCCATCATCGGTCTGGGCTATGTGGGCCTGCCCATCGGGCTGGACATGGCGGATCGCTTTGTCGATGTGATCGGCTTTGACATCTCGGCGCGGCGGGTTGCGGGCCTGCGCGCGGGCACCGATGCCACTGGCGAAGCCGCGCCCGAGCGTCTGGCATCCAGTCGGCTGGTGCTGACCGATGATGTGCAGGATCTGGCCCGCGCGACGTTTTTCATCGTCACCGTGCCCACCCCCATCAACGAAGCCAAGCGCCCCGATCTGACGGCGATGCGCAGTGCCTGCGATCTGATCGGGCCGCTGCTCAAGCCCGGCGATGTGGTGGTGTTCGAATCCACCGTCTATCCCGGCGTGACCGAAGAGGTCTGCGCGCCGATCCTCGAGGCGCGCTCGGGTCTGCGCTGTGGTGCCGATTTCAACGTGGGCTACAGCCCCGAGCGCATCAGCCCCGGCGACAAGACACGCGCGCTGAAAGACATCGTCAAGGTGGTCGCCGCCGATACGCCCCAGGCGCTCGACCGGGTGGCCGGGGTCTATGAGGATGTGATCACCGCCGGCGTCCATCGCTGCAACAGCATCAAGGTCGCCGAGGCGTCCAAAGTGCTGGAAAACACGCAGCGGGATCTCAACATCGCGCTGATGAACGAACTGGCGATGATCTGCGGCCGGCTTGGCATCAACACGAGCGAGGTTCTGGACGCCGCCGCCACCAAATGGAATTTTCAGCGCTTCACCCCCGGTCTGGTGGGCGGGCACTGTATCGGGGTCGACCCCTATTATCTGGCTTCGCTCAGCGAGGCGCTGGGCCACAGTTCCGAACTGATCATGGCGGCCCGGCGGGTGAATGAAAGCGTCGCGGGCTATGTGGCGTCATCGCTTCTCAAGCTGCTGACGCGGCAGGGCAAGGGGCTGGCCGAGGCGCGGATCGGGCTTTTCGGGCTCAGCTTCAAGGAAAACGTGCCGGACCTGCGCAACTCCAAATCCTTTGACGTGGTGCGCGAGCTGCGCGAATTCGGCGCCAGCGTGCTGGTGCACGATCCCCATGCCGACCCGGACGAGGCGCGCGCCGAAGGCGCCGAGCTTGCCCCGCTGGATGAGATGCACGATCTGGATGCAATGATCGTGGCCGTGGCCCATGATGAGTACCTTGAGGACGGCTCTTTCCTGTCGCGGCTGCGCGCGGATGGTATTCTGGTGGACGTCAAATCGGCCTATCGCGATGCCGCGCTTGGGGACGGACAGCTCTACTGGGCGCTTTGACGGGCCCGGTTCGTTTGCAAATTCAGCGCCGCTGTGGCTAGTGATGCAGGCATCGTGCACGAGAGGGATCTTATGCGAACTGTATTTGTAACCGGCAGCGCCGGGTTTATCGGGTTTCATCTTTCACAATTGCTGCTGGACGAAGGGTTCCGCGTCGTCGGCTTCGACGCCATGACCGACTACTATGACGTGGCGCTGAAGCATCGCCGCCACCAGATCCTGCTGCAAAATCAGAATTTCACCTGCACCGAAGCCTATCTTGAGGATTTCGACGCGCTGCAGGCCTGCATCACGGCGGCCAAGCCGGACGTGATCGTGCATCTCGCGGCGCAGGCGGGGGTGCGCTATTCGCTGGAAAACCCGCGATCCTACATGTCGGCCAACGTGATGGGCGCGTTCAACGTCATGGAATGCGCGCGCGAACTGGGGGTGGATCACCTGCTGATGGCGTCGACCTCGTCGGTCTATGGCGCCAACACCGAAATGCCCTTTGACGAGCTGCAGCGCGCGGCCACGCCGCTGACGCTTTATGCCGCGACCAAGCGGGCCAACGAACATATGGGGCACTGCTATTCCCATCTGTGGAAGATCCCGACCACCATGTTCCGGTTCTTCACCGTCTATGGCCCCTGGGGGCGGCCCGACCTGGCGCTGTTCAAATTCGTGCATGCCGCAATGAATGGCGAGGCGATCGACGTCTACAACAATGGCGAGATGGCGCGCGATTTCACCTATGTGACCGATCTGGTGCGCGGCATCCGCCTGCTGATCGACGCCGTGCCCGAAGAACCCGCCGATCCGGCTGACATTGTCGATGGCGACAGCCTGAGCCCGGTGGCGCCGTTCCGGGTCGTCAATATCGGCAACAACGACATGGTGCCGCTGATGGACTTCATTGCCGCCATCGAAGACAGCCTGGGCATGACCATCAAAAAGAACTTCATGGAGATGCAGAAGGGCGACGTGCCTGCGACCTGGGCCAATGCGGACCTGCTTGAACGCTTGACCGGCTACCGGCCGCAGACCTCGGTCAAGGACGGTGTGCGGGCCTTTGTCGACTGGTACCGCGACTACTACAACGTCTGATCTTGACCGGGCGGTTGTATTCCGCTTGGGCGTTCTGGTCTATTGGGCGGATTATTGCCGAGCTTCCGTCGGGGCCGTCAATTGGGGCTCGACTTTCGGCCTGTGCCGTGGGGTGGCTCGGGCGGCTGGTACACATTCACAAACTGTGGTGCGATCAATTTCCCTGATCCAGCGGGAACGCCGGGCAGGTGGTTTTCATTGGTGTGCGATTGTGTCGATGCGGAAATATAGATCTGGCTCGGCGATTTTTCGCCTTCGGGGCGAGCGGAGGATGCGCTGGCGCCGTGTCGGGCATCAAATATCCGTCAACACATTGTTAAGATATGGTTTCATGCGCGCGTCAACCATAGCGGCACCCTCATAGGGAGAGCCGGACACGGGCCGAGGTCAGGGGCCGATCATCCGACCTTGCGTGGCCCGAGGGTGTGATCGCTGTGAGTCTCCGGAATTGAGCGACCTTATCTTGGGGAATTGATACGCGGGTGATCTTGAATTTGTCGCGGCTGATATTTCAGGTTTATTTCCCTGTAAATCATTCCATCATTTACTTTGTTAATTTAAATTGAGCAGATCTGGGGTTTCGTGGTTTTATTCAAACGTTTCGATCTGATCTATTCGGCTTCAGTGATGCGTGGGTGGCTTTTGCGCGGCTTGGGGTCGGTATCCTGCACGTGTGGAAACGCGCTTCCCCTTTGGAATATATGCAAAATCTGTACGAAACGGTTCAGTCTTCACCGTGTGCGACCGGCTTGGCCCCTTGCCTGACGGCCGGTGCAGCAGCGCGGCGGGCTGTTGGTTTTTCCGGGCTGAATAGGATGTGGCGCGGTCGCGATACTGGCCAGAGCGACGAGCGTTTGCGAAACTATTTCATCAAACACTTGATTTCACGAAACCGCGAGGCTTAAGATCCGCGGAGTTATTTATACATTTTGATTATGGAATTGTGACATGAACTTTCTGACCCCCGACGTTCTCGTCAACACGTTCTCCGCCAACAACCAGTACGGTCAACGCATCCTGACACTGCCCAACGGCGAACTGCTTGTGGTTTACCAGTCCAATGGCGTGGACGGCAGCGGATGGGGGGTCGTCGCCCAGAAATTTTCACCGGATGGTCAAAGGCTTGGGCAAGAGCTGCCGCTGGTCGATCTGGTGCGCGGAAATCAGACGCAACCCGATGTGACGCTGGACGGTGACGGCAATATTGTTCTGGTCTACACCGACGCGTCGCGCGACGGCAGCGGCAACGGGATCTACCTGCGTCGCTTTGACAGCGACCTGACCGCACTGGGTGATTCGATTCGCGTGAACACCTTCACCCGCGACAGCCAGAGCGACCCGCACGTGTCGGTTTTTGCCTCGGGCGAGATCATGGTGACCTGGTATGACGACTGGGGCGCCTATTATGGCGAGGTCGTCGAGGGCGCCGGGAATGTCAGCCGCTACAACGTGCGCAGCACCATCCTGAACGCCGATGGCACCGAACGCGTGGGCGAATTCGATGGCTCGGGCACGCGCGACAATTCGGTCCAGTCGGATGCGCAGCTGACGCCGCTTGGCGACAACATGCTGGTGGTGTGGCAGGGCGCGGGTCCCGGCGACACGGATGCGATCTGGGCGCGCGTGATCGACAAGGATGGCGCCGAAGTGGTCGCTCAGTTCCAGGTCAACACCCATACCGGCGGCGATCAGCTCCAACCCGTGGCGGTCGAGCTGTCCGATGGCCGGTTCGTCGTGGCCTGGGCCGGTGGGCAGAGCGGTGATGGCGACGGTGTGGCCTATCGCGTGTTCAACGCCGATGGCACGCCTGCGTCGGATGCAACACTGGTCAACACCGACATCGGCTATTCCGACCGTCGCCCCGATCTGCTGGCCGATGACGCGGGTGGCTTTGCAATCGCGTGGGATGACCAAAGCTATACCAACACCGAACAGCCAAATGACAGCGGCGCCTATGGCAGCTTTGGTGTCTATCTGCGCGAAGTGACCCATAACGTGGGGGCCGACACCTATGTGATGGGCGATGTCCAGCAGGTGAACGAAGTCACGCCCGCCAACCAGCACACCCCGCAGCTGGCGCGGCTGGACAGCGGCGCGATTGCGGTGGTGTTCCACAGCTATGCCGATGCCTCTGAACCCTATGGCGACGGATCGGCCGTGGTGCTGCGCATTCTTGGCGAAGACGGCGCGCTGAACCCTGCGCCGCTGCCCACGCTCGAAGGACTGCCCGCGTCGCTGCACGTGCGCGAAAACGATGGTCCGCAGCTGATTGATGCCGGTCAGGCCGTGGCGCTCAGCGATGTGGCGGGCATGGACTATGACGGCGCCAAGCTGATCCTGGGCCATGTGAGCCATCTTGCGGTCAATCTGGATGCGCCCCTTGGCGGTGCCGATCAGCACATTCTGGGCGTGATGGATGCCGGGACCGGACCCGAGCAGATCGGCGTCAGCGGCAGCGATGTGACCTATGAAGGCGTGGTGATCGGTCAGATCACCGAAGACGGAACCGGTGGGCAGCGGCTTGAGATCACGCTGAACGCGGCGGCCACGACGCTGAATGTCGAGGCGCTGATCGAGCATCTGACCTATGACACCGTGTCGGACGTGCCCACCGGCGCACCGGGCAGCCTGTTCGTGGCGATCGAGAATTCCGATGGCGTGTCCACCGAACCGGTGCAGGTGACGCTGACCATCGAAGCCGAAAGTGACATTTCCGAAACCGCCAGCATCGAACGGGTGGTCAATTCCACCAGCGCGGGCAGTCAGGCGAACCCCGCCGTGGCCGAGCTGCGCGACTTCAGTGATCCGGATGGCCCGGCAGGTGGGGTGGCCCAGGGCTATGTCATCATCTGGGAAGATCAGAACGGGGCCGATGGGTCGGGCTATGGCATCTACGGGCAGCGCTATGGCGCCGATGGGGGCGAGATTGGCGGCGAATTCCGCGTCAATGATGCGACCGCGTCGGGCCAGTCCCAGCCGCAGGTGGCCGGGCTGAAGGATGGCGGTTTTGTCGTGGTCTATTACAGTGATCGCAGCGCCACCGGCGAAGGCGTGCGCTATGACGTTCTGGCGCGCCGTTATGACAGCGATGGCGTGCCGGGGGCAGAGGTCAACCTGACCTTCGATGGCGACAGCAGCCGCGAATCCCAGCCGCATGTTCTGGCGCTTGAAAATGGCGGCTATGTGGTGTCGTGGTATTCCGACGCCGATGGCGGAAATGCCTTTGCCCAGATCTTTGATGCGGCAGGCACCGGTGGCACCCCGTTCGAAATCGGCACCGATGACAATGGCACCACCAGCCAGCCGCAGGTGGCGGAACTGGCTGGGGGCGATCTGGTCTTTACCTACACCGTGGCCCAGGCGGGCAGCGACAGTGATGGCAGTGGCAACGGCGTGTTCATGCGCCGGTTTGACGCCGATGGCACCAACCCGACCGCACCGGTGCAGGTGAACAGCTATACCGCCAGCAACCAGCAGGATGCGCAGATCGTGGATCTGCCCGGCGGCGGGTTTGTCGTGGTCTGGCAGTCCAGCGGTCAGGATGGCAGCAACTGGGGCATCTTCAGTCAGATGTTCGATGCCGCGGGCGCGCCTGTCGGCAACGAGGTGCAGGTCAACCGCCAGACGGCGGACTATCAGAACCAGCCGTCGGTGTCCGTGCTGTCCGATGGGGGCTATGCGGTCACCTGGTATGATGATTACACCACGTCGGGCGTTTACCGCGACGTGCTGGTGCAGCTTTTCAACGCCGATGGCAGCCGCCGCGATGAACCCTTCCTGGCCAATGAGGCCAGCAACGCCTATCAGGATTCGCCCGCCGTGGCCGGGTTCTCGGATGGTGGATTCGTGGTCGCCTGGGAATCGAGCGCAGCCGAAGACGGTGCGGGCTATGGCATCGTGCACCGCGTCTTTGGCGGTGATCAGAGCGGCATTCTTGAGATCGCCGGTTTCGATATCCGCAGCACCGTGGACGAAGCGGATCTGAATGCGGGCCTTGTGGCGCTGGATGCCGATGGGGTGGTGACACTGGATCTCAGCGGCGGCAAAAGCCTGGATGGCGCCGTGCTCGAGGTTGAGGCAACCCAGACCGCCAGTGGCTTTTTCCCTGCCGCCGACCGTCCTGCACAGGATGGCGCTGACCAGTGGACCTTGGGCGTTGTGACCGAAGGGACGGGCGCGGGCGAGCTGGGGCTGTCGGGCTCGACGCTCAGCTTTGGTGGCACCGACATCGGCACGCTGGCCGCATCGGGCGGATCGCTGAGCGTGACTTTCAACGCCGATGCAACGCAAGAGGCTGCACAGGCGGTGATGCGCGCGCTTGGGGTCAGCAATGCCTCGGACGATCCGCTGATCGGCTTTTCGCTGTCGCTGTCGCTGACCTTTGCTGATGGGGTGCGCGTCGATGTGCCCGATCAGGTGGTCACGCTGGGCGCGGCGCAGGATGATGACGGGATTGCGCGTCTGATCCAGCCTGAGATCGTCAATGCCTATACGGCCGGTGATCAGTATGACGCCCGTGTTGCCATGCTCGAAGATGGCGGCTGGGTCGTGGTGTGGCGGGATGCCGGGCTTGATGGGTCGTCGGGCGGGATCTATGCGCAGCGCTTTGCCGCCGATGGTGTGGCCAATGGCGCGATGTTCCGCGTCAATGACACCACCGCCGGGGATCAGACCCATGCGGATGTGGCGGGCCTGTCCAATGGTGGCTTTGCCATCACCTGGCAGACGCCCGATGGCAGCGATACCCAGATCGCGATGAAGCTCTATGACGCGCAGTCCCAGGTCGTTCTGGCCGAGACCGCCGTCAATGTGACCGCGACCGGCAACCAGACCGGGCCGACCATTGCGCAGACCGATGGTGGCTTTGTCGTGACTTGGAGCTCGGCCGGGCAGGATGGCAGCGGCGAAGGCATCTTTGCGCGCCGTTTTGATGCCGATGGCACGCCGGTGGATGCGTCGGATGTGGCGGTCAATACCGACACAGCGGGCGATCAGGTTCAGGCCGAAGCCGCCGCGCGCAGCGGTGGTGGCCATGCGATCACCTTCCATGACCGCGACAGCGGCGAGATCCTGTTCAAGCTTTACGACAACACCGGCGCCGAGATCGCCAGCACCTCGGTCGCGCCTGCGACCTATAACACCGCGCAGCCCCATGTGGTCGAGCTGGATGGCGGCAACTGGGTGGTGGTCTGGTCCAATGATGACGGCAACGG
The DNA here is from genome assembly GCA_025800215.1 of Marinibacterium sp. GTDB lineage: Bacteria > Pseudomonadota > Alphaproteobacteria > Rhodobacterales > Rhodobacteraceae > JAOXSC01. The sequence goes on from JAOXSC010000206.1 coordinate 26,483, forward strand.
CGTGGGCGTTCACGCACGCATGCTGGATGCCAGCGGCACGCCCATGGGCGATGCGTTCCTGGCGTCGGACAATGTCAGCGACACGCAGGTCCATGGCCGTGTGGCGCCGACCGAAGGCGGCGGCTTTGTCATTGCCTATACCGAATACGACTATGTCTTCGGCCGCGACGGGCAGCTTTTCTACGATGACATCGTGTTCCAGAGCTTTGATGCCGATGGCACGCGTCTGGATGTGATGCAGCCGGTGAATGTGCGCGGTGACAGCCCCGATCAGAACTATGTCGATCTGGTGGCGCGCCCGGCGTCGATCGGCGGCGGGTTCGTCGCTGTCTGGCACACCAATGGCGGGACGACCGCGGACGGATCGGGCTGGGGCATCGCCCAGACCATCATCGGCGCTGACGGCAGCTTTGCCCGTGGCGAAGATCTGACCGTTCTGGCCAATCTGAGCGGCGTCACCCTGAACGAAGCCGACGTGAATGCCGGGCCCACCGCGATCCTGGGCCAAGCGCCCATCGGTGTCGGCGCCCCCGGAGCGTCGGGTTTCGACGGTGGCGTGCTGAGCCTGCGGCTGGATCTGGCCGCGCTCAATACCCGCTATCAGCCTGCGGATGCGCATGCGCTGGCGATCATCAATCAGGGCAGCGGGCCCGATCAGATCGGCGTGTCGGGCAGCGATGTCAGCTATCAGGGCACGGTGATCGGCACGCTGGATCAGTCTGCGGGCGCGCTGTCGGTGACGCTGAACGCCGCCGCCGGGATCGAAGCGGTCGAGGCGCTGTTCAAGGCCCTGGGCTATGCCAACGCGCTGAACGGCCAGTTCCCGTCTTCGGTGTCCTTCGATATTTCGCTGACCGATGGCGACGGGCGCGTCTGGCAGGACCGCTTTGGTCTGTCGATCACGGACGAGGCAGATGGCGCCACCCCGGTGCCGGGCGAAACCCAGGTCAATGTCACGGCGACGGATGATCAGTATTCGCCGGAAATGGCGCGTCTGGCCGATGGCGGCTGGGTGGTCGTCTGGCTGGATGATGCCACCACCGGCAACACCGAAGACGTGCGTGCCACCATCTACAATGCCGACGGATCGGTGCGCGCTGCCGATCTGCTGATCAACAGCTCGACCACCGGGCGCCAGATCGAACCCGAAGTCACCGCCTGGGGCGACGGCTTTGCCGTGGCCTGGCGTGATGAGGTCGCCACCGCAGGCGACGGCAGCCGCAGCCATGTCAACATCGCGGGCTTTGACGCCGACGGCGTGCAGACCGTGGCCGAACGGCAGATCAACGACTATACCAACGACTATCAGTACCTGCCGTCGCTGACTACGCTGAGCAATGGCAATGTGGTCGTGGTCTGGGAATCGCGCGGTCAGGACGGATCGGTTGACGGCATCTATGGCAAGATCCTGTCGGGCGCGGATCTGACCACCGAGGTGATGGGCGAAACCCGCCTGAGCACCACGACATCGGGCTATCAGGACATCCCAATGGTCGCCGCCGATCTGGATGGCGGGTTCATCCTGACCTATGACAGCCAGAGCGTCGACGGGTCGGGCGATGCGGTGGTGGCGCGTGGCTTTAACGCCGACGGCACCGAAGCGTTTGCCGAAACGCAGGTGAACACCTACACAAGCAACAGTCAGCTCGATGCGCATGTGACCGCGCTGGTGGGCCCCGATATGGGGGCTGGTGCCACCCATGGCGGCTATGTCGTGACGTGGGCGTCGCAAAATCAGGACGGATCGGGCTGGGGCATCTATGCCCGGATGCTGAATGCCGATGGCACCCCGCAGGGTGACGAGATGCTCGTCAACACCACGACGGTCAGCAACCAGACGGAACCGGTTGTCACCGGGCTGAGCGATGGCGGCTTTGTCATCGGCTGGTATGATGACAGCTATGCCAACAACGGGCTTTATCGGACCATCAAGATCCAGCGCTTTGACGCGCAGGGCGCGGCGGTCGACAGCGAAGAGGTGGTCAGCCATCTGAGCTATGACACCTCGGGCGACGAAGCGCGGCGCCCGGATATTCTGGCGCTCGACAATGGCGATTTTGTGGTCGCCTGGGACAGCAATTACACCGGTGCGACCGATGGGCCGGACATGTCGGGCTTTGCGGTGCAACAGCGCATCTTTGGCGATGCGGCGGACTATGCCGATCTGGCCGAAGCCTTTGCCGAGCTGCGTGTGCCCACGATTTCGGATTTCAGCGGGGCGAGTGTGACCACCGCCGCCGCGCAGGCAGCGCCGATCCTGATCGACGGATCGCTGCGCTTTGACGCCGATACGGTGGATGATTTCGACGGCTGGTCGCTGAGCGCGCAGGTCGCGGGTGGGGTCGATTTCGAAGCCATCGGGATCGAAAGCACCGGCACCGGCACGGGCGAGATTTCGGTCACCGGCGCGGATGTCTTCTTTGAAGGCACCAAGATCGGCGAGATCCAGGCCAGCGCGCCGGGCAGCTACAAACCCTTCACAGTGCAGCATTTTTCGTCGACGTCGTCGATTTCGTCGCTGGATCAGGTCAATATGGATGCGCAGCCCGATTTCATCGAGGCGCGCGAAGCGATTGATTTCGCATCGACCAGCGGATCCTTCTATCCCGGCGGGGCGTCCCAGCATTTTGCCACCCGCGCGACGGGTCAGATCTGGGTCGATACGGCGGGTGACTATACGTTCTACGTGGATGCCGACAACGGTATCCGCCTGTTTGTGGATGGCGCGCAGGTCATCGACCGCAACACCGTCAGCGTCGGGGTCAGCACGGTGACGCTGACCCTGACGCAGGGGGCGCATGACATCCGGCTGGATCACTTTGAATCCACCGGCACCGCGCGGCTTTTGCTGGAATGGGAAGCTGCCGGCAGCGACGCCCGTGTCAACACCTCGACCCCGCCGGGGCTGGTGGCGACCAGCCCGCTGACCGTGGAGCTGAACGGCGATGCCACGCCTCAGGCGATCGAAGCCCTGACCGAAGCGCTGACCTATGCGCTTGATCCGGTGGGTGGCGAAGCGCTTGGGGCGCGGGCCATTCAGATTGAGCTGACCGACAGCACCGACCGGTCGCGGCTGATCGAAACCGCGCGTCTGCAGGTGAACGACACCGCAGCGCCTCAGCTTTGGCTGAACGGCATCGACAGCGCCCGCCCGCTGACCGACACGCAGGCGTCGGGCCTTGTGCATATCGCCCCCGATGCCGAATTCGACGCGGTCAGCGTTGCCGGGCTTGACGGTGGCGTCCTGAGCGTGACCTACCGCGTGGCCGCCACGGACTATGCGCTCCGTCCTTATGCATCGCTTGATCGTCTGTCGGTGCAGGATCAGGGCACCGGCACGGGCGAGATTGGCCTGTTGCCGGATGGCACGACCATCACCTTTGAAGGCAATGCCATTGCCACCATCACTGCCGATGGCAGCGCGGGCGGCAATCTGGAAATCACCCTTGGCGCGGGCGCGACCGAAGCGGCGGTTCAGGCGTTGCTGCGCGCGATCACCTGGGAAAACCTGGGCGATACCGAAGGCGGCGAACCCGACCTGACCATCCAGATCAGCGATGGTGGCGGTCTGACCAGCAACGCGGTCAGCGTCGATTTCAGCATCGACGTCACCGCCGATGTGCCGGATGCCTATGGCGACATCACGCTGAACAATTCGACCACCGCACGCAACCAGTCGGGCGCGTTTACCGCGCAGCTCAGCGATGGGCGGTTCGTGGCGGTCTGGAATTCCTACCAGCACGACAATGGCGACTATTCTGACTGGGGGGTCTTCGGGCGCCTTTACGACATGGATGGATCGCCCATTTCCACCGAATTTGCGATCAACGAACAGGTGATCGGCAACCAGTATGTTCAGGATGTGGTCGCGCTGGACAATGGCCGCTTTGCGGTCACCTATCAGAGCACGGAACTGGAGCTGCGGGTCTTTGACGCCAACGGCGTGCCCGAAGGCGGCAGCACCCGCCTGAACACCTATACCAGCAGCACTCAGGACAGCGCCAAGATGGTGGTGCTGGATGATGGCAGCATCTTTGCCACCTGGCGCAGCTGGAACAATGACGGGTCGGGCTACGGGATCGCGGGCCGGATGTTCGATGCATCGGGCGCGGCGATCACGGATGAGTTCGTGGTGAACCTGGAAACCGCGTCGGACCAGTCGTCGCCCATGCCGGTGCTGCTGCAGAACGGCGACGTGATGGTTGTCTGGCACAGCAACAGTTCGGGCAGCGCATCGGGCGATGGCAGCGGCACGTCGATCCAGTCGCGTGTGTTCCAGACCTCGCAGCCGGTGCTGCAGGCCGGGCCGTCCGGTGATCCGACCGAACTGACGCTCAACACATCGACCATCGGCAGCCAGTACGAGGCCCAGGCCACCGTTCTGAACGATGGCAATATCGTGGTCGTCTGGCGTGACGACACCGGCCATGCGTCGGGGTCGGATGTGCGTGCCAAGATCGTGGCGCCCGATGGCAGCACGGTGCGCGATGAATTCATCCTTAATGACAGCGATTTCAGCACCGAATATTTCCCGGTGGTGCGGACCCTGTCGGATGGCGGGTTCGTGGTGGGCTGGCGCAGCTACCAGACCAATGGCCAGTACGAGGTGTACCTGAAAACCTATGCCGCCGATGGCACGGCGACATCCGACGAATGGTCGGTCACCGATGTGCTGCCGGGCACGCAATATCTGTGGGACATCGTGGCGCTGGAAAACGGGGCCTTTGCGGTCACCTGGCGCAATGACAGCGCGGCAGGCGGCGATGGGTCCGAGCATTCCGCGCAGATGCAGATCTTTGGCGATCCCACCGGCACTGGCGCGGCGTCGGCCGATCCCGACCTGGTGGTCGCGGCCTATGAGACGCTTGACGAAGCGCTGGTCAACGCGGGCCCGCAGGCCCTGTTCAAGGCGCTGGATCTGCAGGACAGCGATTCCGCCGATTTCGACGGCGGCCATTTCAGCATCGGCGTCACCAAGATTGTGACCGAGGCCGACCAGTTCGGCCCCGCCGATGACGAACGTCAGGATGTGTTCAGCTTTGCCTCGACCCCCGGCGGGATCACCGTGGCCGGGTCCGAGCTGTTCTTTGACGGCGTCAAGATCGGCGACATCATCCGCGATGGCAGCGATGCCGAGCCGCTTTCGGTGCAGTTCACCGCAGGCGCCAGCCGTGCCGCCGTCGAAGCGATGATCGAAGCGGTGCGCTATGCCAATGGCTCGGACGATCCCGAAGCGGTGCGGCGCATTGAAATGGTGCTGTCGGATGGCGACGGCGGGGCGATCACCCCGGTGGCGTTCGACCTGCGGATCACCCCTGAGACCGACAGCGACATCCAGGCCCAGAATGATGAGCGCCGGGTGAACAGCTTTACCGATGGGGAACAGGCGGAATCCCATGTGGCCGCCCTGTCGGATGGCGGTTACGTGGTGGTCTGGCGCTCGGCCGCGCAGGACGATGCGGGCGGCGGCTTTGGCGTGTTCGGCCAGCGCTATGACGCGTCGGGTGCGCCGGTGGATGGCGAATTCCAGATCAACACCTCGGTCCCGTCGGGCCAGTACAACCCGATGGTCACCGGGCTCGACAATGGCGGCTGGGTGGTCCTGTTCCGCGATGATGCGGGCGTGGATGGCAGCAGCGCTGCGGTGCAGGCGCGCATCTATGACGCGACGGGTGCGGCGCAGGGCGACAGCTTTGTGATCAACACCACCACCAGCGGGGCACAGCTGCACCCGGCGGTGGCGCAGGTGCCCGGCGGCTTTGCCGCGGTCTGGGCCAGCGCGGGTCAGGATGGCGACGACTATGCCGTGGTGACAGCGGTCTTTGACAACAGCGGCACGCAGATTTCGGCCGAACAGATCGTCAATCAGGGCGCTGTAAACGACCAGTTCCTGCCGCGCATCGCCAGTTTTGACGATGGCGGCTATGTGATCGCCTATGCAACGCTGGATGCCACCACCGGCACCTGGGAAATCGAAGCCCGCGTTTATGACGCCGTGGATGGCGACAGCGCCGGCCCGGTGACATCGGCGGCGGCAGGTGACGCGGTGCGCGTCAATACCACCCTTGGCGGCACGCAGTACCGCCCTGATGTGGCCACGTTCGACGATGGCCGTTTCGTGGTGACCTGGGAAGATCACAGCGGCAATGACGGGCGTTCTTATGGCGTCTTTGCGCGGATCATGAACCGCGACGGGTCGCCCGCGTCCGAAGAATTCCTGGTGTCCGAAGAAACCTATGACAACCAGCAGGACTCCAAGGTTGCCGTGCTCGACGACGGCCGCTTTGTCATCATCTGGTACGATGACGAAACACCCGAGACCGGCACCAGCAACACCCGGTCGGTGCAGGGGCAGCTTTACGCCAGCGACGGCAGCCGCATTGATGGCCCGTTCCAGGTCAATCAGGACGGGCCCTATGACCAGTACCAGCCGGAAATCGCAGCCCTTCCGGGCGGCGGCTTTGCCGTGGTCTGGACGGATAGCGGCCAGGATGGCAGCGGCCCGAGCGTCGAAACCCGCGTCTTCGGCCCCGGTGCCCCGGCGCCGCAGCCGGTGGATCCCATCGTGTCGGCCCTGTCGGCATCGGTCGTTCTGGATGAGCAGGCGGTGAATGCAGGCCTTGTGGCGCTGGATACGGATGTGTCGCTGGTTGCGCCGGGCGTGCAGGATTTCGACGGCGGCAGCGTGCTGCTGCAGCGTCTGACGGGCGAGGATCACGTCGATCAATACGCCGCCCCCGACAACCAGACCCAGGACCGTCTGGGCGTGGTGTCGACCGGCACCGCACCGGGCGAGATTTCGGTGGCCGGTGATACGGTGTCCTTCTCGGGCGTGGCGATCGGTACGATTTCGTCCATGCTGAATGGCGACGGCGGAACGCCGCTTCGCATCGACCTGAATGCCAATGCCACCCGCGCGGCGGTCGAGGCGCTGATCGAGGCGCTTGGCTATGGCAATGACAGCGATGATCCGCTTGAAGACCGCTCGCTGGGCCTTGTGGTCAGTGACGGGTCGGGCGGCGTGTCGCAGACCTATCAGATTGACCTGACCGTGACGGCGGCACGGGATCTGCCCGAAGATGGCGGGCCCGAGCAGCGCGTCAACAGCGTGACCGAAGGCGAACAGCGCCACGGCGACATTGCGGTTCTGCGCGCGGATACCGATGCGCCCGCAGATGGCTATGTGGTGGTCTGGCGTTCGGTCAACCAGGACAATCCGGGCGACAGCGCCGGTGGCATCTTCATGCAGCGCTTTGATGCCGATGGTGTGCCGCTTGGCGTGGAAACGCAGGTGAACAGCACCAGCCTGGGCGATCAGAGCGACCCGCATGTGGCCATGGTCGATGGCGGCGGCTATGTCGTGGTCTGGACCGATGCCAACGCGCTTGATGGCTCGGGCCGCAGCGTTGTGATGCAGCGCTTTGATGCCGATGGCACAGCACTTGGCGGGCAGACGGTGGTCAATGAAACCACCGGCAATGATCAGGAAGATCCGGCCATCGCAACCCTGTCGGATGGCGGCTATGTCGTTGTCTGGCGCAGCTATGACGCGGTGTCGGGGCAGGACCGGATCCATGCCAAGACCTACAATGCCGATGGGTCGGTGCGCGTCGGTGAAACCGAGCTGACCACTGATGCGACCGGCATCAGCACCCACGAAGATCCGTCGGTCGTGGCGACCGATGGCGGTGGCTTTGCCATCGTCTTCCAGTCCTATGCCCGCAATGCGGATGCCAGCGTGTCGGATGGCGTGATCAATGATTACGGCATGTTCTTCCAGGCCTTCGATGCGACCCTGAACGCCACTGCGCCGCTGCCGGTGCAGCTGAACGTGTCGGTGACCGGGGGCCAGTGGAATGGCGAACTGACGGCGCTGGCCAATGGCAACTTTGTTGCGGTCTGGCAGTCGAATAACGGGCAGGACGGCAGCGGCACGGGTGTCTATGCGCGCATTCTGGATGCGTCGGGCAACTTTGTCGGGGATCCGTTCCGCGTCAATGACACCGTCAGCGGCACGCAGGACAACCCGAGTGTTGTCGCGCTGGCGACCGGTGGCTTTGTCATCGGCTGGCGCAGCGATCGGGGCGGCGATGGCTGGGATGTCTGGGCACAGCGCTATGACGCTGATGGATCGCGCGTCGATGGCGAGCAGCGTCTGAACACGCTGACCGACAGCACCCAGATTGATCTGCGTCTGGCGGCGCTGGATGGCGACAGTTTCGTATCCAGCTTTGCCTCCTATGTGAATGGCGCCTATGACGTCTTTACCCGCCTGCACGGTCAGGCCGCGTCTGACGAGGCCGATCCGCTGGTCGAAGGTCTGCCCACCGCGCTGGTCTTTGACGAAGCGCTGGTGAACACCGCGCCGCAGCTGCTGGATGCTGATGGCGCAGCGGCAGTGTCGGATCTCGACAGTGCCGATTTCGATGGCGGCGTGCTCACCGTGGTGTCGATCGACCTGACCCAGGCGTATGATTTCCAGATCAACGCGCCCGACAATGCCACGCAGGACCAGTTCGGCGTCGGCGCGACCGGCGGCGGCAGCCGCGCCGTCAGCGTCAGCGCGGACGAGGTGTCGGTTGGCGGCATCGTTGTGGGGACCATCGAACGCAATGGCCGCGACGGCGCACCTCTGGTGATCCGGTTCAATGCCGATGCCGACAAGCAGGCGGTGGAACGGGTGGTCGAAAGCCTGACCTTCCGCAACATTTCCGATGATCCGATCGAAGAGCGCACCATCCGCATCACCCTGAGCGATGGCGACGGGGGCGTGTCGGATCCGCATCTGATCAATCTGCGCATCACCCCGACCCCGGATGGCGCCACGCCGATCCTGGGTGAACGTCAGGCCAACACCCATACCGCAAACGATCAGTCGGGCCCGGAAATGGCGACGCTGGATGACGGATCCTTTGTGATCGTCTGGCATTCCTACACTCAGGACGGATCGCTGTGGGGCGTCTATGGTCAGCGCTTTGATGCGCAGGGCGAAAAGATCGGAGGCGAATTCCACGTCTCCGACGCCCATACCAGTGGCGATCAGGTCTGGCCGCGCGTCGTGGCCACCGGCGGCACCGATTTTGCCGTGGTTTGGGAAGACCGCAGCAACAGCACTGGCGGCAGCAGCGATGATGTGTTCATCACCCGCATGGGGGTCAGCACCCTGGATGCCGGTCTGGCCACCGAACGCGAAGAGGTCGTGATCCTTCCTGCTGGCACCGTGCAGGTCAACACCACCAATTCCGGGACCGAGGATTTCGCGGATGTCGTGCATATCGGCGAAGGCCGGGTTCTGGTTGTGTGGAACGCCACTTCGGACACCACCGACGGGTCGGGCTATTCGATCCAGGCGCAGGTGATCGGCGCCGACAATGCGCTGATCGACGGCCAGAAGCGCGTCAATGATGTGACGGCGGGCGACCAGTATTCGCCGCGCGTGACGCAGCTTGCCGATGGCGATGTGATCGCCGTCTGGGAAGACAAGGGCGCGCGCGACGGGTCGGAATGGGGCGTCTATGCGCAGCGGATCTCGGTCGATCCCGACACCGGGGCGACCAGCTTTGTGGCGCGTGACGGATCGCCCAATGGCAACGTGCGCACCGCGTTCCGCATCAACACCACGACCGACGGTCAGCAGGGTGAACCCGAACTGGTGGCGCTGGCCGATGGCGGCTTTGTCGCGGTCTGGCGTTCGAACGCTCAGGACGGGTCGGGCTATGGCGTCTATGCGCAGGTCTTTGATGCCGATGCCAACCCGGTGGGTGGCGAATTCCGCGTCAATGACGAACGCTCCAACAGCCAGTATCAGGCGCAGGTCGAAGCGCTCAGCACCGGTGGGTTTGTCATCGCCTGGCGCGATGACGATCCCTATCACGAAGCGCAGGCCGGCGGCGGCAGCGGCTATCAGTATGCGGGCATCTTTGCCCAGCAATACGATGCCAGCGGCAACCGTCTGGATAGCCAGTTCCTGGTGAACGACTACACCGCCAACAATCAGGTCCAGCCGGTGATCACCGCGCTTGAAGATGGTGGCTTTGCCATTGCCTGGACCAGCACTGGTCAGGATGGCAGCAGCAATGGTGTCTATTACCAGGTCTATGGCAACGCGGCCCCCACGGCCGGGGCAAGCTTTGACGGGGTCGAAGATCAGGCTCTGGTCCTGTCGCTGGCCAGCTTTGACGCGGGCTTTGACGATCCTGACGGGCAGGCGCTGGCCGAAATCCGTCTGGCATCGCTGCCCAGCACCGGCACGCTGACGCTGGACGGGGTGGCGGTGTCTACCGACACCGTGATCACGCGCGCCCAGCTTGATGCGGGTCTTCTGGTCTATACGCCTGATCCCGACAGCAATGGCGATGACAGCTTTGCGTTCTTTGCGTCGGACGGTCTGGGCTATTCCGACGAAGCGCAGGCGGTGATTTCGGTCGCGCCGGTCAATGACGCGCCCGATCTGCAGCCGATTGCAGATCTGACCGTGCAGGAAGGTTCGGTCGTGCAGCCCGGCGTGGTGTTGAACGATCCCGACACCAACAATGTCTACAGCTTCGACATCGACTGGGGCGACGGCACGACGACCCAGCAGACCGGCAGCGCCAAGAGCTTCAACCTCAATGGTCACACCTATGCGACCGAAGGCACCTATACCGTCACGCTGAGCGTGGACGATCAGGCCGGTCAGCCCAATTCGGTGGAAACCATCAGCTTTGACGTCACCGTCAACAATGCCGCACCCGAACCGCGCCGCGACAACCTGACGGTCAGCGAAGACGGCACGGCCACTGGTGATCTTTTTGCCAATAACGGCTATGGGGCGGACAGTGATCCGGGGGGTGATGCCTTTACCATCACGGCCGTGAATGGCGAAGCCGCAGATGTGGGGCAGGTCATCACCATCGGGGCAGGGCTCAAGATCCGGGTACTTGCCGACGGCTCGATCGAGATGGACGCCGATGGCCAGTACGAGGCTCTCGCCGCGTTCCAGAACGCGACCGAAAGCTTTACCTACACCGTCACCGATACCCAGGGCGACAGTGCGACGGTGACATCCTATGTCACCATCGACGGTCAGAATGATGACCCGGTGGCCGGCACGGATGCGTTCGACGTCACCATCGGATCGCCCTATCTGGGCAATGTGGTGCAGGGCGAAGGCCCAGGTGGCGCCGACACGGATGTGGATCCCGATACGCTGATCGTGACCCATATCGCCGGTCAGCTGGTCAATTCCACCACCGGCACCGAAGTGACCCTGGCCAGCGGGGCCACGGTGCTGATGCGCCGCGACGGGTCGTTCACCTATGACGATAACGGTGCCTTTGGTGGCGACGATACCGACAGCTTTACCTATACGCTGTCGGATCAGCGCGGCGGCGTGGTTACGGGGACGGTCAATGTGGCGGTCAGCGATGGCAACACCGCGCCCACCCCGCAGGATGATGCGTTCACCGTTGCCGAAAACGCCCTGCTGGGCGACGACACTGTGGCCAGCGTCTTTGCCGACAATGGCAGTGGTGCCGACACCGATGCCGACGGCGACGCCTTTACCGTCGTGCAGGTGCGCGGAACCAATGGTCCCAACCCGATCACGGTGACGATCGACCCCGATGATGTGGATGGCACGCTGGTCTACATGACCGGTGTGATCCTGCGGATGAAATCCAATGGTGACTTCACGCTGGATCCCAACAACCAGTTTGAATTCCTGGGCGTGGGCGAAACCCGTGATGTGAGCTTCAGCTACACGGTCGAAGACGCCAATGGCGCCACCGCCGAGGCGGATGTCACCGTCACGATCACAGGCGAAAACGACGCGCCGAGCGCGCGGAACAAGACCATTCTGGTCAACGAAGATGTGGTGGGCAGCGGCAATCTTGTCTCGTCGCCCAACCCGGCCAATGCCGATAGCGACCCGGATGTGAACGACACGCTGTCGGTCTTTGCGGTCAATGGCTCGCAGGCGGCGGTTGGTCAGCCGATCACGCTGGCGTCGGGTGCGGTGCTGACGATGAATGCCGATGGCACCTACAGCTTTGATGCGCGCAGTGCCTATAATGACCTGCAGGCCGGTCAGACCGCTCAGGAGACCTTCAGCTATACCCTCACCGACAGCAATGGCGGCTTTGACACCGCGACCGTGACGGTGCTGGTGCGCGGGGCCAATGACAGCCCCGACGCGCAGGATGATGCGTTCGACGTGTCCGAAACCGGCGCGGTCACCGGATCGGTTCTGGCCGACAACGGCAGCGGCGCCGATGGCGATGTGGACACCCGTCCGGCGACGGATGTTCTGACGGTGGTTGCGGTCGATGGCGTGGCCGGACGCGTGGGCAATGCCTATGCCCTGACCGGCGGCGGGGTCGTGACCCTGCAGGCCAATGGCGCAATGAGCTTTGACACCAACGGCGATTTCGATCTGCCGCCGGGTCAGAGCACGACCGTCACCTTTGCTTATACCGTCCGCGATCCCGGCGGGCTGGAAGACACCGCAACGGTCACCATCACCGTTGACGGCAATGGTGCGGCGCCGGTGGCCAATGATGACACGATCCAGGTCGGTCAGAATGCCACTGTCACCGCCAACCTGATCACCGGCACCGGTGGCGCCACCGCCGACAGCGATCCCGATGGCGATCCGCTGCAGATCGTCGAGATCGAAGGCCAGGCCGCCAATGTGGGTGTGCCGATCACGCTGGCATCGGGCGCCGTGGTGACGGTGCTGCCGGGCGGGGCGATGGCCTATGACACCAATGGTGCCTTTGCCGGTGTTGCCCTGGGTCAGACCCAGGATGACACGTTCACCTATACGCTCAGCGATGGTGTCGGGGGCACCGACACCGCAACGGTCACCGTTCAGGTGGCGGGCGTGAACGACACGCCGCAGGCGCGCGATGACGCCTTTGGCGTGGGCGAAGACAGCAGCGTGTCGGGCAACCTGCTGGCCGACAATGGCAGCGGCGCCGACAGCGACCCCGATACGGGCGACACGCTGAACGTGGTCGCGATCAACGGTCAGAGCTTTGCCGATGGCGACGTGATCACCCTCAGCAACGGGGCCGAGGTCACGCTGAATGCCGACGGGACCTTCACCTTTGACACCAACGGTGCCTATGAAGGGCTGAGCGCCATCCAGTCGCGTCAGACCAGCTTTACCTACACGGTCGAAGACGCCAATGGCCTGCAGCACAGCGCCACCGCGCGGGTGACCGTGCAGGGGGCCAATGATGCGCCCACCGCCGATGACGACACCGCGGCGGTGTTCGAAAACGGCACGGCGCAGGGTCAGGTGCGCAGCAACGACACCGACCCCGATGCAGGTGATCAGCTTGTGGTCACCGGTGTCGAAGGTGGGGCGACCCTGGGCACGCCGGTGCAGATTGCATCGGGCGCGCTGGTCACCATGGATGCGCAGGGCAACTATACCTACGATCCCAACGGCGCCTTCGACAGCCTCGCCCCCGGCGAAACGGATACGGACAGCTTTACCTATGCGATCTCGGACGGGCGCGGCGGCACGGATATGGCCACCGTTACCGTGACGGTGACTGGCAAGGGCGTGGATCCGGTGGCCACCGAAGATGCCTATGGCACCGACGAAGACAGCGCCATTTCGGGCAATGTCATCACCGATGACACCGGCAACGGCATGGACAGCGATGCCGACGCGGGCGAGGTGATCACCGTCACCCATGTGGAAGGTCAGGACATTTCCGATGGCCCGATCACGCTGGTATCGGGGGCTGTGGTCACCATGGCGGCCGATGGCAGCTTTACCTATGATCCAAGCGGCGCGCAGGATGATCTGGCGCCGGGTGCGTCGCGTGTGGATACCTTTACCTACACGATCTCGGATCCGTTTGGCGGCACCGATCAGGCGGCGGCCTTCATCACCCTGAATGGCGTGAATGATGATCCCGATGCGCAGGATGACACCTTTGTCACCAATGAAGGCGCGGTTCTGAGCGGGTCGGTCACCGGCAATGACGGCGATATCGACGGCGGTACGCTGACGGTCACGCAGATCGACGGGCAGGCCTATGCCGAGGGGTCGGCGATTACGCTGGCGTCGGGCGCGCAGCTGACCATGAATGCTGATGGCTCGTTTGACTATGACCCGAATGGCCAGTTCGACGATCTGGTGTTTGGCGAAACCGCGACCGACAGCTTTGACTATACGATCAGCGACGGGCAGGGCGGCAGCGCCACGGCCACCGCGACCGTGACGATCAACAGCACCGATGGCGCCCCGAACCTGGTGGCGAGCGTCTCTGAATGGAGCGGCGCGCGCACCGAGCAGTGGATTTCGGTGTCCTACCGGGTCGACAACACGGGCGGTGCCACCGTCGAAGATGCGGCCTGGGTCGACCGGGTGTATCTGTCCACCGACAACGTGCTGAGCGATGACGATGTCATGCTGCGCGAGCTGTCCTTCAACGGCGTTCTGGGCGAAGGCGAATATTACGAACGCACCGCCACCGTGCGGATGCCGGGCATTCCGGGCGACTACTATCTGCTGGTGGAAACCGATGCTGCTGACGCTCAGCCCGAAACCGACGAGACGGACAATGTGGGCGCCAGCGCCGACAGCGCGGCGCTGCTGCCGGCCTATACGTCGACGCTCAATGTCGGTGTATCGGCGGTCAGCTCGGGCGAGGTGTTCACCATCACCGGTCAGGCGGTCGATTTTGTCACCAACCAGGGCGAACCCTATGAGGTCGTCACCATCGAAGCCACGATCGACGGCTTTACCCGCACGGCGAATGCGCTGACCGATGCCAACGGCTTCTGGTCGGTCGATTTCGCCACCCTGCCGAACCAGGCCGGTGTTCTGGAACTGTTTGCCCGCCATCCGGGTGATCCGACCGAACAGCCGCAGCCCGAAGCCACGGTGAATGTCTATGGCATGGGCTTTGGCCGGTCCCAGCAGTTCACCACGCAAGAGCTGATCGAAGGCACCACAGAGACCTTCACCTTCACGCTCGACAATTTCGGGTCGCTGGGGCTGACCAATCTGCAGGCCGAAATCCTTGATCTGCCCGCAGCCTGGGATGGCGACGTGTCGCTTGAGATGTCGGATCTGGCCGGGGACGGATCGGTCGAGCTGTCGCTCACGGTCACCGTGCCGGATATGTCGGCCATTGATTTCGAAGATCTGCAGATCGAGGTCACATCGGACGAAGGTGCGTCGGCCCTGCTGAACGTGCGTGTCGATCCGGTGGTGTCGCTGGCGGACATCAACATCGTCGAAAGCTCGGTCACGGCCTATGCGCTGCGCGGCGGCCAGACGCTGGTCGAGTTCACGGTGGAAAACAACGGCGCGTCGGCCAGCGAAGCGATCAGTGTGATCCTGCCGGATCTCGACTGGCTCGACTTTGCATCGCCCGAGGTTCTGGAAAGCCTGGCACCGGGGGCATCGACCACGGTGACGCTGCTGCTGACGCCCGATGCGGACGAGGCCCTGGGCCGGTTCAACGGCACCATCGCGGTGCAGGAAGATGGCGGCGACGCCGACAGCATGGGCTTTTCCTTTGTCACCGTGTCGGATGCCCTGGGTGATCTCACGATCAACATGGTGGACGAACTGTTCTACTTCTCGGCGGACGAGCCGAAGGTGGAGGATGTCCGCCTGACGGTCACCCATGTGCTGACGGGCGAAGTTGTCTATTCCAGCAATGACGTCGACGGGATGGTCACCATCCCCGACCTGCCCGAAGGCATCTACAATGTGCGGGCATCGGCGGCGAACCACGACGCGTTCAACCGCAATATCGAGGTGACGCCGGGCGACAACGAGCTTGATGCCTTCATGTCGCGCCAGACGGTCAAATACTACTGGTCGGTGGAAGAGGTCGAACTGGAAGACCGCTATACCGTCGAGATCGAGGCCGAGTTCGAAACCAACGTGCCCGCACCCGTCGTGGTGATGGATCCGCCGGTGATCGACTTTGCCCAGCTGGACGACATCGGCGATGAGATGACGGTGGAGATCACCGTCACCAACCACGGTCTGATCGCGGTGAACGATCTGGATCTCGATCTGGCCGATCACCCCTGGTACGAGATCGAAACGCCCTTTGACACGCTGACCACGCTGGATGCGAAATCGTCGGTGACCTTCCCGATCAAGATCACGCGGGTGGGTGACAATGAACCCGGCCAGCCGCTGGCCGGTGCCGAGGCGCTGACGGTGGATGATGGCGACGGATCGAGCATCACCCCCGCATCGGCCGAAGGCGCCGGGACGGTGGGCTGCTCGTGGGGCGGGACGCTGGTCTACAACTATCCCTGTGGGCCGCAGGACGTGTCCAAGTCGCTCAGCCTGACCGGGTCCAACGTGGACGGCAATTGCGGCAATGGCGGCATTGACGGATTCTCCATCTGGGTCAGCCCGGGTGGCGGCGGCGGCTTTGGTCCGGGGGGCTATGGCCCCGGCACGGGTGGCCGCACCACGGTCACCGGGACGGTTCCGTCGGTGTCACCGCTGGATCTGTGCGATGTCATCTGTTCCAGCAAATCCAACATCGGCCCGCCGATCTGCCTGCCGGGCGCTGGTCCCTTCGACGATCTGGCCAAGGGTGTTGGTCTTGTTGGTGCCTTTGACAGCGGTTGGTCCATCGGGTCGAATCTGAGTTCGGGCAACAATGGCGGCGCGGCCTATGGCGCGGCCAAGTTCGGCGCCGGTCTGGTGCCGGGTCTGGGTGATGTCATCTGTGCCATCGACTGGGGGCTCTACTTTGCCTGTGTCGCGGCCGGTGGCGGCTTTGGTCCCAACGTGTCGGCAGGCGGTTCGGCGCTGGCAGCGGCGGCGGCAGCGCCGATGCTGGCCGGGGCCGAAGCGCAGGCCGCCGAGGATGGCGAAGACTGCGGCTGTGGCGACAAGGATGGCGATCCTGCACAGGTCGCGGCGTCCAATGACGCGGTTGCGGCGGCCCCGCAGGTGGTGGCGTTCTTGGGTGGCATGGGTGACTTCTTTACCCTGCTCTTCGGGTCCGACGCGATCCTGCAGGTGGTTCCGGGTAACCCCGCATTGCCTGCCTTCTTCGAGCTTCTGGGCACGCTGATGGCAGACGGCAATGGCGAACCGCGTGCGGTCAGCGCCGAAGGTCTGGCGCAGCTGCAGGCGATTGCCCCGCAACCGCTGACAGCGGCGGATGTGGCCACGATGATTGCCAACTGGAACGGTGTGATCGCCCAGATCAGCGACCCGGATGCGTCGGGCCCCGGCATCGACTTTACCGAGCTGGAAGGCATCTGGACGCAGATCAGCGACGCAGGCGATCAGCTGCTGGCGACTGCCGAGGTGACCAATGCAACATTTGGCGAACTGGTGTCCGAAGGCATCGTCGACCTGGTCAATGACCAGGGCGGCGGGGTCTGTGCTTCGGTCCGGCTGAGCATCAGCCAGGATGTGGTTCTGACGCGTCAGGCCTTTGAAGCCACGCTTGAGATCGTGAACGAGACCGACAATCCGGTGACGGATGTGGGCATCACGATCATCGTGCGCGACAGCGAAGGCAACCTGGTGTCGCAGAACACCTTTGGCATCACCGATCCGGCGCTGAGCGGCCTGACAGCCGTTGACGGCACCGGCGAGGTTGCAGGCGGCACATCCGGGTCGGCCACCTATACGCTGATCCCGTCGCGTCTGGCGGTCACCGATACCGAAGAAACCTATACGGTGTCGGGCCAGTTCACCTATGCCGAAGACGGCGTGGTGCGCACCCTGCCGCTGGCCGAAGAAGAGATCACCGTGCGTCCGCAGGCCGAGCTCGAGCTTGATTACTACCTGCAGCGCAATGTCTATGGCGACGATCCCTTCACCGAAGAGGTCGAACCATCCGAGCCCTTCGCGCTGGCCGTGATGGTCAACAATGTGGGCTATGGCGATGCCAACAACCTCAGCATCACCTCGGCCCAGCCCGAGATCATCGAGAACGAAAAAGGCCTGCTGATCGACTTTGAGATCATCGGTGCCAGCGTCAATGGCGAGGCCTTCAGCCCGTCGCTGACCGTCGATTTCGGGGATGTGGCCGCGGGTGACCGCGAAGTGGCGACCTGGTTCATGCAATCGTCGCTGGAAGGCAAGTTCATCGACTATGACGTGAGCTTTACCCACGAAAACAGCCTTGGCATCGAAGAGCTGTCGCTGCTGACCGAAACCCGGATCCACGAGCTGATCCAGGTGGTCCAGAGCGATCAGCCCGGCGATGACACCCTGTACGATTTCCTGATCAATGATGATCGCGAAACCGATCCGCTGGGGATCCCGGACACGCTGCACACATCCGACGGTCAGATCTTTGACGTGGCTCAGGCCATCGGCGAAGAAACCTCGGGCGTGCCGATGGCGGGCAATCTGGTGGTCACGCTGACGGCGACCATGTCGGCGGGGTGGAGCTATGCCAATGTGCGCGATCCGGGCGATGGCGATTATCGCATCGCATCCATCGTGCGCGACAGCGACGGCAAAGAGCTGCTGGGCCGCAACTTCTGGCAGACCGACCGGACCTTCCTGGCCGATGGGCCGCCCACGATCGAAGACCGTCTGCATATCCTTGACCACAACGCGGCCGAGGGCGAGCAGACCTATACGATCACCTTCGAGGCGATCAACACCGCCCCGGTGGCCAATGCCGATGCGGCCAGCACCGACGAAGAAACCGCCGTGCAGATCAATGTTCTGGCCAATGACACCGACCCCGAAGGCGATGCCCTGTCGGTGGCCACGGTCAGCCAGGGGTCGCACGGGGTCGTCACGCTGGGCGCCGATGGCATCCTGACCTATACGCCGAACCTTGATTTCTTCGGCACCGACAGCTTCACCTATACGCTGTCGGACGGTCAGGCGACGGTGCAGGGCACGGTGCAGGTGACGGTGGCGGATGTGGCCGAAACCGGCAGCACGCTGGCGATCCAGGTCGGTGCCGATGATCCGCGCGACAATGCCGATGCGGTCATGGGCGCCAGCCTGTCGCAGGCCGAAGGGGACAGTGGCTCCAACGTGGTCTGGTTCACCGTCACGCGGACCGGCGATCTGGCAGGCGATGTCGAGGTCGATCTGGCCGTGGCCAGCGATTTTGCCGAGAGCGAGATCATCGGCAGCATCCCGGCCTCGGTGACCATTGCCGATGGCGATGCGTCGGTGTCCTTCATGGTCGAGGTGGCGGGCGACCGCGACATCGAAAGTGACGAGACCCTGGCCATCACGATCAGCCATGACGACCGCCCCGAAGTGACCGTTGACCCCGCAGAGGCAACCGCCAGCTTTACCGCCGAAAACGACGATCTGGGCGGCGAGGTGTCGATCCACGCATCGCTCAGCGCGCCGACGGGCGCCCCGGTGGGCGATCCCGCCGATACCCAGGCGGCCGAAGGCGACAGCGGCACCACCCCGGTCTGGTTCACGGTACGCCGCACCGGCGATCTGGACGGCCCGGTGACCGTCGATCTGGCGGTGTTCGGCACGGTCAGCAACATCGACACGGGCCCGATCCCGTCATCGGTGACGCTGGCCGCGGGCGAGGCCTATGTGACCTTCATGGTGGACATCAACGGTGACATGCTGCCCGAAAGCGATGACGTGCTGGGGCTGCGCATCACCGGCACCGACCGTCCCGACATCACGCCTGCGGCGGATGCAGATGTTGAGCATCTCATCGTCAATGACGATGAAATCAACGTCGCCCCCGTCGCCCGCGATGATGCCTATACGATGCTGGACAGCGGCACGCTGACCATCACCGCACCGGGGCTTCTGGGCAACGACACGGACGCCAATGGCGATACGCTGCGGGCTCAGATCCTGGATGGGCCATCGCATGGCACGCTTAGCTATCTGCAGGATACCGGGGCGTTCGAATATGTGCCGGACGCGGAATTCGTGGGCACCGACAGCTTCCGTTATGTGGCGTCGGACGGGACCGAAAGCGACATCGCCGTGGTCACCATCACCGTCAACGAACGGCCGCCCGAGGCTGTGAACGACAGTGCCACGGTTGCGCGCAACGGGTCTGTGGTGATCGACGTTCTGGACAATGACCGCGCCCTCAGCACCAACCCGCTGAGCATCACCGAGGTCGGACAGGGCAATTACGGGTCGGTCACGCTTAACCCCGATGGCACGGTCAGCTATGTGCCTGACGCCTGGTGGTTCGGCACGGACAGCTTCACCTATACGGCCAGCAACGGGACCGGTGGCCCCGTCACCGCCACGGTGGTTGTCACGGTCACGGCACCTGTGGGCCAGACGCTGAGCATCACCTACGAAGACACCAATGACCGGGCCGGGCGCGACTATACGTTCGAAACCCGCGATGCGGATGGCGATCTGATCAGCACCACCGAGCGCTTTGACGATGGCCGCGTGGTCCATTCGGTCTATGCCGACGGGCTGCTGCAACAGGTCATCGACACGCGCGGCAATGGCGACGTACTGACCAGCACCTACGGTGCCGACGGGGTTCGCGACACGCTTGTGATCGAGGACAACAGCGGTGACGAAGACTGGGCGAGCGTGACCTCGACCTATGACGATGACGGCAATCTTGTGCATCGCCTCTATGTCATGGATGACGGTCGCACCCGCGAAGAAGGCCGCACCTTCGAAGACGGGCGCCCGACCCAGTCGGTCGATACGCGCCCGGATGGCGAGGTTCGCACCACCAGCTATGGCGATGATGGCCAGCGCGACAGCCTGACCGTTCAGGACAGCGATGACGTGCATCCGTGGCAGAGCTTTACCAACAACTATGACGAAGACGGCCTGCTGGTGTTGCAGACCTATGTCATGGATGATGGCGGGGTGCGCACCATGGTCCGGAGCTATGATGATGGTGGCCTGCTGTCGCAAACGGTCGATACAAGGCCCAATGGCGATATCCTGACCACGGTCTTCGGCGACGATGGTGAAGCTGACAGCTTTACCTTTGAAGATGTCAACGACACCCGCAACTGGACGCGCTTTACCAACAGCTTCGACGATGGCGGCAACATCGTCGAAAGCAGCTATATCTTCGATGACGGCAGTATGCGTGTGCGCAGCTTCGATGCGGCGGGCACGCTCAGAGAGCAGGTCAACACGCTGCCCAATGGCGATGTGAAGACCACGGTCTTTGGCGAAGACGGGCTGCGCGACAGCTTTGTCTTTGAAGACAACAGCGACAGCCGTCCGTGGCAGACCCTGACCCGGCTTTATGATGATGCGGGCAATCTGACGGATGTTCAGTACGCCTGGGATGCCGTCTGACAGGGGCTGGCGTGACGGTTGTCACGCCGCCGCCACAAGACCAAAACGGGCCGCTGACACAGTCAGCGGCCCGTTGCATTTCAGGGCCCCATGGCGGGGCCGGTCCGGGTTCGGGTCTTATTCGGGGGTCCAGCCGCTGACGGCCTTCACTTCAAGGAAATCCTCGATCCCGTAGAGACCGCCTTCGCGGCCATTGCCGCTTTGCTTGATGCCGCCAAAGGGCGACCCCGCCGCGCGCGACTGGCCGTTCATTTCGACCATGCCCGAGCGCAGCACGCGCGCAAGCCGGTTGGCGCGAGCGCCATCGGTGGTCTGCACATAGTTCGTCAGGCCATAGACGGTGTCATTGGCCATGGCGATCGCTTCGTCTTCGCTGTCGAACTTCATGATCGACAGCACCGGGCCAAAGATCTCTTCATGGCCGATGGTCATGTCATTGGTGACATCGGCAAAGACCGTGGGTTTGACATAGTAGCCTTTGTTCAGCCCGTCAGGCCGCCCGGTGCCACCCGCGACAAGGCGGGCGCCTTCGTCGATGCCCTTCTGGATCAGATCCTGGATCTTGGTCCACTGGGTTTCGTTCACCACGGGGCCGATATGGCGGCCTTCGTCATGGGCGCTGCCGACGGTGACCTTGGCGGCGGTTTCGCGGGCGATTTCGACGGCCTGATCATAGATCTCGGCCTGCACCAGCATCCGGCTGGGCGCGTTGCAGGACTGGCCGGTGTTGTTCATCATATGCAGCACACCGCGCTTGACCGCCTTGTCGTCTGCATCGGCAAAGACCACGTTTGCGCCCTTGCCGCCCAGTTCCAGATGGACCTTCTTCAGCGTGTCGGCCGCGTTCTTGGAAATCGCGGTGCCCGCGCGGGTCGAGCCGGTAAAGCTGACCATGTCCACATCCGGGTGCCCCGACAGCTGCGTGCCGACGCCCACGCCATCGCCATTCACCAGGTTGAACACACCCGCCGGGAACCCGGCCTCGTGCATGCATTCGGCAAAGATCATCGCGTTCAGCGGGCTTTGCTCGGACGGCTTGAGCACCATGGTGCAGCCGGCAATCGCTGCGGCGCCGACCTTGAGCGTGATCTGGTTCTGCGGCCAGTTCCAGGGGGTGATCAGGGCGGCGACGCCGACGGCCTCATAGATGATCCGGTCGTTGGGGGCGTGATCGCCAAGCGGTTTGTCAAACTGGAACGCCTTGGCGGCCTTGATGAAGTTGGCCAGATGATAGGCCCCGGCCCCGGCCTGCTGGGTGCGTGCCATTTCGATGGGTGCGCCCATTTCCATTGATGTGGCCTGCGCGGTGTCTTCGATGCGGGTCTGGTAGATCTCCAGCAGCTTTTCCACCAGCGCGATGCGCTCGGCCGGCGGTGTTGCCATCCAACCCGGCAGCGCGGCCTTGGCGGCGGCCACGGCGGCGTTGGTGTCGGCCTCGGAGCCCAGCGAGATGACCGCGCAGGGCTCTTCGGTGGACGGGTCGATGACATTGAAATCATTGGGGGCAGAGGGTGCCACCCAGGCCCCGTTGATATAGAAGTCGCGTTTTTCGATCATGATGGCCTCCCGGATCGAACAGTATTACCGACCGGGTGGTCGGCTCATACGCGGCACTCTGGCATCGGATCGGGGCGGCGGCAAGGGCGCAACCGAACTGGGGGTACGGGTCGGGGATGCGACGGTCAGATGCTGGGCTGTTCGGGCAGCGACAGCGGCAGCCCGATCCCGGCAAGCAGGCCGTTGATCGCGTCCCAGATGGCACCGGCGACGGCATTCCAGGCCTGCTCGATCGTCAGCGCAGCCATCTGCACCAACTGGCGTGCAAACAGGGCGGTGCGACGCTCCAGCCGGTCGAGCAGCCGCTGATAGAAAATGTCGGCCTCGTCGAAATCGCCGTCGATGCGGCCTTCGGCCAGGGTCAGGGCGATATTGGCCAGTTTTTCGCCTTGGGCCTTGGCGAAATCTTCGATTGCGCTCAGCCCATCGCCAAGCTCCTGGCGTAGCGCGTCGAGCACTTTGGTCACGATGTCACTGGCAGTCATGGCAATTACCTTTCAAGGGCGGCTTCGACGCTGAGCGCACTGGTGATCGACTGAACATATTCTTCGCGATAGGCGTCATAGAAACGATCCGACAGACCCCGCGCGCGGTGCTGGTCACGCATGTCGGTCAGCGTTTCGACAATCAGCTCAAGCGCATCGGGCGTGGTCTGCAGGCAGGCGTCGAAATTGCCGCCCGGACAGATCCCGGACAGACGTTCGGAATTGCCCAACCTGCGCCCCAGGGGGGGCAGTTCGCGGATCTCGGCCTGCTGTCTGGCGGCCTCGAACCCGCCGATGGCGGTGTTGTACTGGGTTTCATATTTGGGAAACTGGCCCGCACCCCTGTCAGCGCCGACACCGGCAAATAGGGTCATGGTGTCCTGGTTGAGCTCATTGAGCCGGGCGACAAGGCTGCCATCATAGGGCGGCAGCAGGCTGACCGTGCAGCTGGCGAGCAGAACAAACAGGCTCAGCAGCAGCGATGGCAGAGGCAAAGTGCGGAACATGGCGGCCTCGGGAACGATACTGTTTATCCGTAGAAGTGTAGCCGCAGTCGGGCCATCGCGCAACGATTGTGGCCTTGGCCGATCTCCGGCCTGGGGGGGCTCAACACTCGCTGCGGCTTGCACTAGGGTCTGCACATCCACGCATCGAATCACATCGGAGGATACCAACAGATGGGTTTGCGGATTAACGACACGGTTCCGGATTTCACCGCCGAGACGGATCAGGGCACCATCCAGTTTCACGACTGGATCGGCGACAGCTGGGCGATCCTGTTCTCGCACCCCAAGGATTTCACGCCTGTCTGCACCACCGAATTCGGCGCCGTGGCGCAGCTTGCCGATGAATGGGAAAAGCGCGGCACCAAGGTGATCGGCGTCAGCGTTGACGGGGCCGAAGACCACCGCAAATGGAAAGGCGACATCGAACAGGTGGGCGGCGCGCCCGCCGGGTTCCCCATCATCGCCGACGAAGGGCTAGCGGTGTCCAAGGCCTTTGACATGCTGCCCGCCGAAGCCTACCTGCCCGATGGCCGCACCCCGGCCGACAGCGCCACGGTGCGTTCGGTCTTCATCATAGGGCCGGACAAGCAGCTGAAACTGTCGATGACCTATCCCATGACCGTGGGCCGCAACTTTGCCGAAGTGCTGCGCGCGCTTGATGCGCTGCAGACCTCGACCGGGCATGGTGTGGCGACACCCGCCAACTGGGTGCCGGGCGAAGACGTGATCATCCCGCCCACCGTCAACAATGACGATGCCAAGGCCAAGTTCGGTGAGTTCGAAACCGTGCTGCCCTATCTGCGCAAGACCAAGCTGCCGGGCTGATCCGGTGTTCGGCCCCCGTTGATAACGGGGGCCGGATGTTCAGGTGCCGGGCCAGCCGAAATGGTCGATCATGGCACGGATCTGGCGGTCATTGCCGCCCCGCAGATTGTCCTGCCGCAGCCCTTCGGCCTCGGGGGCCTGCCATTCCAGAATGCGGATCCGGCCACCGATCTTCTCCGCCTCGCCCCCATGCAGCCGGCGCATCCAGTAAAGCCAGATGTCATCCCCATGCGGGCACAGTCGCTGGATCAGATCGGCATCCGACGTTTCGGGCGGCAGGCTGTTTGGCGCGTAAAAGACGCCCGACGCGCCGGTGGGAAAGACCAGCGGGCCGGTCATGGGCGCGCGCAGGTTGGTGTTCCAGTCGGTATAGGACAGCGGCAGCCCGTCCGCCCCGCAGCGCACCTCATGGGCGCGGTGGGCAATCACCGGGGTGGCGCTGGCGCGGTGGGCGTCGACCAGGGCTTCGACCATGTCGGCCGGATAGTATTGATCATCATCGGCTGTGATGATGGCGGCGTCGGGATGGGCGGCCAGCGCCGGCAGGATCTTGTCATACGAGCGCATGTCGGGGCAGGGCGCGATCTCGAGCCCCTGGTCGCGCAGGGCCAGCACATCGGGCGGCAGATCGGTCATGTCCTGAGGGGTCACCCACAACACCACGGCATCGGGGCGCATGGTTTGCGTCATCAGCCCGCGCAGCGTCAGCGCCAGATCGCCATAGCGCCCCGGATAGCTGGTCAGCGACAGGATCAGCGGACAGGGCAGGCCATGGGGCTTTGCATCGCCATGACGTGCGGCCAGATCGGCCTTGGCCGCGCGCAGCCTGCGCTGACGCTTGAAGGCGCGGAACCGGTCGGACAGGCCCATGTTCAGCCTTCCCAGGCCTTGCGCAGCCAATCCACATTGCCGATGCGCCGATACCAGGTGCCACCCTTGCCATAAAGCGCATCGCTCATCTTCGGCGATCCGGCAAAGACGACGATCCGCGCGCCATCGGGCAGGCTGGGATCGGCAAAGTAGCTGGCAAAGTTGCGCGGCACGCAATGGTTCTTGAAGCTCACGCACCAGCCATCGGGCCAGTATTTCAGGTTCCCCTTGGCGGCGAGCTGTGCGCTCTGGAACTGTTGCGAGATCTCATAGCGGCGCATGGCGTCTTCGGGATCGGCCACGTAGTTGTCGAGCACATAGCTATGCGCGCCGATTTCGTAGTGAAAGACCGAGCTGTTGCCGACACTGGCCAGAAACGCATCGCGTTCGGGATTGATCCGGCGCAGCGGTTTGGGGCGAAACAGCGTGTCATCGCGGATCATCGTCACCGCGCCATCGGTGTTGTCAAAGAACGGGTCCAGCGGCCCGGTGATCACCAGATCCAGATCCAGAAACAGCGCCGGACCGCTGAGCCCGAAAAGATCCTTGGAAAACAGTGTCAGTTTGCGCCAGCGCGTGTCGGTCTGGCCCTGGGCCAGCTTCAGTTCGGGCAGCGGGTAGGTGACCACGCCCGGATCAATGCCGGTGGTGTCATCGGTGAAACAGACGAACCGGTGCGGGATCGACAGGTGTCGCGCCACGCCACGATAGAGGTTGTTGACTTCGCGTGCGCCATACAGCGTGCCCCATTTCATGGTGAGTATGGTCACAGGCGTGTCGGTCATCGGTGTCTCTCCCGGTGGTGGCCTGCGCCGATGCGGGATCTGCAGGCTGATGTGGTTCTGTGCCTTTGTTCCCGCGTGGGATGCAAGAAGTTTTTGGGTTCATGCCGGGTACGTCACGCCCCAGCGGGCTGGCCATGAAAAAAGGGCGCCACCGGGGCGCCCTTCGGGGTCTTGGGAAAGACAGGGGCAGAGGGTTATTCTGCGTCTTCCTTTTTCTTCTTGTCTTCGGTGATCTCTTCGCCGGTTTCCTGATCGACAACCTTCATCGACAGGCGGACCTTGCCACGGTCGTCAAAGCCCAGAAGCTTGACCTTGACCTCTTGACCTTCCTTGAGAACGTCCGAGGGGTGGTTCAGGCGGCGGTTTTCGATCTGGCTGACATGGACCAGCCCGTCGCGCTTGCCAAAGAAGTTCACGAAGGCGCCGAAATCGACGATCTTCACGACCTTGCCGTTGTAGATCTGGCCGACCTCGGGCTCTGCCACGATCGCGTGGATCATGTCATAGGCCTTCTGGATCGCTTCGCCATCGGGGGAGGCGATCTTGATCACGCCGTCATCGTTGATGTCGACCTTGGCACCCGACACTTCGACGATTTCGCGGATGACCTTGCCGCCCGAGCCGATCACTTCGCGGATCTTGTCGGTGGGGATGTTCATGGTTTCGATGCGCGGCGCGTGGATCGAGAAGCCTTTGGTCTCGCTCAGCGCTTTGCCCATTTCACCCAGGATGTGCAGACGGGCGTCCTTGGCCTGGGCCAGGGCTTTCTCCATGATCTCGGGCGTGATGCCTGCGACCTTGATGTCCATCTGCAGCGAGGTGATGCCGTTTTCGGTACCCGCCACTTTGAAGTCCATGTCACCCAGGTGGTCTTCGTCACCCAGGATGTCGGTCAGGATGGCATAGTCGCCGTCATCTTCCAGAACCAGACCCATGGCGATGCCCGCAACCGGCGCCTTCAGCGGCACACCGGCGTCCATCATGGACAGAGAGCCACCGCAGACCGACGCCATCGAGGACGAGCCGTTGGATTCGGTGATCTCGGACACCAGACGCACGGTATAGGGGAAGTCGGTCGGAGCCGGCAGAACCGCCTGCAGCGCGCGCCAGGCCAGTTTGCCGTGGCCGATTTCGCGGCGTCCCGGAGGGCCAACGCGCCCAGCTTCGCCAACCGAGTAGGGCGGGAAGTTGTAGTGCAGCAGGAAGTTGGATTTGAAGTTGCCATGCAGCGCGTCGATGAACTGTTCATCGTCGCCGGTGCCCAGCGTGGTCACAACCAGACCCTGGGTTTCACCGCGGGTGAACAGCGCCGAGCCGTGGGTCCGCGGCAGCAGGCCGGTTTCGGCCACGATCGGGCGCACGGTGGTGGTGTCACGACCGTCGATCCGCTTGCCACCCTTGACCACGTCACCGCGCAGAATGCCGGCTTCGAGCTTTTTCAAGGCAGAGCCGAGGTTGGCGTCTGCCAGTTGCTCTTCGGTCAGGGCCTCTTTGATCGCGTCACGGGCAGCGGCAACAGCGGCGGTGCGCTCTTGCTTGTCGGTGATGGCGAAGGCGGCACGCATCTGGGTGTCACCGGCGGCTTTGACCGCTTCGAACAGTTCCGAATAGTCCGGGGGGGTGTAGTCGAACGGCTCTTTCGCGGCTTCTTCGGCCAGCGAGATGATCAGGTCGATGACCGGCTGGATCTGCTCGTGCGCGAAGTTGACGGCGCCCAGCATCTCGGCCTCGGTCAGTTCGTAGGCTTCGGATTCCACCATCATCACGGCGTTCTTGGTCCCGGCAACCACCAGGTCCAGACGCTGTTCGGGGTTCAGGCGCAGGTCCTGCATGTCGTCGACGGTCGGGTTCAGGATGTATTCGCCATCCTCGAAACCAATGCGGCAGCCTGCGATCGGGCCCATGAACGGCGCGCCCGAGATGGTCAGCGCGGCAGAGGCGGCGATCATCGCCACGATGTCGGGATCATTGACCAGATCGTGGCTGAGCACGGTGCACATCACCAGCACTTCGTTCTTGAAGCCGGGCACGAACAGCGGGCGGATCGGACGGTCGATCAGGCGCGCGGTCAGCGTTTCCTTTTCGGTCGGCCGGGCCTCACGTTTGAAAAAGCCGCCGGGGATTTTGCCGGCTGCGTAGTATTTTTCCTGATAATGCACGGTCAGCGGGAAAAAATCCTGACCGGGCTTGGGTTGTTTGGCGAAGGTCACGTTGGCCATGACACTGGTTTCGCCCAGCGTGGCAATGACGGAACCGTCGGCCTGACGGGCGACCTTGCCCGTTTCCAGCGTCAGCGTTTCTTCGCCCCACTGCATGGATTTCTTGGAAATGTTGAACATCTTACGTCCTTGTAAGGGAGCGCTCCCCGGCCCTCCGGGGTCTCCCGTTTGCATGGCGGCCCCATTGCCGCCGACCCCATTATCTTACGCTCACGGCACCGGGGCCCGGGTGCTACGTCTCAGATGCGCGGCCCATACAGCAATTTGGGTCATTTGAAAAGAGATTT
>JAOXSC010000208.1 GCA_025800215.1 Marinibacterium sp.
TCTTACGCCTGGGAGACCGACGCCGTGGCGCTGGCCCAGCGCGACGATGTGGATGTATTCGTCGAACTCATGGGCGGCTCTGAAGGCGCGGCCAAAGACGCCACCGAGGCCGCTCTGGCCGCTGGCAAAGACGTTGTGACCGCCAACAAGGCCCTGCTGGCGCTGCACGGTCAGGCGCTGGCCGAAACCGCCGAGGCCGCAGGCCGGGTGATCCGCTATGAGGCGGCCGTCGCGGGCGGCATCCCGGTGATCAAATCCCTGACCGAGGGGCTGGCCGGGAATGAAATCACGCGCGTCATGGGCGTGATGAACGGCACCTGCAACTATATCCTGACCAACATGGAAGCGCGTGGCATGGGCTATGACGCCCTGTTCGATGAATGCGCCGAGCTGGGCTATCTCGAGGCCGATCCCAATCTGGATGTGGGCGGCATCGATGCCGGGCACAAGCTGGCGATTCTGGCCTCGATTGCCTTTGGTACGCAGGTGGATTTCGACGGCATCGAACTTGAGGGCATCCAGCAGATCAGCCTCGAAGACATCCGCCACGCTGCGGATATGGGCTATCGCATCAAGCTGCTGGGCGTGGCCCAGCGCACGGGCCGGGGCCTTGAGCAACGTATGCGCCCCTGTCTGGTGCCCGCCTCTTCGCCGCTGGGCCAGCTTGAGGGCGGCACCAATATGGTGGTGATTGAGGGCGACGCAGTCGAACAGGTCGTGCTGCGCGGCCCCGGCGCGGGCGAAGGCCCCACAGCCAGCGCGGTGATGGGCGACATCTGTGACGTGGCCCGGGGCCTGCGCCTGCCGACCTTTGGTCAGCCCGCAACCACCCTCAGCCAAGCGCCGCGCGCGGTCTCCGGGGCCTCGGTGCCCTATTACCTGCGCCTGTCGCTGCTGGACAAACCCGGCGCGCTGGCCAAGGTCGCGGCGATTCTGGGCGAGGCCGGGATCTCGATCGACCGGATGCGCCAATATGGCCATAACGAACCCACCGCGCCGGTGCTGTTCGTGACCCATAAAACCACCCGCGCCGCGCTGGACACAGCGCTGAGCGGGATCGCCAAACTGGATGTGGTGGACGGCACCCCCGTTGCGCTGCGCATTGAGGGGGTCTGAGCGCGCGCTTGCGAGCCGCGCCGCTGATCTCTACACCAGACTGTAACACTGTTCATAAGGACATTTCGAAGATGACCGACACTATTGAATTTCAGGACCGTATGCTTTCCCTCGGTCTGGCGCGTGTGGCCGAACAGGCCGCTCTGGCTTCGGCCTCGCTGGTGGGGCGTGGCGACGAAAAAGCCGCCGATCAGGCCGCTGTGAACGCCATGCGCGAGCAGCTGAACCTGCTGGACATTGCCGGTGTGGTGGTGATCGGCGAAGGCGAGCGCGACGAAGCGCCCATGCTCTATATCGGCGAAGAGGTCGGCACCGGCAACGGCCCCGGCGTGGACATCGCGCTGGACCCGCTCGAAGGCACCACGCTGACCGCCAAGGACATGCCCAACGCCCTGACCGTGATCGCCATGGGCCCGCGCGGCTCGATGCTGCACGCGCCTGACGTTTACATGGACAAGCTGGCGATTGGGCCGGGCTATGCCGAGGGCGTTGTCTCGCTGGATATGTCCCCCAAAGAGCGCGTTGAGGCACTGGCCAAGGCCAAGGGCTGCGCGGCGTCGGACATCACTGTCTGTATCCTTGAGCGTCCCCGCCATCAGGAAATGATTGATCAGGTCCGCGAAACCGGCGCCTCGATCCGCCTGATCACCGATGGCGACGTGGCCGGTGTGATGCACTGCGCCGAAAGCGACGTGACCGGCATCGACATGTATATGGGTCAGGGCGGCGCGCCCGAAGGTGTGCTGGCGGCAGCGGCGCTGAAATGTATGGG
>JAOXSC010000211.1 GCA_025800215.1 Marinibacterium sp.
CCACCCCGAGATCGGGCCACGCTCTCTGCAAGCGTTTCCAGCAGGGCTGTTAACTTACCGCCAATTGCGGGCGGTTTCTGGCAGCCACAGAACGATTTCAGGGATCAGGAACACAATTGCGATCAACACGATCTGCGCCACAACGAACGGGATGATCCCGCGATAGATCGCACCCAGTGACACTTTGGGCATCATGCCCTTGATGACAAAGATGTTCATCCCGATGGGCGGCGTGATCAGCCCCAGTTCAACCACCATAACCACGATGATCCCGAACCAGACCGGATCGAAGCCCAGCGAGGACACGATGGGAAAGAAGATCGGAACCGTCAAAAGGATCATCGCCAGCGCGTCCAGGAAACAGCCCAGCACCAGATAGATCAGCAGGATGATCGCCATCGTCGCCATCGGCGGCAGAGCAAGGCCCGACACAAAGCCCGACAACCCCCCGGCGATGCCGGAGAAGACAATCAGGTTGTTCAGGGTCACCGCGCCGATCAGCACCACGAAGATCATGGTTGTTGTTGTCAGCGTTTCGCGCAGTGCGGCCACCAGCCGGGCCCGATCCATTTTGCGCCGGGCAACGGCGATGGCAAAGGCGCCCACGGCCCCCACGCCCGACGCTTCGGTCGGGGTGAACACGCCCAGATAGATGCCGCCGATGATCATCCCGAACAACAGCAGGATCGGCCAGGTCCGCAGCAGCGCGATCAGCTTGTCGCGCGGACTGGTGGCCTCGCCTGCCGGTCCCATGGCCGGGTGCAGGCGGGTGACGATGCTGACCACCAGCATAAAGCCCAGAATGGTCAGGATGCCGGGCAACAGCCCGGCGATGAACAGATCCCCGATCGAGGTCTGTGTCAGCACACCATAAAGCACCATCACCACCGAGGGCGGGATCAGGATGCCGATGATCCCCCCCGCCGCGACCGAGGCGGTGGACAGGCTGTCGGCATAATTGAAGCGCTTCATTTCCGGCACGGCCACACGGGTCATGGTGGCGGCGGTGGCGACCGATGATCCGCAGATGGCCGAAAACGCACCGCAGGAGGCGAT
>JAOXSC010000218.1 GCA_025800215.1 Marinibacterium sp.
GGCCAATGGTGCCCGCCCAGCCCGACCGGCTATGTCATCCACGACACCCTGACCGCGCGGATGCACCCGCGCCGAGCCTGTGCCGCGCTGGTTGCCGCGCTCTTGGTCATGGGGGTTGAGGTGGTCGCTGAGGCCCCGGACGAGGGCCATGTGCTGCATGCGACAGGTGTCGCCGGGTTGCAGGAACTCAGCCAGAGCTTCGAAAAAACTGTCGGCAATGGCGTCAAGGGACAGGCGGCATTGCTGCGCTTTGATGCGGGTGCGGTGCCGCAGCTGTTCGCCGATGCGATCCATATCGTGCCGCATGCAGACGGCACGCTTGCCATCGGCTCGACCTCCGAGCGCGAGTATGACGATCCAACCAGCACCGACGACGCGCTTGAGGACGTGATCGACCGCGCCGCCCGCGCCGTTCCCGTACTGCACGGTGCCGAGGTGATCGAGCGTTGGGCCGGTGTCCGCCCCCGCAGCAAAAGCCGCGCCCCGATGCTTGGCGCACACCCCCTGCACGACGGTCACTTCATCGCCAATGGTGGCTTCAAGATCGGCTTCGGTATGGCTCCGAAAGTGGCCGAGGTGATGGCGGACCTCATGCTGGACGGTCGCGATGAAATCCCTGCGGACTTCCGGCCCGAAGCGTCACTCTGACCGCGCTTCTGCCTGCATGCATTGTCGCCCGTCGGGGCCTCGAACCCACAGGTCTTGCCCGTTGCGGCAGAGTGTGGCCGTCTCGAAATGCAAAAGCGGCGCGGTTGCACGGAACGAAAAGCGCGCCAGCGGGCCGATCACCTCCTCTGCAAACAGCATCAGCAACTGCGCCAATAGCGGCCCGTGGACAACCAGCC
>JAOXSC010000004.1 GCA_025800215.1 Marinibacterium sp.
GATCACGCTGGTCAGGCGCGCCAGCGCAAAGTCCAGCGTCACGGTGGTGTCGGGGCCGATATTGCGCTCAACGGACGAATGCGAAATGTCACGCTCGTGCCACAGGGCGACGTTTTCCATGGCCGGGACCACCGCCATGCGTACCAGACGCGCCAGACCGGTCAGGTTTTCGGTCAGAACCGGGTTGCGCTTGTGCGGCATCGCCGACGACCCCTTTTGGCCCGCGCTGAAGAATTCTTCGGCTTCCAGAACCTCGGTGCGCTGCATGTGGCGGATTTCCACGGCGATGTTTTCGATCGACGATGCGACCACGCCCAGCGTGGCAAAAAACGCGGCGTGGCGGTCGCGCGGGATCACCTGGGTGCTGATCGGTTCGGGCACAAGGCCCAGCTCGTTGCACACATGCTCTTCGACGCGGGGGTCGATATTGGCAAAGGTACCCACCGCGCCGGAAATCGCCCCGGTGGCAATTTCGGCCCGCGCATCGCGCATGCGCGACAGGTTGCGGTCCATTTCGGCATAGAACCGGGCAAAGGTCAGGCCCATCGTGGTGGGTTCGGCATGGATGCCGTGGCTGCGTCCGATGCGCACGGTGTCCTTATGTTCGATGGCCCGACGCTTGAGCGCGGCCAGCAGCGCTTCGAGATCGGCGATCAGGATGTCGGCGGCGCGGGTCAGCTGGATGTTGAACGTGGTGTCGAGAACATCCGAGCTGGTCATGCCCTGATGGACAAACCGGGCTTCTTCGCTGCCCACGATTTCGGACAGATGGGTCAGGAAGGCGATGACGTCATGTTTGGTCACGGCTTCGATTTCGTCGATGCGCGCGACATCGAATTCCACATCCTTGGCCTTCCAGACCGCTTGCGCGTTTTCCTTGGGGATCACCCCCAGATCGGCCATGGCATCGCAGGCATGGGCTTCGATTTCGTACCAGATGCGAAACTTGGTCTCGGGTGACCAGATGGCGACCATGTCGGGACGGGAATAGCGCGGGATCATGACGGGGCCTTTTTTGCATTGGACGGAAGATGGGGCCGGTCTTAGATAGAGTTTGTCATTACCACAAGCCGGGACCCTGAAAATGAGACGGATTGCCCTGATTCTGCTGGCGTTCATGTTGCCGCTGCCCGCGTTTGCGGGCTGGGTGCGGCTGGATGGCGCGGCCGTGCGTGACGCCCTGAGCGGGCAGAAAGTGATCTATGACAGCGGGGCGTGGCAGACATTCGCCTCGGCGGGGCGCACGCTTTACAATGCGGGCCATGATAGCTGGGGCTATTGGACGGTGCGCAACGGGCGCTATTGCAGCCAGTGGCCGCCATCGAACGGCTGGGTCTGCTATGCGGTGGAGCGCGACGGGCAACGGGTGCGTTTCGTTGCGGAATCGGGCGCGACCACCACGGGGCGCTATGCGCGCTGACGGGGTCGGACCCGCGGCGCTGTGGGATTTCGAAGGCATCTGGCAGATCGACCGGCAGATTGACGACCGGCGCGCGGGTCTGGTGATCACCGGCACCGGGCAGGCGCGCCTGACGCGGCAGGGCGACGGGTTGATCTATGATGAAACGCTGATGCTGGATCTGCCGGGGCAGGGGGCGCTGACGGCCGAGCGGCGCTACCTCTGGGCGCAGGATCCGGGCGGCGTTGCGGTGGCCTTTGATGATGGCCGCCCGTTTCACCGTATCCTGTTGAGTGGCGGTGATGCGCGTGATCGGCACCATTGCGACCCTGATCTTTACGATGTGACCTATGACTTTTCGACCTGGCCGCGCTGGTCGGCGCGGTGGGATGTCACGGGCCCGCGCAAGGGCTATGTGATGCGTACATCCTATTGTCGGCTCTGACCTGCGTCAGGCGCGCGCCCCGGCACTGGACAGACCCGCCAAAGGCGGGCATGGTCGGCGCAGTTTCGGAGGATAAGTTTATGAAATTGTTGCAAGGCGCGGTTCTGCTGGCGGGGCTTGCCCTGTCGCCGGTCGCGGGTCTGGCGCAGACGCCGACCACCTATACCGAAAACGGGCGGGCGCTGTTTTCGTTCGCGGTGCCCGATTTCTGGGTGCTGCGCAATGGCGGCCCGCGCGAGATCACGGATACCGAACTGGGTGACGCGCGCGCCGTCAGCCGTGTCATGGGGCTGCGCCCCGAAGCATCCGACGGCGTCTGGATGGGCTTTGTGTCGCCCGCCGGGGTCAGCAGTATCGAAGACGGGCTTGATTATCTGGGCGATATCGACCGCTTTCTGGTGCGCGAACCGCAGGTGACGGACCGCTCGGCCGCGCGCATCGGCGGCCGGCCGGCGCAGGTGGTCCGGGGCACCGGAACCCGCGACGGGCGGGGCATCAATTTCACCGCTGCGGTGATTGATCTGCCGGGGCCGCGCGTGGCCGTGGCGGTGACGATCCTGGCAGGCGATGCCGATCCGGGCTTTGTGGCGGATCTGAACGGGGTCTTTGCGTCCTTCCGGGCCGCGAACTGAGCGCGGAGGCACAGGATATGACACGCAAAACCACACTCAAACGCGCCGTTCTGGTGCTTGGTCTGGGCGGCAGCGCCTTTGCCCTGAGCGCCTGTGACGGGGTTTATGTCGGGGTCGGCTATGGCGATCCCTATTATGACGGGCTGCTCTGGAACGACTATTACCACGATCGTGACGTGGATGTGGATATCGACATCGACCGCCCGGATCGTCCGGATCGCCCTGAAAGGCCGGATCGCCCGGATCGGCCCAAGCCCCCCGTGGCCAAGCCGAAACCGCCCCATGCCAAACCGCTGCCCGCGCGCCCGCCGATCCACCGTCCTGCCGGTGGCGGCGGCCATCGCGGGCCGCGTCGCTAGGCCACCCGGTTGGGGGCCGGGTTACCCGGCCCCTTCCAGATCCAGATCTGCCGCAGCTTCGGCGGGCAGCAGAACCGTTTCGATATGCGAACTGCTTTCGAGCGTGCGGTGCACCGGGCACTTGTCGGCAATCTCCAGCAAACGCGCACGCTGTTCGTCGGTCAGAGGCCCGCTCAGGCGGATCTTGCGGTTGAACCGGTCGATGCGCGCGCGGCTGCCCGGCTCGGCATCCTGCGCATGCACCTTGTCATGACAGACATCGACGCTCACATGGCTGAGCGGCCAGCCCTTGCGGCGCGCATACATGCGGATCGTCATCGACGTACAGGCCCCCAGACCCGATGCCACAAAGCCATAAGGCGACATGCCCCGGTCCGTGCCCCCATAGGCCAGCGGTTCATCGGCGCGCACATGGTGGCGCGGCCCGCCCATCACGTCCTGCAGAAATCCGCCCGGATCGACTTCGGAGACACGGATGATGCCTTCGGGCGCGCCGGGGGGCGGTGCGGGCGGCTTGAGCGGCACATAGCGCCCGACCCAGGCGCCGATCACCTCGGCCGCATAGTCGGCATCGGTCTGACGCGTGATCAGGTGGTCGGCATCATCCAGCGTCACGAAGCTTTTGGGATGCTTGGCTGCCAGAAAGATCTGGCTGGCATTGTCGATCCCGACCTCGGCGTCACGCGGGGCGTGCAGCACCAGCAACGCGGCATCAAGATCGCGGATCGCGGGTTCCAGACGCGTGGCGGTGATGTCGTCGACAAAGCCTTTGCCGATGCGGAACGGGCGGCCGGCCAGCGACACTTCGGCTTCGCCGGTGGCGTGGATCTGGGGCAGGGCATCGGCAAAGCGATGCGCCACATGGCCCGGATCAAAGGGGGCCCCCAGCGTGACCACCGCCTTGACCGACGCGATCTGCGCGCGCGCCTTGAGCACCGCCGCCCCGCCCAGCGAATGGCCGATCAGCAGCGACGGCGCAAGGCCGCGCGCGTCCAGTTCCTGCGCGGCCAGCACCAGATCGTGCACGTTCGACGTGAACGAAGTATTGGCAAATTCGCCCTTGCTGTGCCCCAGCCCGGTGAAATCGAACCGCAGCACGGCAATGCCCATATCCGTCAGCCGCGCGGCAATGCGGCGGGCGGCGGGAATGTCCTTGGAACAGGTGAAACAATGGGCAAAAAGCGCGGTCGCCAGAACCGGACCATCCGGCAGGTCAAGCCGCGCAGCCAGCGCATCGCCGGAATGGCCGGCGAATGTCAGTCTTTCGGTAGGCATGGATCCATTCCTTGGTGTGGGGTGGTCCAAGGGTGGGCGCTGTGCGGGCTGCGCGCAACCCTTGCTGCAGGCAGGTCACGGCTTGGTGACCGTGCTTGCGCAGCATTGCCCATCAGTGCCCCATCAGGGCTGCGTCGAACGGGTAGGTGGTCAGGTTCTCGTACCCGTCTTCTGTGATCAGCACCTGATCTTCCAGCTTGATCGAAAAATCGCCCCCTTCGGCCCCCACAGCGGCTTCGACGCACAGGACCATGCCCGGTTCCAGCACATAGTCGAAGGATCCCGGCACCGCCTTGTCGGGATAGGCCACCAAAGGCCATTCATCGCACAGCCCCACCCCATGCATCATGCAGCCGTATTTCTGCGCCTGAAACTGATCGTCCAGCCGGTGGCAGCGGGCGGTCAGCTCGGGGATCGCGACGCCGGGGCGCAGCAGCTCCATGTTGGACATGATGTGCTCATGGGCGTGCTGCATGGCATAGATCATATCGGGGCGGGGGGCGGTGTCTCCGATCCACCAGGTGCGGCTGATGTCGATGCAGATCCCGTAGCTGCCGATCAGATCGGTGTCGAAGGCCACGATTTCATTGTTCTGCACGATGCGCGGCCCGCATTCCTGAAACCACGGGTTGGTGCGCGGCCCCGATGCCAGCAGCCGCGTTTCGATCCATTCGCCGCCGCGCCGGATGTTCTGGGCATGCAGCACCGCCCAGATGTCATCTTCCGAGGTCTGGCCCTGCGGGACGGTCGTGCGGGCAAAATGCTCCATCTCGGCCACGGCCGTTTCACAGGCATGATGGGCGCAGCGCATGGCGCGGATTTCATCGGGGCCCTTGATGGCGCGGGCCTTTTCGGTCAGCTCTTCGCCTTCCATGATCTGCAGGCCCTGCGCTTCGAGCGCGCGCAGCCCGTGCAGCATGATCTTGTCCACCGCCAGCCGGGTGTTGCCCGGCGCGTGCTCGTGCAGGAGCAGGCGAACCTCGTTGGAAAACACGTCGGCGGCCACGTCGATCTTGTCGCCGCGATCGAAATAGAACAGATCGGCGCCCGATCTGACCTCGCGCACCAGCGGGTTGAAGCCGCTCAGGAAGGGCGCGTTCTTGTAGTCCCAGATCACCATATGCCCATCCGCGCACAGCAGCACGGCCCGGAACGGGTTGTGGGTGTTCCACAGCTGCATGTTGGTGCTGTCAGTGGCATAGCGAATGTTGAGCGGATCAAACACCAGCAGCCCGCCATAGCCGCGATCCACGATATGCTGCGTCAGCCGCGCCCAGCGATATTCGCGCATGCGCGGCAGATCGGGCAGGATGAGGCCGGCGGCCTCCCATTCGGCAAAGGCCAGCTGGGTCGGGCCGATTTCGATCCGGTCATTGTCATTGGGCGTGTTGTCCCCAAGGTGGGCGCCTTTTGCGGGGTCGATCTTGCGCCGGTCACGGTGGTGCTGGTTCATGCGGGCCTCCCTTCTGTAAGGTTGATGATGATCCGCAACGGAAGGGCTGGCGTTTCCAAAAGCGACCGTGCATGAGGTCGTTTTTGTAGACTTCACGGATCCGCCAGATGCCCCATCCGCTGCAAAACCGCTTGCCCTATGACGTGACTGCCCCGCGCCCCTTGCCGGGGATTGCGCCCTTTGACATGGGCGACTGGCTGCAGCGCGACGATGCCTTTGCCGGGCAGATGGCGCGGCGCGATGATTTGATCGCAACCCGGCGCGACGCGGTGATCGCGCTGGATCCCGGCGCGCAGCCCGCAGCGGCCGAGCTTTTGGATCTGGTGCTGTCGCTGGCCTATGGGGATGCAGGCGCCAGCGGGCCCGTGACCCGCGCCGATGGCGCGCAGGTGGCCATCCGGCGCGACGATCCCATGGCCACGCTGGGGCATCTGGTTCAGGAAGATTTCTGTATCCTGCAAAAGCCCGACGGCGCGGATGAACATGTGATGACCGGCGCGGTGCTGTGTTTTCCCGCCTTCTGGAGCCTGAGCGAGAAATTCATGCGCCCGCTAAGCCGGATCCATGATCCGGTGCCCGACTATGACGACCAGATCGCGCGGCGGGTGCAGCGGCTGTTTGACGGGGTGCAGGTGGGGCGGCCGCTCTGGCGGTTCAACCTGCTGCGCTATGGCGATCCCGAACTGCACCAGCCCGCGCCTTTGTCGGGGCCTGCGCGGCGCGAACCCGCGCCCGGCGCCCGGGCCTATCTGCGCAGCGAACGGCAATGTCTGGTGCGGCTGCCGGTGTCACGGGCCGTGGTGTTTTCGATCCATACCTATGTGGTCGCCGATCCCGGCCTGCCGGGTTAACGGTCGATCTGAGCGCCCATGATGGCGATGGCCTGCTGATAGACGCTGGCGGCGTTCCATTCCTTGATCACCTTGAAATTCGGCTCGCCCGGCTGATAGCCCTTGCCCGGTTTCCAGCCCTTCTGGCGCAGGAAATTCGCGGTCGAGGCCAGCGCATCGCTGACATTGTAAAGATCCACGCGCCCGTCGCCATTGGCATCCACCCCATAGGTCAGCGCGTTGCCCGGAAGGAACTGGGTGTGCCCAAGCTCGCCATGTTTGGCGCCCTTGGTGCTAGCGGTCATGCCGCCCTGATCAATCAGCTTGAGCGCGCCGATCGCATGCGGCCGGAAGAAATCCGAGCGGCGGCAATCATAGGTCAGGGTGACAATGGCCGAGACCACATTGCTGTCGCCCATGAACCCGCCAAAAGCGGTTTCCATGCCGTGAATGGCGATCAGCACACCCGCCGGCACGCCATATTGGCGTTCCAGCGCGGCGTAGAATTCGGGGTTGCGCGCCTTGCGCTTGCGCCCCTGCGCCACGATGGTGGACGATCCCCGGATCTGCATGAACTTGTCGAGGCTGTATTTGAACGATTTCTGATTGCGGTCGGCGGCAATGGTGCGGGTGGCGTATTGCGACCCTGCCAGCGCCCGAAGACCCGCCGATTTCACGCCTGCGCGCTTGGCCTCGCGGGCGAAGTCCTTTTTCCAGGCGTCAAAGCCCGCGCTCGTGTTGCCGCAGCTGGCAGCCACGGCGGGCAGGGCCAGCGCGCTGAGTGCCAGGCCCAAGATCGGGGAAAGCCAGAATTCCTTGCGCATGCCATGCCCTCCAAGCTGCTGCGGTTGCGACCGCTGTGCCTGTTTTAGGCGCAAAGGGGCGGGGCTGTATAGGCAAACCCCCGTTTGCGAACAAAAAAGCGGGCGCCCGAGGGCGCCCGCCGATCTGTCTCTGATGATCGAATGCCGATCAGCAGCTGTAATACATCTGGAATTCGACCGGGTGCGGCGTGTGCTCGTAGGCTTCGATCTCTTCCATTTTCAGGTCGATATAGCCCTGAACCTGGTCTTTGGTGAACACGTCACCGGCCAGCAGGAAGTCCATGTCTTTTTCCAGCTCTTCCATGGCTTCGCGCAGCGAACCGCAGACCGTGGGGATGCCGGCCAGTTCTTCGGCGGGCAGGTCATAGAGGTTCTTGTCCAGCGCCTCGCCGGGATCGATCTTGTTGGTGATCCCGTCGAGACCGGCCATCAGCAGGGCTGCAAAGCACAGGTAGGGGTTCGCCGACGGATCGGGGAAGCGGGCCTCGACGCGCTTGGCTTTGGGGCTTTCGGTCCACGGAATACGCACGCAGCCCGACCGGTTGCGGGCCGAATAGGCGCGCAGAACGGGGGCTTCGAAGCCGGGGATCAGACGCTTGTAGCTGTTGGTCGACGGGTTGGTGAAGGCGTTGAGCGCCTTGGCGTGCTTGAGAACGCCACCGATGAACCACAGGGCTTCGTCCGACAGATCGGCATATTTGTCGCCCGCAAAGAGCGGCTTGCCGTCTTTCCAGATCGACATGTTCACGTGCATGCCGGTGCCGTTGTCGCCTGCGATGGGCTTGGGCATGAAGGTGGCCGATTTGCCATAGGCATGGGCCACGTTGTGGATGACGTATTTGTATTTCTGCAGCTCGTCGGCCTGTTTGGTCAGGCTGTCAAAGATGAGGCCCAGCTCGTGCTGGCACGACGCCACTTCGTGGTGGTGCTTGTCGACCTTCATGCCCAGGCGCTTCATGGTCGACAGCATTTCCGAACGCAGATCCTGCGCTTCGTCGGTGGGGTTCACCGGGAAATAGCCGCCCTTGACACCGGGACGGTGGCCCATGTTGCCCATTTCGTATTCGGTGTCGGTGTTCCAGGATGCATCCGTTGCATCAACTTCATAGGACACCTTGTTGATCGAATTCGAAAAACGAACGTCGTCGAACAGGAAGAATTCGGCTTCGGGGCCCATGTAGGCCACATCGCCGATGCCCGAGGATTTCAGATAGGCTTCGGACTTCTGTGCGGTGCCGCGGGGGTCACGCTCGTAGGCTTCGCCGGTGTCGGGCTCGACAACCGAAC
>JAOXSC010000030.1 GCA_025800215.1 Marinibacterium sp.
GGATCTGCAAAAGGTCGAAGACGTGGCCTATCTGTTCATCACCCATGATCTGGCGACGGTGCGCGCGATCGCCGACAGCATCGCGGTGATGTATCAGGGTCAGGTGCAGCGCTACGGGTCGAAAAGCCGGGTGCTCAGCCCGCCCTTTGACGACTATACCGACCTGCTGCTCAGCTCGGTTCCGGAAATGAAGCTGGGCTGGCTGGAAGAGGTCATCGCCAATCGCAAAATGGAAAGCGCCGGGAACTGATCCCGGCCCTTGCCGCCCCGGCCCACAGCTTTG
The DNA here is from genome assembly GCA_025800215.1 of Marinibacterium sp. Classification (GTDB taxonomy): domain Bacteria; phylum Pseudomonadota; class Alphaproteobacteria; order Rhodobacterales; family Rhodobacteraceae; genus JAOXSC01. The sequence goes on from JAOXSC010000030.1 coordinate 284, forward strand.
TCACGCGCGGGCCGGATCACGCTTGACGACGGTAGCGCGATAAAATAGCTACCGTTTCTACCGGGCGGGTATGGTGAAATGGTATCATAAGAGCCTTCCAAGCTTAAGGTGCGGGTTCGATTCCCGCTACCCGCTCCAGAACATCCCTTTCAAGACAAAGTGATTGACGCAGGCCGGTAGTCGCGCGCCCTGCCCATTGGTCGCAACCCGGTTCGGGCACATCCGGCTTGACCCTGCGGTGGCCAGAGGCCATCACCTTGCCTCAGTCCAGAACCATCAAAGCGACGACAGCATATCCATGGCCGACCTGCCCAGCCCGCCGCCCGCCAAGATCCTCACCCCCACATCCGAGGAGCGCGAGAAATCCAAGAGCCTTGGTGTGCTCGGGGCGCTCTGGCCGTTCATGAAGCCTTACCGGATGCTGCTGGCCGCCGCCACGCTGGCGCTGGTGGCCACGGCGAGCCTGTCGCTGACGCTGCCGCTGGCGGTGCGCCGGGTGGTGGACAGTTTCCGCAGCGGCGAAGCCGCCCTGCTGGATCAGTATTTCCTGGCCGCTCTTGGCATTGCCGCGCTGCTGGCGATCGGCACCGGGCTGCGCTTTGCGCTGGTCACGCGACTGGGCGAACGCGTCGTGGCCGATATTCGCAAAGCGATCTTCGGCCGTGTCATCGGGATGAGCCCGGCGTTCTACGAAACCATCCTCAGCGGCGAGGTGCTCAGCCGGATCACCACCGACACCACCCTGATCCAGAGCGTGATCGGATCGTCGGTGTCCATCGCGCTGCGCAACCTGCTGATCTTTATCGGCGGCATGGCGCTGATGGTGCTGACCGCACCGGGCCTGACGGCCATGGTGCTGCTGATCGTGCCCGCCGTGGTGGTGCCGATCCTGGTGCTGGGGCGCCGCCTGCGCGCGGTCAGCCGCACCAATCAGGACTGGATCGCCGCCAGTTCCGGCACCGCATCCGAAGCGCTCGCCGCCGTACAGACCGTACAGGCCTTTACGCATGAGCGTGAAACGCGCGGCGAATTCGACGACATCATCGAAACCTCGTTCGACGTGTCCAAGGTTCGGATCTGGATCCGGGCCCTGCTGACGGTCATCGTGATCTTCCTGGTCTTCAGCGGCATTGTCGGCATCCTGTGGCTGGGCGCCAACGCCGTGCGCAGCGGGTCGATGACCGAAGGCACGCTGGTTCAGTTCGTGATCTATTCGGTAATGGTGGCGGGATCGGTCGCCGCCCTGTCGGAAATCTGGAGCGAACTTCAGCGCGCAGCGGGGGCCACCGAACGGCTGGTCGAGCTGCTGCACGCGCGCGACAGCGTAGGCGACCCCGAGAAGGCCGCCACCCTGCCCCAGCCCGTGCGCGGTGAAATCGAATTTGACGACGTGTCCTTCCGCTATCCCACGCGGCCCGATACCGCTGCGCTGGATGGGGTGTCTCTGACGATCCAGCCCGGCGAAACCGTGGCCTTTGTCGGCCCGTCCGGGGCGGGCAAGACGACGATCATCCAGATGATCCTGCGGTTCTATGATCCGCTGTCGGGCGCGGTGCGTCTGGACGGTGTGGACCTGCGCGATCTCGACCGCAACGGGTTCCGCCGTCATATCGCGCTGGTGCCGCAGGATCCGGTGATCTTTGCCGCCTCGGCGCGCGAAAACATCCGCTTTGGTCGCCCCGACGCGTCCGATGCCGAAGTCGAAGCCGCCGCGCGCGCAGCGGCTGCCCATGATTTCATCACCGCCCTGCCCGACGGCTATGACAGCTATGTCGGTGAACGCGGCGTGATGCTGTCGGGCGGGCAGAAACAGCGCATCGCCATTGCCCGCGCGATCCTGCGCGACGCGCCCGTTCTGCTGCTTGACGAGGCCACCAGCGCGCTGGACGCCGAAAGCGAACGCGCCGTGCAGCAGGCCGTGGACGGGCTCGCGCGCGACCGCACCACTCTGATCGTGGCGCACCGTCTGGCCACGGTGAAAAAGGCCGACCGCATCGTGGTGCTGGATGTCGGCGGGATCGTCGCCACCGGCACGCATGACGATCTGGTGGCCGAAGGCGGGCTTTATGCGCGTCTGGCGCGGCTTCAGTTCTCGGACAGCATCGCGGCCGAGTAAACGCTGGGTCATCTGACCCCGACTGGCGCAACGTCAACCGGAACAACACCTGCAGTTGCGGGTGTTGTTTAGTATTATGTGCCGGAACAGCGCCTTGGGCGCTCGGGAACACATCAGGGGAGGAGATTTGAATGGCGTTTGCCACGAAGGAAGATCTTGCAGCAATTGAAAACGAAATGGCCTATGAAGAGCGCGACCAGCCGGTCACGCTCTATCAGATGCTCAGCAAGACCGCGAAGGCCCATCCCAACAGCAACGCAGCAAGCTTTCAGCTGACATCCGGCCCCACCGACAAGGCCGAAACCCTGACTTGGTCGCAGATGCATGATCAGGTTGTGCAGACCGCGAACCTGCTGCGCGATCTGGGGATCGGTGAAACCGATGTGGTTGCCTATATCCTGCCCAACTGTACCGAAGCGATCCTGGCCCTTCTGGGCGGCGCGATTGCGGGGATCGTCAACCCGATCAACCCGCTGCTGGAGCCCGAACAGATCGGCGCCATCCTGCGCGAAACCGACGCCAAGGTTGTAGTGACGCTCAAGGCGTTCCCCAAGACCGACATCGCCCAGAAAACCGCCGAAGCGGTGCGCCACGCACCGCATGTGCACACCGTGCTGGAAGTGGACCTGAACCGCTATCTGACACCGCCGAAATCCTGGCTGGTGCCCTTCCTGCGGCCCAAGCTGCCCGGACCGCTGCATGCCGATTACCTGAATTTCAACGCCGCTGTCGCCAAACAGCCCAAAACGCTGCAATTCGCCGACAGCCAGGGCGACCGCGTCGCCTGCTATTTCCACACCGGCGGCACCACCGGCATGCCCAAGGTGGCTCAGCACAAGTATTCGGGCATCGTCTACAATGGCTGGCTGGGACATCGGCTGCTGTTTTCCGAAGCCGACAACATCATGTGCCCGCTGCCGCTGTTCCACGTCTTTGCCTGCCACGTAATCCTGATGGCGGCGGTGACCTCGGGCGCGCATGTGGTGTTCCCGACGCCGCAGGGCTATCGCGGCGATGGTGTGTTCGACAATTTCTGGAAACTGATCGAACGCTGGAAGATCAGTTTCATCATCACCGTGCCCACCGCGATTTCGGCCAAGATGCAGCGCCCGGTGGATGCCGACATCTCGACCGTGAAGACCGCGTTTTCGGGCTCGGCCCCGTTGCCGCAAGAGCTGTTCCGCCGCTTTGAAGAGGCCACAGGCGTGTCGCTGGTCGAAGGCTACGGCATGACCGAAGCCACCTGCCTGGTGTCGTGCAACCCGCCCACCGGACAAAAGAAGATCGGCTCGGTGGGTCTTCCACTGCCCCATACCAAGGTCCGCATCATCAACACCACGCCCGACGGGCCGGTGGATGCCGCCATCGACGAGATCGGCGAGATCTGTCTGGCGAACCCCGGTGTCTATACCGGCAACACCTATACCGAAGCGCCCAAGAACGCTGATCTCTATCACGACACGGAATTCCTGCGCACAGGGGATCTGGGGCGGATCGATTCCGATGGCTATCTGTGGATCACCGGCCGCGCCAAGGATCTGATCATCCGGGGCGGTCACAATATCGACCCTGCCGAAATCGAAGAGGCCCTGCTGGGTCATCACGACGTCGCCTTTGCCGGTGCCATCGGCCAGCCCGATGCCCATGCGGGCGAGGTGCCCTGCGTCTATGTCGAACTGATTGAGGGCGCATCGGTGAGCTCTGACGACCTGATGGCCTATTGCAAGGTGCATGTGCACGAACGCGCGGCCCAGCCCAAGCATGTGACCATCCTTGACGAGCTGCCCAAAACGGCCGTGGGCAAGGTGTTCAAGCCCGACCTGCGCAAGGATGCGATCATCCGCATCTACAATGGCGCGCTGGAAAAATCCGGCAGCCCCGCCCGTGTGATGTCGGTGGTTGATGACAAGAGCCGTGGCCTCGTCGCCCAGGTCGAAGCCAACGGCGCGGACGAAGCCGGCGTGACCAAGGTTCTGGGGGGCTTTGTCCGTCCCTGGGAATGGGCCGCCTGACCGGCACCACGATCCAACCGCAAAACCGGGGGCGCGCCACATCAGGCGCGCCCTTTTTCGTGGTCCCTGTTGATGGGCCTGCCCGGCGTGCACGCGACGGCACCCACACGCGCCGCCCCGCTTGATCTCTGGCCGCTGACAGTCCCGCGGGCGGGGGCAAGAATTGTCTTGCCATGCCGCCTTCTTCGCCTTTGAGTTGAATGGTCCACACAACAGGAGGCGCCCCATGACCCCCATGACACAGCGGCAGGCCACACGGGCCGAGATCGACCAGATGCTCGAATGGGCGGCCAGCGAAGGCTGGAACCCCGGTCTGGCGGATGCGGGCACCTTTTGGGATGCCGATCCCGAAGGGTATTTCGTGACCGAGATCGACGGCCAGATCATCGCCGCGATTTCAGTTGTGTGCCACGATCCCGGCATCGCCTTTCTGGGGCTTTACATCTGCCACCCGAACTGGCGCGGGCAGGGCCATGGGCTGGCGCTCTGGACCCACGCGCTGGCGCATGCGGGGGATCGCACCGTGGGGCTTGATGGGGTGCCCGATCAGCAGGACAACTATGCGCGCTCGGGCTTTGTCCTGTCGGGGCAGACGACCCGCTATGCGGGCCATGTCGCGGGGGGTGCCCCTGCTGTCATCGCCACGCCTGCGCCCGAGCCGCTGATCGCGGCAGACGCGCGCGCCATCGGCTATCGGCGCGACCGCTTTGCGCGCAGCTGGTTCACCGACACCGCCACCCGGCGCACGGTGCAGCTGGCGTCGGACCGGCTGGGCTTTGCCACCTTTCGCGCCTGTCGCGAGGGGATCAAGATCGGCCCCTTCTACGCCGAAACCGAAGAGGACGCGCGCGCCCTTCTGGCGGCCTGCCCCGCCGACCTGGGGGCGGGCCCATGCTTTATCGACGTGCCCGACAGCGCGCCTGCGCTGTCCGATCTGGTCACGGGGCTGGGGTTCGAACCGGTCTTTCACACCGCACGCATGTGGCGCGGCACCGCCCCAAAAGGAACGCCGCCGCCCTTTCAGGCAGCGGCGACGCTGGAACTGGGATAGAGTTTACTTGACGCGGGTCCAGGTCTGCTTGGCGCAGATCAGCCCGCCTGCCACGCAGCCGCGCAGCGCCAGCTTGTTACCGTTGAGATCCATCTTGCCCAGATAGACCTTGTCATTGGACGGGCGCCAGACCTTGCCTTCGTATTTGCCGCCACCCTTGGCGTTCATGTCGAACACGATCTGCTTGCCCGTGTCGGGGCTGCTGATCTTACCGCTGCCGTCATAGGCCTGCGCCAGGGTGCCGCAGATCTTGGATCCGCAGGCCGCCATGTCGACATGGGCATAGGTGCCGCCGTCAACTTCGGTCTGCCAGGTGCCATAAATCGGATCCGCCGACGCAGCCCCCGCCACGCCGATGCTCAGTGCCAGTCCTGTCAGAAACGTACGCATCTCGCTCCTCCTTCTTTTTTGCGAAATCTCCCATCGCGGACTGTTCCGCACGACACCCCAATGAGGCAAGCGTGACCTTGGGGCGCGCAGATTGCATTTTCCGCCCCCCCGGTGCAAAACCGCGCCAAGTTCCGCTCGATCAAGAGGCCCCAAGATGATCCTGTACCCCGCAATCGACCTCAAGGACGGCCAGGCCGTGCGCCTGCTGCGCGGCGACATGGACAAGGCCACCGTGTTCAACGACGATCCCGCCGCCCAGGCGCGCGCCTTTGTGGATGCGGGCTGTGAATGGCTGCATCTGGTGGATCTCAACGGCGCCTTTGCGGGCGAGCCGGTGAACGCCGCCCCCGTCGAAGCCATCCTGGCCGCCTGTCCGGTGCCCGCCCAGCTGGGCGGGGGCATCCGGGACATGGCCACGATCGAAGCCTGGATCACCAAGGGCCTGTCGCGCGTCATCCTGGGCACCGTGGCGGTGGAAAACCCCGACCTGGTGCGCGAGGCCGCCCGCGCCTTTCCCGGCAAGGTGGCCGTGGGCATCGACGCGCGCGGCGGCAAGGTGGCGACAAAGGGCTGGGCCGAAGAAACCGACGTGGACGCCACCGATCTGGCGCGGTCCTTCGAAGATGCGGGCGTGGCCGCGATCATCTATACCGACATCAACCGCGACGGTGCCATGCAGGGCCCCAATATCGACGCCACGGCGGATCTGGCCCGCGCGGTGTCGATCCCGGTGATCGCCTCGGGCGGGGTCAGCTCGCTTGACGATCTGGTGGCGCTGCGCGACTGCGGCGTGGCGCTTGATGGCGCGATTTCGGGCCGAGCGCTGTATGACGGGGCGCTGGATCTGGGGGCCGCCCTTGCCACGCTGCGCGGCTAAGCCGGTGTGGCCAACCGGCGGGGGCTTGTCCCCTGCCCGCCACGGGATATAACGCGCCTATGCTGAAGACCCGGATCATCCCCTGCCTTGACGTCGCCGATGGCCGCGTTGTCAAAGGCGTGAACTTTGTCGATCTCGTGGATGCCGGGGACCCGGTGGAAAGCGCCCGCGCCTATGACGCGGCCGGCGCGGACGAGATCTGTTTTCTCGACATCCACGCTACCCATGAAAACCGGGGCACCATGTTCGACGTGGTGCAGCGCACCGCCGAACAGTGCTTTATCCCGCTGACCGTGGGCGGCGGCGTGCGCAGCAAGACAGATGTGCGCAACCTGCTGCTGGCCGGGGCGGACAAGGTCAGCTTCAATTCCGCCGCCGTGGCCAACCCCGATGTGGTGGCCGAAGCCGCGGATCAGTTCGGCAGCCAGTGCATTGTGGTGGCCATCGACGCCAAGACCGTGGAACCCGGCCGGTGGGAGATCTTCACCCATGGCGGGCGCCGCCCCACCGGGATCGACGCGGTGGAATTTGCCCGCACCGTCACCGCCAAGGGCGCGGGTGAAATCCTGCTCACCTCGATGGATCGCGACGGCACGCGGGCGGGCTTCAATCTGCCGCTGACACGGGCGATTTCCGACGCGGTGGATGTGCCGGTGATCGCCTCGGGCGGGGTGGGTACGCTGGATCACCTGGTCGATGGCGTGGTCAAAGGCGGCGCCAGCGCGGTTCTGGCAGCCTCCATCTTTCATTTCGGGGATTTCACCATCGCCGAAGCCAAGGCGCACATGGCTGCCGCAGGCATCCCCGTGCGCGAGGAAGGCTAAGACATGCACGTGCTCGACGAACTTGCCGCCACCATCGCAACCCGCGCCAAGGCCGACCCCGACAGCAGCTGGACCGCCAAACTGCTGGCCAAGGGCCCCGAGAAATGTGCCGAAAAGTTCGGGGAAGAGGCCGTCGAAGCCATCATCGAAGCCATCAAGGACGACCGGCAGGCCCTGACATCCGAAGCCGCGGACGTCCTGTTTCACCTGCTGGTGATGCTGCAATCGCGCAATGTGGCGCTGTCGGACGTGCTGGATGAGCTCGCCCGGCGTCAGGGCACCAGCGGCCTCGCGGAAAAGGCCGCCCGACCCAAAGGCTAAAGCCGCGACGAAATGATCCCGGTGGCAAAGCCGCCCTTGCGCAGCTCTCCGAAGAGCCTCTGGTATTCGATCTTGGGGCAGCGGTTCTGGATCACGTCCACCCCGCACGCCTCGGCCTTGGCTGCGGCCGCGCCATGCTCGACCCCGATCTGCATCCAGATCGTCTGCAGCCGGGGAAACCGCGCCAGCGCGGCATCGACGATGGGCGGCACCGCCTCAGAGCGGCGAAAGATGTCGACCATATCCACATCGCCCTCGATCGCCTCAAGGCTGGGCACCACTTGGGCACCAAAGGCCTCGACCCCCGCATGCCCCGGATTGACGGGGATCACCTCGAACCCCTTGATCGCAAGATAGCGCGCCACATAGTAGCTGGGCCGGACAGGGTTCATCGACATGCCCACCACCGCGATGCGCCGCGTGCGGGTCAGGATGTCCTTGATCAGATCGTCGCTATAGTCGGGCATGGGCACGATCCTAGGCAAAGGACAAGCAGAAAAAAAGCGCTCAAACCGGGCAGTTTGAGCGCAAGTATTCGGAACAAGGGACAGTATCGGGGCAGAACGGGTTCCGATCCGTTCGCACCCCAACAGCTAAGGCCTTGATGACGATCTGAGAAGCCCCGCTCGCACATCCGTGAGGGGATGTGCGCGGATCCATGCCGATCCAGGGTTGCATGCCACCGGCGCCACCGGCCCGGTCGCGCCCAGCCAGACCGTTCCAACAGGCGAGGCTCTGCCTCGCGCTCCGAGGTATTTCCAGCCACAAAGAAGCGCAAGCCCGCCCCTTCTTTGTGGCCCCAAATACCTCGGGGGAGACGCGCGCAGCGCGGCGGGGGCAGCGCACCCGGACACCGCAAAAACCAGGCGTTCAGTCCAGAATGTCCTCGATCAGGTCGAACGCCTCGCTCATGGCTTTGCGGAACAGGCTTTTCTTGCGTTTCTTCTTTTGCTTGCGCGGTTTGGCAGGTTTGCCGGCCCTGCTGTCCTGCCATGGTGCGCCGCTGCGCGCAGGTCCTGCCGCGTCCGCGTCGACGGCGGCGCGGGGCAGGTTCTTGAGCGCGTGCAGCGGTGCGCCGCAGGACGCGCAGGCCAGTTCATGCCGGTCACGCCCTTTGAGCACCAGCGCGGCGCGGGTGCCACAATAGCAGCAGGTCACGATCTTGGTCGGGTAGCCCATCTGTGCCTCGTCTCAGCCCTTTCGGGAGGCATATAGGGCAATCGCGGCCGCGTTGGAGACATTGAGCGACCCAAACCCGCCTGCGGCGTCGATGCGCACCAGCTTGTCGACGGTCTCGCGGGTTTTCTGGCGCAGGCCCGGCCCTTCGGCGCCCAGCACCAGCGCCACGGCCCCGTCACGGTGGCCATCGACGGCCTGTTCGATGGTTTCGGTGGCCTCGCCATCCAGCCCCAGCACCAGATAGCCCATGCGCTGCAGATCCACGATGGTGTCGGCGAGGTTGCGCACCCGCAGATAGGGCTGCCGTTCGAGCGCACCGCTGCCGGTCTTGGCCAGCGCCCCGGTTTCGGGTGCCGAATGGTGGCGCGTGCCGATCACGGCGGCCGCGCCCAGCACCTCGGCCGAGCGCAGGATCGCGCCCACGTTATGCGGGTCGGTCACCCGGTCCAGCAGCAGCAGGCGCGGCGCCTGCGGGCCGATGGCGTGATCTTCGAGCCGGCCCCAGTCCAGCGGCTTGACCTCAAGCGCGGCCCCCTGATGCACCGAGCCGGGATCAATCGGTGCGGTGAACTTGCGCGCATCGGCCAGTTCCGGTTTGATCCCGGCCGCCGCGATCGCTTCGGCCAGCTTGTCACGCGCGTTCAATGTCACGATCAGGCGCAGCTTTTCGCGCTTTGGATTCTCCAGCGCCTCGCGCACCGCATGCAGGCCAAAGAGCCAGACGGTTTCCGATGCGGCCGCCTTGCGCGCCTGTTCTTTTTCGACGACCCATTTGGGTTTTTTCATCGGTTTTCTGCCTTTCAAGCGTTGGTGTCGGGGCGGTCTGAAAAAGCCGCGAAAAAGTCGCGACTTTCGGCTTGACGCCCCCCGGTGGCGCTTGTAATCACGCCTCCACGTCAGGCGCAACGCGTATGACAGTGGGCGACAGGCCGCAAGGTGTGGCAGGGGACTGTAACTCCCTCGCGGAGACGCACGCTTGGTTCGATTCCAAGGTCGCCCACCACCACCCCAATTTTTGCAATAAAATCAGGGGCGTGGTGTCCCGCAGGGGGCGAAAATCGCCATAATCATATCAATAGGTTAGAGGCAGGGTGTCCCGCAGTTTTTGCCCCCTCGCCGCCCGTGTCACCGCCGACAATACCCCGCCCGAACACACGATCTGCGTCTTGGATCAGTCTTCGAGCGCCTGTCGCAGCCACTGCCCGAAAAGAGGCGCAG
>JAOXSC010000039.1 GCA_025800215.1 Marinibacterium sp.
ATCGACCGTCACAGTCGCGCCGTCATTGTCCAGATGGCCCAGATGCAGCAGCGCCCCGGCCAGGCCCTCGACACGGCCCAGGATCTGCACCCCGTCGCCGCCCGCCGGGGCATTGGCCGAGACATCCACATGGCCGCGCAGGGTGATATCGGGACCGAAGACCAGATGCTCGGCCCCGGTCAGCTCGCTGCGCAGGGTCAGGCGATGCATGGTCGAGCCCCCCGCATCGGGCAGGAACTCCAGAATGCCGTTGCCCTGAACCTGTTGCGCCCCTTCGAAATACAGCTGGAACTCTCCGCCGTTCCGGGTGCCGGTCAGCGACAGGGTGGACCCGGCCAGCTCCAGCCCCTGACGCAGCAGAACAGAGATGTCAGAGTTGCCGGTCTGCCCGGCCACATCGCTGGTCAGGGTCACATTGCTCAGGGTGGCATTGGCCACATCCGGCAGCCCCGCCCCCGAGGCCCGTCCGGTCACATTCACATCCGCCAGCGGTCCCGCCAGCGTGTCGATCACCAGATCGGTCTTCCCCGGAACGGGTCGCGCCGGAGGCATATAGGCCGGCTGGTTGATGAAGCCGCCCGCCTCGGCCGCAGTGTCGGTGGTGACCCGCAGCACCAGCGTGTTGGCATCCCGCGCCACCAGTTCGAACGCCTTGCCGCCGCCCAGGTCAAAGCCCCGGAAAGCGTTGAACTGGCCGGTCACCCCGCCGGTGGCGGTCAGGATCACGAATTCGTCGCCGATCCCGGCATCGAAGCCCGGCGCCAGATCCAGCGCCAGCG
>JAOXSC010000060.1 GCA_025800215.1 Marinibacterium sp.
CATAGCAGGAGCAAAACACCCGGTCCCATCCCGAACCCGGAAGTTAAGTGCCCGAGCGCCAATGGTACTGCGGCTTAAGTCGTGGGAGAGTAGGTCACCGCCAAACCTAGTAAAATCCTCAAATAAATCTCTAAACCGTCAGAAACAAAATCAACAAAAATCCCCAAAGCAACATCATATAATGCGTCTGCTGACCAAACTCGTGGCAGAACCAGTAGCAGAAATAGTTTCCCAGAACGAGGAATCCCATCCAGATTGACGTGAACATCGTCGCACCCAGGATCGCGATTCCCCGCGCCGTGTCATTGGGCATCCAGCCCAGAAACGACAGGCACAGCGCCACAAGACCCGCCAGCATCATCAGAAGTGCGAGGCATTCGCTGACAACCGCCACCGCAAACATGGTCTTTTGAACCTTGCGATTGGTGATGGCGCGATGGGCCACCGGGGCAAACTGTTCGGGATAGGCGTCGCGCATGCGCGACATGGACAGGACTTCGGCGGTGAAGGTTTCGTTATTGCCGGGGTGGCAGATGTTGTCCCATACCCCCGTAGCCAGCCAGGCCGTGGGCCCGGCGAGCGCCACAATTTGTGCCAGCGCGATCGCGGTATCCAACATGATGGGAACAGATCAGTCCAAAGGGCCCGCACGGGGCAGGCCCTTTGGGGGTGTGTTTAGGCCGACCAGGCCAGAGCCTGGGGACGAATTTCAAAGGAAATATGGTGCGCGCCGCCCATCAGCCCATCGCGGGTGTGGTTGTACAGCGACCGCCAGTAGGGCTGGATCGTCACGCCTTCTTCCTGGATCAGGGCTTCGCCCTTGGCCGACAGTTCCCGGCGTTTTTCCACGTCTGCGGTGGCCAGCGCTTCGGTCAGGATCGCGTCGAATTCAGGGTTGGACCAGCCGAATTCGTTCCACGCCTCGCCCGAGCGATAGGCAAGTGCCCAGATCTGCACACCCAGCGGACGTGCGTTCCAGTTGGTCGAGCTGAACGGGTATTTCGCCCAGTCATTCCAGAAGGTCGAGCCCGGCAGCACCGTGCGCTTGACCTTGATGCCCGCGTCGCGCAGCTGCGAGGCGACGGCATCCGTGGTATCCTTGCGCCAGGCATCGTCGATCGACATAAGCTCGTGCTCGAAATCGGCCATCCCGGCTTCTTCCAGAAGGGCCAGGGCCCCTGCGGGATCGACAGGCTGCGGCGGCAGTTGGGCATATTCGGGGTGCATCGGGCCCACATGGTGGTTTTCCGCAGGCTGCCCGCGCCCGCCATAGCCCAGTTCAAGCAGGATTTCGTTGTCCACGGCCATCTGCAGCGCCTTGCGCACGCGCTTGTCCGCGTAGGGCTGCACGCCGTCCACCTCGGCCAGCTGGTTGGGGCGGATCACGATGCTGGCGGCGGTCACGATCTCGTTCTCGTTCCAGCCATCGAGCGAGCTGATGATGTCGATGAAATCGCCATCCACCGAATAGAGCATGTCGATCTCTTCGGCTTCGGCTGCGGCAACCCAGGCCGCCGGATCGGTGCCGTAGTCGATGAATTCGATCCGGTCCACCCAGGCGCCATTGCCTTCGTTCCACCAGGTGTGATCGGGGTTGCGGACCAGCACGCCCTTGACGCCAACCTCGAGCGATTCCGGGAGGTAGGGGCCGGTGCCCACCGGGTTCGCCATCGGATCGGCGGCATTGTAGGACGCAGGCACGATGGCTGCGGGATAGTCGGCCATGCCTGCGATCAGCGTGATGTCGGGTGCGGGCAGGTTCAGGCGCACGGTATGCTCATCGACCACCTCGATCCCGCCTTCGATGGCCTGATTGGTGTCAGGGTCGATCAGCGTGGCAAAGCGACCGGCCATGGAATTGCCTTCCATCGCCTTGTCGCACCAGCCGGCGATGTTGCGGGCCACGTCTTCGGCGGTAAAGGGGGTGCCATCGTTCCAGGTCACGCCTTTGCGCACGTTGAGCGTATAGGTCTTGGCGTCGTCGCTGACTTCCCAGCTTTCCAGCAGCGACGGTTCGAACGACCCGTCATTTTCCCAGGTGACAAGGTATTCCAGCCAGCCGCGGCTGAAATTGGCGATCTGGCTCCAGTCATAGGTGCGCGGATCTTTCAGGGCGCGAACCTCTTGCTGGATGCGCACGGTGCCACCGGGTTGCGGGGTTGCGGCCTGGGCGGCCGGGGCGCTGAGGCCCAGCATCGCATAGGACGTGGCCGCCGTCGCGCCAAAGGTGCTGGCCATGGCCAGAAATTCACGACGGTTGACCGGATCCTGACCAACCTTGCCGATCTGGTCGGTGATGACCGTCGACATCGGTTTCCCTGTGCGGGTGGTGAATTTCATTGGTGGTCCCTCTCTGTTGACTAAGCGCGGTTTTCTACCGCTTGGCTATGACCCGGTCAGACTAACCGCGCTTGTCCCGGGTCAAATGTGACAAAAGCGGCATCATGTTAGCTTAATACGTCACTGTCCGGGCGACCAGAGCGCAGGTGGTATCACACCTGCACAATTACGCGTGATCACAGGCTGTGGTCACGGCTTGGATGTGACGGCCATCGCGTCGATCTCTGCGGCGGGCAACGCTTTGACCCGGTCCCAGGCGGCGGATTTGGCGCTGTTGAGCAAGCCTTTGGGATCCATGCGCTTTTTCCAGGCCAGATGGCGGTAGTCGGCGTTTTTCAGCCCGCCGCCTTCGACCTGCCAGCTATGGGCGTCATAGACGGTGAACCCGTGCCGTTCATAGGTGGCGTTGATCTCGGCCAGCCGCTCGGGCGTGCTGAACCAGATGATCGGCAGATCCACCGCATAGACGCGCCCGCCCGCGCGTGAAAATTCGTGATGCATCCAGACGTCATCGCCAAGCGCGGGCGCCAGGGCGCGGATGTCGTCCACCGATGGCGGCTCGGGGCAGCCGATCTGCTGATAGGTTGCTGTACGGTCGGCCTTGAGCACCTGCAGCGTGGTGTGGTTGTAGGAAAATTCGAACACATGCGGCAGGTTCAGGGCCGCGCGGTCGTCATCGGTCAGCGCCAGATCCAGAACGCCGCCGCGTGCGGTGATGGTCTGTTGCAGCAGGTCACGCTCTTCCGCGCTGATCAGGGTGACCATCAGATGGGTGTCGGGGCGCACATGGCCGGCAAGCCGGGGGAAATAGGCCGCGATGCGCGCATCCACCGTGGTCAGCAGCTTGGGCGTCAGCCCCGGCGTCTGCGTCACCGCATAGCCGGTGTCGAAGGCATCGGCATAGCTGTCGAAACTGGCGATGCAGCCGATCCAGTCGCGCCGGGGCACCGTGCGCATCGTGACGTCGGTGATGGCGCCATTCAGCCCCCAGGCATGGTGGATCTGCAGCACATCCGCGCCGGTAAAGACATGTTCGCGCGGCTGCGCTTCGACCGACAGGGCGCGCAGGGCCAGCAGGTTGCCCGGTTCGCGCAGCGGGCCGCTGGCCAGCGATCCGATCCCGGCGCTGCCGCCTGCGACAAAGCCGCCGATGGTGGCGATGTCCTGGGTGGACGGGAACATGGCAAGCTCGGCCCCGGTCTCGGCCAGTGCGGCGTTCACATCCGCCATCAGCGCCCCGGCTTCGGCGCGCACAAAGCCCGGCCCGATCTCAAGGATCCGGTTCATCGCCGTGGTTTCCACGATCAGCCCGCCATCCACCGGAACCGCCTGCCCGTAATTTCCCGTCCCGCCCCCGCGCAGCACGACGGGCGCGTCATGGGCATAGGCCTGCGCCAGAACATGGGCCAGATCCTGCGGGGTCTTGGGCCGGGCCACCAGATCGCCGAAACAGGTTTTCAGTGCGGCGTTCAGGATCGGGGAATACCAGAAGAAATCGCGCGAGCGTTTCTTGATCAGCACCGGTTCGGTGATCACCTCGACCGGGGCAAGGGCGCGGGCAAAGGCGGCCCAGTCGATCTGGGTCTTGCCGGAAAGCGATGTCATGACGGGGCTCCTGTGCAGTCGGCCGGGGTGGGTGCGCGCAAAGGGCCTGCGCGCCCGGAAACAAGGGTGGCAAGGTCGGCTGCGGGCGACAGGCGCAGTTCGGGCAGGGTGCTGCCCGCGATCTGGCGCGGCGGCCGGCCCAGAGCGCGGGCGGCGTGATCGGTGATCATCGGCAGCCAGCGTTCGAACGGGGGATCCAGATGTCCCGCCAGTGCCGCCAGATGCAGGGCGGCCATCGGGTCGTGCTGGCCCAGCGGGCAGAACGCATCGCCCACATTGTCCGACCCGACAACCACCGGCACCCCGCGCGCCATCAACTCGCGCGTGCGCGTGACACCGCGCCGGTCGGGCGTGCCCGCACGGCGGCCCTGCAGATAAAGGTTTGTCACCGGCAGAGCGGCCACATGGATCCCGGCCTGTGCAATCAGGTCGATCACCCGGTCCAGATCCGCCCCCTGCCGGTTCATCAGCGCGCAGAGATGGCCACACAGCACCGGCCCCTGAAACCCGGTGTCGATGGCTGCGCGGGCGATCAGCTCGATCCCGTCCAGCCCGGACCCGAGCCCTTCGTCCACGTGGAAATCCAGCGCCAGCCCAAACCGGTCGGCCAGGTCAAAGGCCGCGCGGATCCCCGCCCCCCGGTCGGGCTGATCGAGCACGAAGGCGCCAAGGCTGCCGCGGCTGCGGGCAACGCTTTGGGCGATGGCGGTGCCCATGGCCCGATCGGCCAGCTGGTCGACCCCGCACAGGGCGGACAGATCCAGATGACCGTCCCAATCCTGGCGCAATTCGTGAAGCACGCTCCAGGCGGGGGGCGGGGCGGTGGTGTCGCCCCAATCCACATGGCTGCGCGCCAGATCGCAGCCCGCCTGCTGCAGGTCGCGCAGCCCGCGCCCGGCGCGGCGGCGGATGTCATCGGGGCTCCAACGCGCTTTGTCGCGGTGCTGGGCGGCGATGGCGGCGGAAAGATCTCCGCCGATGCCGGTCAGCCGGTCAATGGTGTGGCATTTGTCCAGATGCACATGGGCATCGACCAGCGCAGGCATCAGGATGCGCGGGCTGTCATCGGTTGCGCTAGGCCGCAGCCCGGTGGCGCGCCCGTTCTGCACGATCAGATCCCCCACACGGCATCCCGCCCGGACCGGCCCGTCAAAGGCCGGGGCGTCCCTGCCGATCAAGGGGATGGGCAGCGCGACATTGGCAAGGATCTGCGTCATGGGGCAGGCCCGGCATCGGGCAGTTGCCCATCACAAAAGCAGGCCGTGCCCGAGCGGCACAGGCGAAAGACAGGTGGCATGGATCCTCGGGCCCGTGGGGGGCAAAGAGTGTTGAAACCATGGCCCTGTTTGTCGTCAATCTGTGCCAGAGATCGCGGCCAGTCTGCCAAAGCCGTCGCCGCCCGACAAGCCCGAACACAAGGATCCCCATGCGCTCGTACATCCCCGATGCCCTGCCCGCGCCCTTTGCGCGCTATGCTCATGCCACCGAATGGCCTGCCGGGCACCGGCTGCTGCGCAGCTCGGGCCAGTTGGCGATCGACCATCAGGGGCACATCCCGCAGGGGGCGCGGGCGCAGGCCGAGCTGATCTTTGCCCATCTCGATGCCATTCTGGCCGAGGCCGACATGACCCGCGCCGACATCTGTCACCTGACCACCTATGTCACGGACCGCGCGCATATGGCGGGGTATATGGCAGCGCGCGACGCCTATCTGGCCGATTGCCCCGCTGACAGCCTGCCCAGTTCGACGCTGCTGATCGTGGGCGGTTTTACCCGGCCTGAATTTGTGGTCGAGATCGAGCTCTGGGCCGCTGCCGCCTAGCCCTGATCGCCAAAGGGATCGTCCAGCGCGGGCAGCACCGTGCCCGCACAATCGCCAAAGCCGATGCGGTATCCTTTGCCCTGCGCGGCCCCGCTCAGGACCAGGTGGTCGCCGTCTTCCAGAAAGCGCCGGGTGTGCCCGGTCTCAAGGCTCAGAGGCTCTTGCCCGCCCCAGCTGAGCTCCAGCAGGGATCCGCGTTCCGGCCGCGTCGCGCCGGAAATCGTGCCCGAGCCCAGTAGATCCCCGGTGTTCATCGGGCAGCCGCTGGTGCTGTGATGGGCCAGTTGCTGGGCGGCGGAATAATAGAGCTCGCGCGTGTTGGTTCGGCAGATCGTGGTGGCGGGCTGGCCGTCGGGGGCCAGCGTCACGCAAAGGTCGATGTCGTAATGCATCGGCCCGCAATCGTCCAGATGCGCCAGCAGGGCCACGTCGCGCGCAGGGGCGGCCCGGCGAAACGGCGCAAGGGCGGCGCTGGTCACGATCCAGGGGCTGATCGACGTTGCCGTGGCCTTGGCCTGAAACGGGCCGAGGGGCTGCGCCTCCCACCCCTGAATGTCGCGCGCCGACCAGTCATTGAGCAGCACATAGCCAAAGATCGCATCATCGGCGCGCTGTACGCTCAGCGGGCCATCCGACGGGGTGCCGACAATGGCGCCCAGCTCAAGTTCGAAATCGAAGCGGCGCGACGGCAGAAAGGCAGGGCTGTCATGGCGGGCGGATTTGATCTGCCCCCAGGGCCGCCGCACCGGCGTGCCCGACACCTGCACCGATGATGCGCGCCCGTTATAGCCGATGGGCATGTGCAGCCAGTTCGGCGGCAGCGCGTTTTCGGCACCGCGAAACATCGCGCCCACATTGGCCGCGTGATGACGGCCCGCATAGAAATCGGTGTATTCGCTGACCATGATGGGCATGTGCAGCCGCGCCCCGGCCATCGGCACCAGCAGGTCGGCGATCCGCTCTTGTTCGGACGATCCCTTGGCCAGCAGGGCCGCCAGCCGCGCGCGCAGCGCTGCCCAGACGGCGGGCCCCTGTTCCATCAGCGGGTTCCAGAATGGCAGATCGAACAGCGGCTCATCGGTCAGGGCGACGATGCCGCAGGCTTCGGCTTCGGTCAGATCTAAGATCTGATCGCCGATGGCCACGCCGCAATGCGGATCGTCATCACCATGGGAAAAGACGCCATAGGGCAGGTTGTTCAGCGGAAAGTCGCAATCAGGGGCATTGGCCGACGAAACCCAGCTTGGCTGCAGTGACATGCGTGACGTCCCCTTTTTGGCGCCCGTTTGCTGCGGTCGCGTCGGTGTCAGAAATTCACCGACACGCCCGGCAGTTGGAGCGATTTCATCATATCGCGCAATTCCTGCCGCGCCGCGATGTTCGAGATATTGAGCTGCCGAACCCCCACATCCTTGAGATCCAAAAGCGTCAGCCCACGCGGGAACAATTCGCGGAACACCACCCGTTCGCTGAACCCCGGCACATTGCGGAACCCGATGCGCTTGGACAGTTTGGCCACCGCCTTTTCCATCTTTTCCTTGTTGAGCATGCGCTGCGTGCCCACCCGGTTGCGCATCACGCACCAGTCGGCGGGCTTCATGCCGGCCTGTGCGCGGGCCTGACGCGCGCTCCAGACCATTTCGGAATAGACCGACGGGCCAAGGATCTTGTCGCTGGACGGGTCGATCCGCGCCAGCAGGTCGAAATCGACAAAGCTGTCATTCAGCGGCGTGATCAGCGTGTCGGCCATGGAATGGGCGATCTGGCTGATGCGGGTGTGCGATCCGGGGCAGTCGATCAGGATGAAGTCGGCGCCGCCGGTCATCTGATCCATCGCCGCTTCCATCCGGCGGTCATAGACCTGATCGGCCGGGACCTGCGCATCCTTGGGCAGTTGCGGCAGGTCGAAACAGGTGGGGCTGGGCAGTGTCAGATTTGACGAGGCAAGAAACGCCGCCCGGTTTTCCGCATAGCGTTTCATCGAGCGTTGCCGCAGATCCAGATCAAGCGCGTTGACGCGGTGCCCCATGCGCGCAAGCGCCGTTGCCACATGCATCGACACGGTGGATTTCCCTGCCCCACCCTTTTCATTGCCGACCACGATGATATGCGCCATGACAGGCCCCCAAACCCGCAGGCCCTTGCGGACCAGATCTTATCTTCCCCTATATGTTGGGGGGGGCCGACAGGAAAGGGTGGATGATTGATTTCTGCCCAACCGGGTCAATAAATCAGGGCCCGTCGCCTGTTGCGCCCTATTGTTACGGGACCGGTTTTGGCTTAAGCGCTTTGCGGATCAGCGAACCGGCGATGCCGTGCTACGGCGTGCGGTGCCAGCAAGCGGGAATGGACCATGGCGGACAACTCATTCATCAGACACATCGTGTTCTTCAGCGCCAAGGACAAGGCCGACATCGACCGCATCGTCGAAGGTCTGTCGATTCTGGCGACCATCCCCGGATCGCGCTGTTTTGAGGTGCGCCGCAACACCCGGCAGGATCAGCTTGGCAATGATGTTGATGTGGTCGTCTATGGCGAATTCGACGATGCTGCCGCGCTTGAGGCCTACAAGCAGCACCCGATCTATCAGCAATCCATCGACCTTGTGCGTCCCTTGCGCGACATGCGCATTGCGGCCGATATCTGACCGCGGATCCCTTTGTCATGGCCGCGCCGCGCGTCCTTTTTGATCACGGGCCCCTGCCGGGGGGCACGCAGTTTGCCAACCCTGCACGGCTGATCCGTGCCGATCACCCCGAAGACGTGCCCGCCGCACTGGATGCGTTGCAGACGGCCCATGGGGACGGGCTGTGGCTGGCGGGCTATGCATCTTACGAGCTGGGGTATCTGTTTTCACCCAAGCTGCGCGATCTGCTGCCGGACCGGCGCGATGTGCCGCTGCTGCTGTTTGGTGCTTTCGACGGGCCGAAACCTGTGTCGCCGCCCGATGACGCGGGCCCCGCGACGCTGAGCCGCCCCGAACCGGTCTGGGATGCGGCGACCTATGCCGCCGCTTTCGATCCGCTCAAGGCGCATATCGCGGCGGGCGACGTGTATCAGGCCAATCTTACCTTTGCGATGACCGCGCGCTACACCGGCGGCATTGACGCGCTTTATGCTGCGCTGCAGGCCAAGCAGCCCGTGCCGCACGGGGTGCTGGTCGATCTGGGTGGCCCCGCGATCCTGTCCCGCTCGCCCGAGCTGTTCTTTTCGTGCAGCCCGGCGGGCCGTCTGGTGACCCGCCCGATGAAGGGCACCGCCCCGCGTTCCGACGACCCCGCGCGCGACGCGCAGACCCGTGACTGGCTGCAGGGCAGCGAAAAGAACCGAGCCGAAAACCTGATGATCGTGGATCTGCTGCGCAATGATCTGAGCCGCGTGTCGCAGATCGGCAGCGTGAAGGTGCCGCAGCTTTTTGAGATCGAAGACTATGCGACCGTGTTCCAGATGACGTCGACCATCCAGTCGCAGCTGGTGTCGGGGACCACGCTGGGCGATCTGTTTGCGGCGCTGTTCCCCTGCGGTTCGGTGACCGGTGCGCCCAAAATCAGTGCCATGACCATCCTGCGGCGGCTCGAAGCGGCGGCGCGCGATGTCTATTGCGGGTCGATCGGCTGGATCGCGCCCGATGGCGCCATGGCGTTCAACGTGGCGATCCGCACGCTGACCTGTTTCGACGACGGCCGGGCGCGGCTGAATGTGGGTGGCGGGATCGTGCATGACAGCGTCTGCGCCGACGAATATGCCGAAGCGCTGCTGAAATCGCGGTTTGCACATCTTTAGGCGTGGTGTATCGCTCTGGCCAGACAAAGGAGCTGCCCGATGACCCAACCCACCCGCATTGTCCTGTCCAGCGACCACGCTGCCATCCCGCTGCGCCAGGCGGTGGCGCGCCATGTGGAGAGCCTTGGATACGAGGTCGTCGATATCGGCCCTGTCACCCCTGAAAGCACGCATTACCCCGCCCATGGCGAGGCGGCGGCACAGCGCGTGGCGTCGGGGGATTGTGCGCTTGGGATCATCCTGTGTGGCACCGGTCAGGGCATCATGATGGCCGCCAACAAGGTCAAGGGCATCCGCTGTGGCGTGTGCTCGGACACGTTTTCGGCCCGCATGATCCGTGCCCATAACGACGCCAACATCCTGTCGCTGGGCGCGCGGGTGGTGGGCGAAGGTCTGGCGCTGGAGATTGTCGAGGCGTTCCTTGGCACCGAATTCGAAGGTGGTCGCCACGGCACGCGGGTCGACATGATCAAGGCGATCGAGGCGTAACCGCCCGCGCCGGGGCCCCCGCCGCCGATCCGAAACGATCTGTTGCAGGGGCCCGATACGAAAAAAACCCCGCCGGATGGCGGGGTTTTCTGGCAGAGCGATCTGCCCAAAACGCAAAGCGTGGGATCAGAAGCCCAGGCCTTCGTATTTCTTCTTGAACTTCGACACGCGGCCGCCGGCATCCAGCAGGCGCGACGAACCACCGGTCCAGGCCGGGTGCACGGTCGGGTCGATGTCCAGCGCCAGCTGGTCGCCTTCTTTGCCCCAGGTGGATTTCATCTGGATGACGGTGCCATCGGTCATTTTGACGTCGATGAGGTGGTAATCGGGATGGGTATCTTTTTTCATCTGACCGTTCCTTATGCCTGCGCGCCCGATTTCTTGGGCTTGTAGGTGTTGTCCTCGGCGATCCGGGCCGATTTACCGCGACGGTTGCGCAGGTAGTACAGTTTCGAACGGCGCACACGGCCGCGACGGACAACAGTGATGCTTTCGATATTGGTCGAATACAGCGGGAACACACGTTCCACGCCTTCACCAAAGCTGATCTTGCGCACGGTGAACGACCCGGCAATGCCTTCGCCGTTCTTGCGGCTGATGCAGACGCCTTCGTAGTTCTGAACGCGCGAACGCGAGCCTTCGGTCACTTTATAGCCGACACGAATGGTGTCACCGGCTTTGAAATCGGGGATCTCTTTCCCCAGGGCGGCAATCTGTTCCGCCTCAAGCTGTGCGATCAGGTCCATCGCAACATCTCCTATCTGCTCGTGGTTGATCCACGAAGGTGTGGCGCGGCCTCAGAGCTCTTGGTCTTCACCGGGTCCGCCGCAGCGCCCGCCAGAGATCAGGTCGTCATTTTCTTCCGGGTCGTGATCGGTCCCCATACCGGATGCAGAAGAATGCAAAGGGCGGCAACGCGAAAACGGTCCGGGGCTGCAGGGCAGACTCGGACCGTGGCCGTATACGGCCATGGGCGGATCGGATCAAGCCCTGTTTGCGCGGCGCAGCGCTAGAGCGCGCCGGTCTGCCACAGCCGCACCTTGAGCCCGCCATGGGCCACATGCGGGCCGGTGTCGCGCCAGGGCAGGCCGGTGGCGCGCGCCAGCCCCGCTTCGGTGGTGATCAGGCCCACGCGCCAGCCTGCAAAGCGCTCTTGCAGCGCGCGGCCCAGGGCGTTGTGCACCGCATAGAGCAGTTTCTTGTTGCCGATCCGCGCGCCATAGGGCGGGTTCACGATGACCAGCCCCGGCGGCCCGTCGGGGCGTTGCAGATCGCTGACGGCCAGCGGATCAAAGCGGGTGATCGCAGAGACGCCCGCGCGGTCGGCATTCTGCTGGCTCATGGCGATGGCGCCCTTGTCGCGGTCGGACCCGAAAAAGGTCAGATCGGGGGTGGCAGCCGGCGCCGGTGCCCTTTGCGCCTGCCAGGCGGCGGCGTCAAAGCTGGCGAAGTCTTCAAAGGCAAAGCGCCGCGACCGGCCCGGCGCCAGCCCTGCGGCCCATTCTGCGGCCTCGATCACGAAGGTGCCCGATCCGCACATCGGGTCCAGCACCGGTTCGCGCCCGTCATAGCCACAGGCGCGCAGAAACAGCGCGGCCAGGGTTTCGCGCATGGGGGCCTTGTTCACCGCCACCTTGTGCCCGCGCTTGTGCAGCGCGTCGCCCGAGCTATCGAGCGAAAAGGTGCAGAAATCATCCTCGATCCGGGTCTTGAGGGTGATCGGCGCGTCATCGGCAACGGTGATCCCGGCGCTTTCGGTCAGCGCGGTTTCGATGCGCTGGCGCGCGGCGCGGTCGTGATAGACGCGGGATTTGCGGCAGGTAACCTCGACCTTGACGGGGATGTCGGGGCGCAGCGTGGTGGCCCAGGGGAATTTGCGCGCCCGCTTGTCCAACTGCGCCAGATGCATCACGCGGAACCCGCCGATGCGCACCAGCACCCGGCTGGCGCCGCGCAGCCACAGATTGGCGCGCCAGACGTCATCCCAGCCGCCGGTCACGCTCACGCCGCCGGGGGTCTGTTTGACGCCGTCTAACCCCAGTTCACGCGCTTCGGCGGCCAGCATCGGTTCCAGCCCCGGCACCGCGACCAGAAAGATGTCAAGCGGATCGGTCATTCGGTGTCGTCTTGGGCCGCGGTATAGGCCGCCCACAGATCGGGGCGGCGGGCGCGCGTGATCTCTTCTGAGCGGGCGCGCCGCCAGGCGTCGATGCGGCCGTGATGGCCGGACATGAGCACATCGGGAATGGTGCGGCCCTGCCAGTCGGCGGGGCGGGTATATTGCGGATGCTCCAGCAGGCCCGAGGAAAAGCTTTCCTCTTCGGTCGAGCTGGCATTGCCCAGCACGCCGGGCAGCAGGCGCACGGTGGCGTCGATCAGGGCCTGTGCCGCGATTTCGCCGCCCGTCATGACGAAATCGCCAAGCGAGACCTCCTGGACATTGTAATGTTCCAGCACCCGCTCATCGACCCCTTCAAAGCGACCGCAAAGCAGCGTGACCCCGTCGGCGCGCGCCAGGTTGCGCATCAGCGCCTGATCCATCGGCCTGCCGCGCGGCGACAGGTAGATCAGCGGCCAGCGCGGGCCGGTGCCCGCCATGGCCGTGTCGATCGCCGGGCCCAGCACATCGGCGCGCAGCACCATGCCGGCCCCGCCGCCCGCCGGCGTGTCATCGACATTGCGATGCTTGCCGATGCCAAAGCGGCGCAGGTCCAGCGCTTCGAGCTGCCACAGCCCGTCCTTGAGCGCCTTGCCGGTCAGGCTTTCGCCCAGCACGCCGGGAAAGGCCTGCGGAAAGAGCGTCAGAACCCGCGCCTTCCACACGCCCGCAAGATCGGGGGTGGGTGTCATCAGTTCGCGCGGGGTCAGGGTGGGGCGGATGGTCTTGCGCCCAAGCGCGCGGCCGGGCGACGGGTCGGGTGTGTCGTCTTTCGTGTCGGTCATGGCGGGGCCTCAGAACAGCCCGTCGGGCGGGTCGGCGATGATCCGCCCCGACGCCAGATCGACGGTGGGCACGGCGGCGCGGGTAAAGGGCAGCAGCACCGTGGCACGCAGCCCCGGCCCGTGGATTTCCAGCAGATCGGTGGCGCCGTGGTTCTGCACCGATTTGACCTGCCCCAGACGCGTGCCTCCGGTGTCGAACACATCCAGCCCGATCAGGTCGGCATGATAGAATTCGTCATCGGGCAGGGTGGGCAGCTGATCGCGCCGCGCATAAAGCTGTACGCCCTTGAGCGCGTCTGCCTCTTCCTTGGTCTCGACACCGCCGACATGGGCGGCAAAGCCGTTCTTGATCGGGCGGGTCAGCACCAGCGGATAGCTTTGGGCGCCATCGGCGGATGTGAGGGGGCTGTAGCTTTCGATGTCGTCGGGGATGGCGCAGAAGCTTTTCAGACGCACTTCGCCGCGCACGCCAAAGGATCCGGCGATGGCGCCGACGCAGACATATTCGGGATCGGAGGGATCAGGGGGATCAGATGGGTCGCTCATGGCGGTGGGCCTTCCAGGCTTATCGCGGTTCGATGTGAAGCGCGGGCGCGCGCGTTTCCCATCCCAGGGTTTCCAGTTCGGGCGTGTCGCCGGTGTCCTGAGGCCAGCCGATACAGAAATATCCGATCAGATGCCAGTTGTCCGGCGCGTCGAGGTCGCGCGCCAGCTGCACCGGATCAAGGATCGACACCCAGCCCAGCCCAAGCCCCTGGGCCCGCAGCGCCAGCCAGAACAGGGTGATGGCGCTGACCACCGAATAGCGGCGCATTTCGGGCATGCTGGCGGCGCCCAGCCCGTGGCCCTTGGTGGTGCCGTCGTCGCAGAACACGGCCAGCTGGACCGGGGCCTCTTGCATGCCCGAAAGCTTGAGTGTGGCGTAGCGTGCGGCGCGCGCACCCGTATAGCCCTGCAGGGCCCGGTCATTGGCGGCGCGGAAATTGTCGAGCGCGGCGCGGCGCGCGTCGGGGCTGTCGATGCGCAGGATGCGCCAGGGTTCGGACAGCCCGACCGAAGGGGCGCGCGAAAAGGCGCTGAGCGCCTGATCCAGCGTCGCCTCATCCACCGGGTCGGTGCGAAAGCGGCGCACGTCGCGGCGCAGGCGCAGCAGCCGGTCAAGCTCGTGCTGGAAGCTGTCGGAAAATGGGGCGGGTTCAGCCATCGGCAGGTGCCTGTAACTGGCAGAGCCCGTCTGACCAGGTTCCAGCGGTTTCGGCGCAGGCCGTCTGGTGACGGCTGCGTTCATGGATCACGCCCACCACGAAGGCGATGGCGATCAGAAGGGCAAGGCGCAGGAGCCGGAACATGGCAGATTGGGTGGCGGGGGATCGGGATGGAGGACGACGCTCGCCTGCGGCATCGCCCCGCCCACCATCCCGTATCCTGTCCCGCCGGGCCGACTATTCGGCTGCGGCCTCTTCGGCTGCTTCGGCGGCTTCAGCGGCCTTGGCGGCTTTTTCTTCAGCGCGGTCCTTGGCTTTCTGGCCCGGCTCGGCCTTCTTGGGGTTGTTGCGCTCTTTCTTGTCGATCACGCCTGCGGCTTCGAGCATACGGCTGATCCGGTCGGTGGGCTGGGCGCCCTGGTCGAGCCAATGCTTGACGCGGTCGAGGTCCATTTTCACGCGCTCTTCGCTGTCTTTGGGCAGCATCGGGTTGTAGGTGCCCAGCTTTTCGATGAAGCGGCCATCGCGCGGCATGCGGCTGTCAGCCGCCACGATGCGGTAGAAGGGGCGTTTTTTGGTGCCGCCACGGGCGAGACGGATTTTCATGGCCATTGGTGTGTTCTCCTTATCAATGGTGGGCCGGGGATGTGCCGGCTTATGCCTGGTGTTTCTTGTGGTGCTGAATGACTTCAGCGATGATGAAGTTCAGGAACTTCTTGGCGAATTCCGGGTCGAGATCGGCCTGGGTCGCCAGGTCTTCGAGCCGTGCGATCTGCGTTTCTTCGCGCGCGGGATCGGACGGGGGAAGGTCGTGCTGGGCCTTGAGCAGGCCCACCGCCTGGGTGTGTTTGAACCGTTCGCCCAGCGTGTAGACGAGGATTGCGTCCAGCCGGTCGATCGAGGCGCGGTGCCCCTTGAGCAGCTCGGCGGCGCGGGCGGTGTCGTCAGTCAATGGCCCATCCTTTCGGTTTGAACATCGGGTCGGCATAGTGCGAGATTTCCATCTCGATCCCATGTGACAGCTGGCTGTCGTGCAGCTGTGCGGGTGTCGGGTGGCGATAGACCGCGTCATGGCCGTCAATGGTGGCGGCCGTCTTGTCCTTGACCGCGCCCAGCCGTTCGGCCAGCCGGATACTGTCGAGGTTCTTGGGGTCGATATAGCTGACGGCCCCGGTCCAGCCGCCGGTGTCATAAAGATAGCGCCGCGCCGCGTGGGTGGCTTCCAGCGCGATGCCGCGCCCGGCGGCGTCGGGCCAGATCACCCAGGCGATTTCGGCTTCGGGCCATTTGGCCGGTTTCCAGCCGCCCGCCATGCCATAGGTTTCATCCGTCAGCCTGTCATGGATCATCCACATCCCGTAGCCGCGGATCTGCCAGTGGCCGATTTCGGCGGCATAGAGCATCCACGCCTCATAGGCGTTCAGCGGCCCGCCCATAAAGCGGGCGCGGTAGCTGGTGAAGGTGGCCTTGAAATCGGGATAGTCCTGCGGTTCGGGGCCGCGCAGCACCAGGCGCCGGGTTTCGAGCGTGGGGATGGTGACCGTCATGCATAGGCCTCCATGCCGCCCGATTGGTCGTCGGGATGGGGGTGGCGCCAGATTTCGATCGGGCCGTATTCGGGATCTTCGAAGATGCTTTCGAAGACAGCGCCGAGGCGGCGGGCGACGGCCCTGGACGGTTCGTTCTTCGGGTCGATCTGCGAAATCGCCGTATCCCAGCCCAGAACGTCATAGGCATGGGCGCGGGCGGCAAATGCGGCTTCGGTGGCATAGCCCTTGCCGGTTGCGCCGGGCATCAGGGTCCAGCCGATTTCGCGCTCTTTCCAGCCCAGCGGGAACCACGGCCCGACACGGCCCTGATAGGTGCCGGTCTGCTTGTCTTCGACCGCCCAGAACCCATAGCCCCGGAATTGCCAGTGCCCGGCCAGCATGGCCATGTTGCGCCATACCTGATGTGCGGGTTTCGGGCCGCCGACAAATCTGGACGCCTCGGTCTGATAAAAATCGACTTCGGCCAGATAGTCATCTTCGCGCGGGCGGCGCAGGATCAGGCGTTGGGTTTCAAGGATGTCTGTCATCACACATCCTCGGGTCCGGGATGGCGATAGACCACATCTTCGGCATCCGGCCGGGCGGCGCTGTCATCGCGGCTGGCGCCGAGCCGTTCGGCCAGCGCGATAGAACGGGCGTTGCGGCGGTCGATATAGCTGACCAGCGTGGTCAGCTTGCGGGTGTTGAACCCCCAGTCGCGCGCGGCTTGGGCGGCTTCAAAGGCATAGCCTTTGCCTTCGTAGTCAGGCCAGACGCACCAACCCAGTTCGGGTTCGGCAAAGTTGGGCGGCTGGTTGATGCCGATCTGGCCGATGAAGTCGCCGGTTTCGGTCAGATCCACACCCCAGGAGCCAAAGCCCAGAAGCGGCCAGCTGGCAATTTCCGCGCCGATCCAGCGCCACAGCTCGACTTCGGATGTGGGCGGGCCCATGTAGCGCGACCAGTCGCTGCCAAAAAGCGGGGTCATGACCGCAAAATCCTGCACCCGGTGGGGGCGGAGGGTCAGGCGCTCGGTGGTGAGGATCGGCGCGGTGGTCATTGCACGCCTCCTGATCCGCGCGCGCAGCGGCGGTCGTTCGGTGAAACACCGAAGCGCACGCCCTGTACCGCCACGACGGGCGGACAGGTCTGCGGTGCTGAGGATCTGGACCAGAACGACGGCATCGCGTGTTTACTTCTTCTTGCCAAAGCCGCTCAGGCCCGGAGGCAGTTGCATGCCGCCGCCGCCCAGACCGCCCATGCCCCCAAGACCGCCGGGCAGCTTGCCGCCCATCTGTTTGGCAGCCGCTTCGAGCGCCTTGGGATCCATGCCTGCGGCCAGATCTTCGGGCGACGGGCCGCCCTTGCCGAACATGCCCTTCATGGCCTGTTTCAGCATTTTGCCTTTGCCCATCTTGCCCATCTTCTTCATCATGTCCGACATCTGCCGGTGCATTTTCAGAAGCTTGTTGAGATCGCTCACATCCATCCCCGCGCCTGCGGCGATGCGTTTCTTGCGGCTGGCCTGCAGCAGCTGGGGGTTGGCGCGTTCGCGTTTGGTCATCGACTGGATCAGGGCGATCTGGCGCTTGCGCACCTTGTCGTCCATCCCGGCCTCTTCAACCTGCTTGGCCATCTTGCCCATGCCCGGCATCATGCCCATCAGGCCCTGCATGCCGCCCATCTGGATCATCTGCTCAAGCTGCATTTTGAGGTCGTTCATGTTGAACTGACCCTTGGCCATGCGCTTCATCATGCGCTCGGCCTGTTCGGCTTCGATGGTTTCCTGGGCCTTTTCGACCAGCGCCACGATGTCGCCCATGCCCAGGATCCGGCCCGCGATGCGATCCGGTTCAAAGGTTTCGATGGCGTCCATCTTTTCGCCCAGGCCGACAAAGCGGATGGGTTTGCCGGTGACCGCGCGCATCGACAGGGCCGCACCGCCGCGCCCGTCCCCGTCCATCCGGGTCAGGACCACGCCGCTGACGCCGATCTTGTCGTCAAATTCGGTGGCCACATTGACGGCGTCCTGACCGGTCAGGCCATCGACCACCAGCAGGGTTTCGCGGGGCTGGGCCACGTCGCGCACGGCTGCGGCCTGTGCGATCAGCTCCTGATCAATGTGCAGGCGGCCCGCGGTGTCGAGCATATAGACATCGTAGCCGCCCAGCGACACCTGTGTCTTGGCGCGCTTGGCGATGGCAACGGGGTCTTCGCCCTTGACGATGGGCAGGGTATCGACGCCGATCTGGGTGCCCAGGATCGCCAGCTGTTCCATCGCGGCGGGGCGGTTGGTGTCGAGCGAGGCCATGAGCACCCGCTTGCCTTCTTTTTCCTTGAGGCGTTTGGCCAGCTTGGCGGTGGTCGTGGTTTTACCCGAGCCCTGCAGGCCGACCATCAGGATCGGCGCGGGCGGGTTGTCGATTTTCAGCGCGCCGGGATCTTCGTCGCCGCGCAGCACATCGACCAGCGCGTCATGGACGATCTTGACGACCTGCTGGCCCGGCGTGACCGATTTGGTCACCGCCTGCCCGGTGGCCTGGTCCTGTACCTTTTTGACAAAGTCCCGTGCCACGGGCAGCGATACGTCCGCTTCAAGAAGGGCCACGCGTACTTCGCGCAGGGCGGTTTTGACGTCGTCCTCGCTCAGTGCGCCCTGCTTGGTCAGCCGGTCGAAGACACCTGAGAGGCGTTCTGACAGATTTTCAAACATGCCTCGGGCTCCTTTCAGCCGGTTGCGATGCGCCCCCAAGGTAAGGGCAGGCGAGGTATTCTACAAACCGCGCGGGATGACGCGGGTTCAGATCGTGCAGCCCCCCGATGCAAAGCCCGTGTGGTCAAGCCAAACGGGTTTGCCCCCGAATGCGAAAACACTGTGGGGTCAAGCCAAGCAGGCTTGCCCCCACGGGCGCAACGCGCTGGTGGAGGGCGATCCCGGTACGACACCGGGACCGGAAGACTCAGAAAGCTTCCGGGGTTTGGGGCCGGATACGCCTGAACCCGGCCCGAGTCAAGCATGTGTCAGGCATGCGCGGGTCGCGGCGCGGCTCATGCTAGCCCCCGGCCCGGTGCCACCAGTCGCCGGGTTTGCGCCGCTTGCCATGATCCCGCGCCAGCCACAGGGCCAGCCGACGCAGCCGCCCAAGCGCCAGTTTCAGCCACAGCCGATCCTGCCAGCGGCTGAAATCGCGGTTGAACGGGCAGACCCGCATGCAGATCGCGCAATCCGATGCCAGCTTGGCCCAGAAGGAAAAGCACTTTTCCGCATCCGACGTCCATTTGCGCACGCCCCGGATGGCCGAGACATTGGCGGTGTCGGTCGATGGTGGCCCAAAGGGCAGCGCCTTGACCGGGCAGGCATCGGCGCAGCGTGTGCAGATGTCACAGAACGCCCGGACCCCTTGGGGGCGGGGGGCATCATGGGCCAGCGGCAGGTTGGTGAAGATCTTGGAAAACCGCAGGCGGGGCCCGAATTCCGGGGTGATCACCATCTGGTTGCGGGCATATTCCCCCAACCCGGCCTTGACCGCATAGGGGATGACCAGCGCCGTGTCGTTCATCGACGCCACGGCCTCATAGCCCAGATTGCGGATATAGGCGGCCAGCTGCATGACAATCGCGGCCTCGTGGCTGTATTCGCGCCCCGTCGCGGCCCCGGCCAGGGCCGACGGGTAGGTGGCGACAAGCTCCTGATCCATTTCGTGGCCCAGCACGATGACCGATGTCAGGCCCGTGGGCAGATCATGGGGGGCGTCGGACATGTCGCGGGTGTCGACGCGCGCGGCATAGATCCAGCGGTCGTCATAATCGGTGATGCCGCACAGATCGGCGCCGAAGAACCGCGCGACACGTTTGATTTCGCCTGCCATGCGCGCCGGGTCATCGACCGGCACGGTCTGCGGGGCAACGGGGGTGTCGGGCTGGATCGGGGCCTGAAACCCTTCGCGCAGGCCCCGATCGGCGTTGCGGTTCGATAGAATGTCCGACACCAGCCAGGCCGCGTTGCGCAGGGCAAAATCGCGCTGGGCAAAGCCGTCGCCGCGCCGGGGTGTGGCCTCCATCCGGTACGAGGCAAAGAACGCATCCGTCTGTTTCGACCGCACCCGGTCGTCCCAGAAGGCGCGGGTAAAGATGTCGTTGCGCTGGGCAAAGGGCTCGAACTCATCGG
This sequence comes from Marinibacterium sp., assembly GCA_025800215.1. Lineage (GTDB taxonomy): Bacteria > Pseudomonadota > Alphaproteobacteria > Rhodobacterales > Rhodobacteraceae > JAOXSC01. The sequence goes on from JAOXSC010000060.1 coordinate 19,885, forward strand.
TGACCTCGATCCCGGCGCTGGCGTCGCCGTCGCGCTGCGGCGGGGTATTTCGTGGCCAAGGCATGGCGCGACCCTAGGCAAGCCCCCGCGCAAAGGCAATTGCGCGCGGATGCCGGCGGGCAGGCCCGGCTTGCCCGAATCGCCCCCGCGCCCGCAGGCTGGGACGATCTGCACCGCGCCCAAAGCGATGCGCGGGTCGCAGCCGCATGCAATGGGAGGACAAGACATGCAGAACCGACTGCGCTTTGGCATCTTTCTGGCCCCGTTCCACAAGCCGGGCATCAACCCGACGCTGGCGCTGGAAAACGATCTGGAGCTGATCCAGCATCTGGACCGCTGCGGCTATGACGAGGCCTGGATCGGCGAACACCATTCCGCCGGGTCCGAGATCATCGCCAGCCCCGAAATCTTCATCATGGCCGCCGCCGAACGCACCCGCCACATCCGGCTGGGCACCGGGGTTGTGTCGCTGAGCTATCACAACCCGCTCTGGGTGGCGGAACGGATCGTGCAGCTTGATCACCTGACCCGAGGGCGGGTGATGCTGGGCGTGGGGCCGGGGGCGCTGCCCACCGATGCGCGCATGATCGGCCTTGATCCGTCCCAGACACGTGGTCTTCTGGAAGACAGCCTGGGCGTCATCATGCATCTGCTGCAAAGCGACGAGCCCATCAGTTTCAGCAATGACCGCTGGGATCTGCGGGATGCGCGGCTGCATCTGCGGCCCTATTCCAGCCCGCTTTTCGATGTGGCCACGGCGGCGGTGGCGTCGCCTGCGGGGCCGCGCCTGGCCGGGCGGCATGGCACCGGCATGCTGTCGATCGGCGCCACATCGGCGGCGGGATTCGATGCGCTGGCGCTGCACTGGGATGTGATCGAAGCCGAAGCCCGCGCCCATGGCAAGGCGGTCGACCGGTCGAAATGGCGGCTTGTCGGGCTGGTGCATATCGCCGACACGATGGATCAGGCCTATCGCGACGTGGAATACGGGATCGAACAGTGGTTCCACTATTTCCAGGCGGTGGCGGCCTTCCCGCAGATGGCGGTGCCGGGCAACAACGTCAAAGAGATGATCGAATTCGTCAATGAAAGCGGCTTTGGTGCGATCGGCACGCCGGATATGGCCATCGCGCAGATCGACCGGCTGATGAAACAGTCCAATGGCGGGTTCGGGGCCTATCTGATGCTGGCCCATAACTGGGCCGATCCGGCGGCGACGCTGAAATCCTACGAGCTGATCGCGCGCGATGTGATGCCGCATTTTCAGGGGCACCACATGGCGACCATGGGCGCGGCTGCACGCGCCGAAAAGCTGCGGCCCGATCTGGCCGATCAACACGCCAAGGCGGTTGAGGCGATGCAGGCCCGCTATGCCGACGAGGTCGCCGCGCGGGCCTAGCGGGCGCTCAGGACACCACGCGCAGAACGGGGCGCCCGCGCGCGGGGGCCTTGGGCGGGGCCTTGGGGGCGTCGTCGCGGGGCAGGCGGTTGGCCAGGGTCAGGGCTGCGCGGATCACATGCGGGTCATGCCGCCCCCGGCCCAGCCGGTCCACCGCATCGCGCGCTGCGGGAACATTGTCGCGCCGCATGTGGTGCAGCATCCGCATCAGGGCCAGTTCGTCTTCGGTCAGCAACTCGCGCTGATCAGGGCAGAGCGGGTCGTGAAAATGCAGCGGGTCGGACGCCGTTTCATGCAGGCTGGCCACCAGCTTGCCCGCCAGATGCGCGGCCATCAGGCCACGGGTTTCGCCAAGCGCTTCGACGGCGATCCGCTGGGCGATCAGCCAGGCCTGACTGTCGGGCTGATCAAAGCTGGTCAGCAGATTGCGCAGAACCGGCAGAAGCGCGCGTTCGGTTCCGTCAAACCCATAGGCGTCCAGACGGCGGATCGGGGCTTTGGGTGGGGTGGTCATGCCTGTTTGCGCCCCTTGCCCGATTGCGCCGGGCTGAGCGGCACCACGTTCTGCGGCAGCGTTTCGGGCGACACCGGCGCCTGCGGGCGCGGCGAAGCGGCGCGGGCGGGAAAGCGCGTGTCACCTTCAAGGGCTGCACGCAGTCTGGGGTTCATCGCAACGCCAAACTGCCGCGCCAGCGCGTCCGCGGCCAGAAGATCCCTTGATATATCCGACATGTACCTGTCCCCGGTGTGTGATCTCATCATGACCGGGCGGGATGGTCTGGCTGGGTCGGCGCGGTATCTGACAAAAACAATCGGAAATAGCAAGTGCAAAACCCGGACAGTGTCTCTGGCCGGGGTGGGGCCCGGCCAGAGCCTGTCATCACAGCGCGGCGATGCTGTCCTGTGCGGCGCTCAGCGCGCTGTCGGCATCGGCATTGAGCTGATCTGCGCTGATGATCTGCACGTCGGTGATGCCCACAAAGCCCAGCACATGGCGCAGATAGGGCGACACGAAATCCACCGGGGCGCCCACCGGAACCCCGCCCGTGGCAATCACCACGATGGCGCGCTTGCCATCCAGCAGGCCCACGGGCCCGGTGTCGGTGTATTTGAATGTCAGCCCGGCCCGCGCGATCTGGTCGATCCAGGCCTTGAGGCTGGCGGGAATGCCAAAGTTGTACATCGGCGCGCCGATCACCACGGTGTCGGCCTGCTGCAGCTCATCCACCAGCGCGTCGGACAGCGCCAGCGTGTCGCGCTGCAGCGCGTCGCGGGCGTCGGCCGGGGTGAAATTGGCACCCACCCAGGTTTCGGTGATCTGCGGGATCGCGTTGGCCAGATCGCGGCGGATCACGCGGCCGGCGCCCAGGCGGTCCACCACGGCGGCGCTCAGTTGGCGGGACACAGATCCGTCGGCGCGGGCCGAGGCGTCGATGTGAAGAACGGTGTTGGTCATGATGGAACCCCAATGCGGTCTCGAAACTCTGACCCCCAAGATGTCACCTTGCGCAGTTGAACAAAACGGCGCTAGATCAACAGGGGCTGTGGGATTTTGCACAGGTAAATGACAAAGAGGGCAGCGGCAGATGGACAATTGGGACGAGGTCAGAACCGCCTATCAGGTGGCGCGCGTGGGCACGGTCAGCGGCGCGGCCGAGGTGCTGGGCGTGCACCCCGCCACCGTGATCCGCCATATTGACGCGCTTGAATCGCGTCTGGGGGTCAAGCTGTTTCAGCGCCATGCGCGCGGCTATACCCCGACCGAAGCGGGCAGCGACCTGCTGCGCGTGGCGCAGGCCACGGATGATCAGTTCAACCAGCTGGTGGGCCGTCTCAAGGGGCAGGGCGATGATGTGAGCGGCGAGCTTGTCGTGACCTCTCTGTCATCGCTGTCGCAGCTTCTGGTGCCCGAACTGGTGGCGTTTCAGGACAGCCATCCGGATGTGAACCTGCGCTATCTCAGCGGGGACCGGCTGTTTCGTCTGGAATATGGCGAAGCGCATGTGGCCATCCGCGCAGGTGCTGCGCCTGATCAGCCGGACAATGTGGTGCAACCCTTTCTGACGCTGGGTGTCGGGCTTTATGCGACGCGGGGCTATGTCGAACGGCACGGGCGGCCGGATGATCCGGGCGCGTTTGCGCAGCACCGCTTTGTCTGCAATGACAACGCCAAAAGCCGCGCGCCCTTTGATCGGTGGATGCGCGACCGTGTCCCGCCCGAAGCGTTCATCTTCAGCGGCAGCGATGCCGACGGTATCGAAAGCGCGGTGCTGGCGGGGGCGGGGATCGGGTTTCTGCCGATCTGGAAAGCCGCGCGCCGCGACGACCTGGTCGAGATCCTGCCACCTATGGATGAATGGGCCGCGCCGCTGTGGCTGGTGACCCATGTGGATCTGCATCGCACCACCAAGGTGCAAAGCTTTCTGAGCTTTCTCAAGGCCCGCGCGCGGGACTGGACCGTATGACGCCACAGGCCCAGGGCCATCTGGCCATGCTGGCCTTTTCGGCGCTGGTTGCGGGATCCTTTGCGCTTGGGGCGCGGGTGGCCAATGACGTGGCGCCCGCCGCGCTGACGGCAGTGCGCTTTGGCCTGTCGGCGCTGCTGATGGCGGCGGTGGCGGTGGCGAGCACGGGCATCCCCCGCCGCGCCTTTGCCGCGCCCTGGCGCTATGCGGTGCTGGGCGCTTTGTTCGGCAGCTATTTCGTGTTGATGTTCGAAGGGCTGAAAACCGCCCCGCCGGTCAGCGCGGCGGCGGTCTTTACGCTGACGCCGGTGCTGTCGGGCCTGTTCGGCTGGCTGCTGTTGCGGCAGGTGACAACGCCGCGCATGGCGCTGGCGCTGGCGATCGGGGCCACCGGCGCGCTGTGGGTGATCTTTCGCGGAGACTGGCAGGCCGCGCAGGCCCTGCAGATCGGGCGCGGGGAGTGGATCTATTTTCTGGGCTGCATCGCGCATGCGGCCTATACGCCCATGGTGCGGCTGCTCAATCGCGGCGAACCGCCGGTGGTATTTGTGCTGGGCATTCTGGTGGCCGGCGCGATCTGTCTGACCGCCTATGGCTGGGGCGACATCCGGGTCACGGACTGGGCGGCGCTGCCGCCACGGGTCTGGATCGCGCTGGCTTATCTGTCGGTCTTTGCCACCTGCGCATCCTTTGTGATGGTGCTGATCGGTACGCTGCGCCTGCCATCGGCCAAGGTCATGGCCTATACCTATCTGACCCCGGCCTGGGTGATCCTGTGGGAAATCGCGCTTGGGGCACCGGCCCCCACACCGCTGGTGCTGGTGGGGATCGCGCTGACCGGCCTGGCGCTTGGGTTGCTTTTGCGCGACGACGGGGGGTGACCCGGTGCGGCGCGCGGTCAGCCGTTGTCGAGCTCTTGTTCCAGAAACCGCTCGAACGCATCCAGATGGACGGGTTCGAACTGTCCAAAGCCCTGCATCCAGACCGAAGCGGCCCGCAGGGCGCCGGGTTCCAGTTTGCACCATTTCACGCGCCCGCGTTTTTCCTGGCTGATCAGGCCTGCGCGGGTGAGGATGGTCAGGTGCTTGGAGATGGCGGCCAGCGACATGTCGAACGGCTCGGCCACATCGGTCACGGCCATGTCGTCTTCCAGCAGCATCGACAGGATCGCGCGCCGCGTGGGATCGGCCAGCGCCGCAAAGGCCGTGTCGAGATCATCAGTCATACAGAACCCGCTAACGCGGCCAGTAAGGGATCGTCAACCAATTGGTTGAATATGTCCAAACCCCGCATCTGCGCCCCGACCGGCGCAAATGACGCAGGCCGGTGCCCGGCGGCCTTTGGCAAAACGATGGAAAATCAATGCCTTGATCATGCTGCGCTGCGCGCATCTGGATGATTGACTCCTTGCCCCGCCCCCTCTAGCTATCGTGTCGAACCACGAGGGGCCCTTTGCGTGACCCAAGCCGACAATGACAGCGATCGTTCACAGCGCCTGGCGCAGCTGGACAAACGGATCGCGGCGGCCAAACAGGCAAAGGAACCGGCCTCGCGCGGGGAAGAGCATCATACTCAGGCACAGCTTGCCTGGCGCATGGTGATCGAACTTGTGGCCGGTCTTGGGATCGGTTTTGGCATGGGATACGGGTTGGATGCCCTGTTTGGCACATCCCCCATATTCATGGTGCTGTTCATATTCCTGGGCCTGGCGGCCGGCGTCAAAACGATGATGCGCAGCGCCGAAGAGGTCCGGGCCCGACAAGAGGCCGCCGAGACGCCCCAGGCGCAGGTGGCTGATACAGACGAACCGGCCCCAGCGGTCGACAAAGACGACGAGAGGATCTGATCGTGGCAACCGAAGAGCACGTCAAGGACGCAGGCCTGAGCTTTCACCCGATGGACCAGTTTCTGGTCAAGCCGCTGTTCGGCGAGGGCGATGTGCACTGGTACACCGTCACCAACGTGACCTTCTGGCTGGCGCTGGCGATCCTGGCGATCATCGGCATTCTGGTGCTGACCACATCCAAGCGGTCGATCGTGCCCAGCCACGGCCAGTCCATTGCCGAACTGGCCTATGGCTTTGTCTACAAGATGATCGAAGACGTCACGGGCAAGGACGGGATCAAGTACTTCCCCTATATCATGACGCTGTTCATGTTCATCGTGACGGCCAACTTCCTGGGTCTGATCCCAGGATCCTTCACCACCACATCGCATATCGCCGTCACCGCGGTTCTGGGCTTTGGCGTGTTCATCGCCGTGACCGTGCTGGGCTTTGTGCTGAACGGCACCAAGTTCCTGGGCCTGTTCTGGCCGACCAGCGCGCCGCTGGCGCTGCGCCCGGTGCTGGCTGTGATCGAGCTCATTTCCTATTTCGTCCGTCCCGTCAGCCATTCCGTGCGTCTGGCCGGTAACGTCATGGCGGGCCACGCCGTTCTTAAAGTTTTCGCAGGCTTTGCGCAGGTCACCGCCGTGGCCCCGATTGCCGTGCTCGGCGTGATGGCCGTCTACGGGATCGAGGTTCTGGTGTCCTTCATCCAGGCCTACGTCTTCACCATTCTGACCTGTGTGTACCTCAAGGATGCACTGCACCCGGCCCACTGATCCGGTACGGATCGGGGCCACCCCACACAGGACCGAACATCCCATTCGCAACTTCCAATCGTAAGGAGATCTATCATGGAAGGGCAACTCGCACATATCGGCGCAGGTTTCGCAGCTCTGGGCACCGGCATCGCCGCCCTGGGTGTGGGCAACGTGGCCGCCAACTTCCTGGCCGGCGCACTGCGCAACCCCTCGGCTGCTGCGTCGCAAACCGCGACCCTCTTCATCGGCATCGCGTTTGCAGAAGCTCTGGGGATCTTCTCGTTCCTCGTCGCTCTGCTGCTGATGTTCGCCGTCTGATCCTTCGGAACATCTGATCCTTACGGCCGGGCGGCGCGCCACTGACGCGCGCTGCCCGGTGTAACGGCAAGTTCCCAAGGAGGAAGACATGGCAACCGAGACGCATGATGCGGGCCATTCCGCAGCCGAGGCAGGCCACGCCGCCGCCGAAAGCGCCGTGGGCATGCCGCAACTTGATGTCACGACCTTTCCGAACCAGATCTTCTGGCTCGTTGTCGCACTGGTCGTGATCTACCTTATTCTGTCGCGTGTGGCGCTGCCGCGGATCGGGGGCATTCTTGCCGACCGGGCCGGCACGATCACCAACGACATCGCCGCTGCCGAGGACCTCAAGGCCAAGGCGCAGCAGGCGGAAGAGGCCTATAACCAGGCTCTGGCCGATGCCCGTGCCGAGGCCCAGCAACTGATCGCGGCAACCCGAGCGGAAATCCAGGCTGACCTGGACGACGCCATTGCCAAGGCAGATGCCGAGATTTCGGCCAAGGCGGCTGAATCGGAAATGGCGATTGCCGACATCCGCGCCGGTGCGCTGGATGCCGTGCGCGAAGTGGCAGCCGCCACCGCCGTGGACATCGTCGCCGCGATGGGTGGCAAGGCCGAAGACACAGCCGTGGCAGATGCCGTGGCCGACCGGATGAAAGGATAAGACCATGCGCAATGCACTGACCCTTGTCCTGAGCGGTTCGTTCGGCCTGCTGGCTGCCAGCCCGGCGCTGGCCGCCAAGGGCCCGTTCTTTTCGCTGAACAACACCAACTTCGTGGTGCTGATTGCCTTTGTGCTGTTCATCGGCGTCCTGCTGTATTTCAAGGTTCCGACCCTGATCGGCAAGATGCTGGATGACCGTGCCGACGGCATCCGCAACGAGCTGGACGAAGCCCGCGCCCTGCGCGAAGAGGCCCAGACCCTTCTGGCGTCCTTCGAGCGCAAGCAGCTTGAGGTGAAAGACCAGGCCGAAGCCATCGTGACATCGGCCAAAGCCGATGCCGCGCGCGCCGCTGAAGAAGCCAAAGCCGAGCTTGAAGTCTCGATCGCGCGCCGCATGGCCGCCGCTCAGGACCAGATCGCGTCGGCCGAAGCCGCCGCGCTGCGCGAAGTGCGTGACCAGGCGATCACCGTGGCCATTGCGGCCGCTGGCGATGTGCTTGCCAAGCAGATGACCGCACGCGATGCCAACGCGCTGATCAAAGCCTCGATCGCCGAGGTCAAAGACCGCCTGCACTAACCCGCAGCCGATCTGCAAGATCCGAACCCTTCGGCCCGCGCCGGAGGGTTTTTTCGTGAATTTTTGATGACATCTGCAGGGTGTGATCCTGCATTTGGGGCAGATCAAGGTGATCGCGCCTGGCCCCCGCATGCTGAACCCAAGACGCAAATCGGAGGTTCACCATGCTTGATCAGACCCGACTGTCCCACATTCCCCAGATCCCCGCGACCCACCGCAACGCCCCGCCGGTCATGTCCGTGCGCCACCTTGACCTGTTCTACGGGGCCAAACAGGCGCTCGATGACGTCAGTTTCGATCTTTACCCGTCCGAGATCCTCGCCTTTATCGGCCCCTCGGGCTGCGGCAAATCCACGGCCCTGAAATGCCTGAACCGGATGCATGACGACACGCGCGGCGTGCGCATCACCGGTGACATCACCATGGGCGGGAAGGACATCCACGGGCGCGACATCGACCCGCCGGTGCATCGCCGCCGCTTTGGCTGGGTGGCGCAGAAACCCAACCCGTTCCCGGCGTCAATCTGGGACAATGTCGCCTATGGCGCTCGGATCCACGGGCTGATGCGCAACCGCGCGGATCTGGCCGATCACGTGGAACACTGCCTGCGCCGCGCCGACCTGTGGCACGAGGTCAAGGACGTGCTGCATACGCGCGAAGGCACATCCCTGTCGGGCGGCCAGCAACAGCGTCTGTGCATCGCGCGGGCGCTGTCGAACCAGCCCGAGGTGCTGCTGATGGATGAACCCACCGGCTCGATCGACCCGATTGCCACGCAGCATGTCGAAGAGCTGATGCTGATGCTGCGTGCCGATCATTCCATCGTGGTGATCACCCATTCACTGATGCAGGCCCGCCGCATCGCGGATCGGGTGGGGTATTTCCATCTGGGCAAACTGCTTGAGATCGGCCCAAGCGCCGAGATCTTCGCCAACCCCCAAACCCCCGAATGCCGCGCGTTTCTGGCCGGGCGGCACGGCTAGGCGCCGCGCCACGGGGCGGGCTCAGCCCTGTCCCAGCTCGTGTTCCAGCCGCAGCTTGGCGACGGCTTCGTTGCGGTCGGACACGCGCTGGTCGGCCAGCGACTGATAGACATAGTCAAGATGTGCCACCACCGCAGCGCGGGCAGCGTCCGGGTCGCGGGCCTGGATCGCGGCGTTGATGGCGCGGTGCTGATCCAGCAGCGCTTCGCGCGTGGTGCGCTGGCGGAACATGATCTGACGGTTGTAGAACACGCCTTCCTGCAGCAGGTCGAACATCGACCGCATCATGTGCAGCATGATCACGTTGTGGCTGGCTTCGATGATCGCCATGTGGAACTGGGCGTCAAGCTTGGCCTCTTCTTCCGAGCTGCGCCGTGAATGGGCGGCTTCCATCCTGTCAAAGATCGCCTGCACCACCTTGAGATCGGTATCCGATGCCAGCCGGGCGGCGCGTTCGGCGGTCAGGGCCTCCATGTCGCGGCGAAAGGACAGGTAGTCGAACACCGCATCGTCATGGGTCGAAAACAGCCGGGTCAGCGCCGGTGAAAAGGCCGAGCCCAGAACATCGGCCACAAACACGCCCGAACTGGCGCGCGCGCTCAGCAGGCCCTGTTCTTCGAGCTGCGCAATCGCGTCGCGCAGCGACGGGCGCGACACGCCCAGCTTTTCGGCCAGTTCGCGTTCGGATGGCAGGCGTTCGCCGGGGCGCAGGATGCCGCGCAGGATCAGGCTTTCGATCTGGTGGACCACAGCCGTCGACAGCTTTTCGGATTTGATCTTTTGAAACGGCATGGGGCCTCGCGCGTTGATTGGTCAATTTATATGACCACCTCAGGGGGCGCGTCCAGCCCGCCTGCTGTCGCGGCTTGCGCGGGGGCGCGGAATGCGCTTGATGGCCTGCAAACCGATGCAACCCCCGCACAGGATCTGCCACCCGTGATGACCCCCGACACCCCCCGCCCCGAAGCCAAGCGCGACCATGGCGGCGGCATCGACGCGGCGGCCCGCCGTTTTGGCGGCGCGCGTGCCGACTGGCTGGATCTGTCGACCGGCATCAACCCGGTGTCCTACCCGGTGCAGGGGCTCGATCCTGACGACTGGACCGCGCTGCCCGACAGTGCCGCGCAGGACCGGCTGCTGGCGGCGGCGCGCGCGTTCTGGCAGGTGCCCGACGGGGCCGCGATCCTGGCCGCACCGGGGGCGTCGGCGCTGATCGCGCAGATCCCGACACTGGCCGCGCCGGGCCGGGTGGCGATCCCCACGCCCACCTATAATGAACATGCCGCCAGCTTTGGCCTGATGGGCTGGGATGTGGCCGAAACTGGCCCTGCCGACGCGCAGGTGCTGGTGCATCCCAACAACCCCGACGGGCGGATCTGGCAGGCCGAAGATCTGACTGCGCCGCTTGGGATCGTGGATGAGAGCTTTGGCGATGTCTGCCCTGATCAGAGCCTGATCGCCCTAGCCCCGCAGGCCGGGCGGATCATCCTGAAGAGCTTTGGTAAATTCTGGGGGCTGGCAGGGCTGCGGCTGGGGTTTGCCATTGGTGATCCGGCGCTGGTGGGGGCGCTGGCGGACCGGCTGGGCCCCTGGCCGGTGTCGGGGCCGGCGCTGCGTGTGGGGGCGGCGGCGCTGTGCGACACCGCCTGGGCCGATGCGACCCGCGCGCGCCTTGCCCGTGATGCGGCGCGGCTGGATGCGCTGTTTACCGCACAGGGGGCGCAGATCGCGGGGGGCACGACGCTGTTCCGCCTTTATCGCGTGGATGATGCCGCGGCCTGGCAGACCCGTCTGGCGCGCCATCGCATCTGGACCCGCGTCTTTCCCTATTCCCGCCAGTTCCTGCGCGTGGGCCTGCCGCCTGACACCGGCTGGGCGCGGATCGAGGCGGCGGTATGAGCCATGCCGCGCTGCTGATCCCGGCGCTGATCCTGGATGCGCTGCTGGGCGAACCGGACTGGCTCTGGTCGCGGCTGCCGCACCCGGCGGTGCTGTTCGGGCGCGTGGTGGGCTGGCTGGACCGGACGCTCAATCGCGGCGCGCTGCGGCGGTTGCGCGGGGTCGCCGCGCTTGGCCTGATGATGCTGGTGGGCTGGGCGATTGGCGCGGCGCTGGCCTGGCTGGGGCCGGTGGCCGAAATCCTGGCCGCGGCCATTCTGCTGGCGCAGCGCAGCCTGGTCGAACATGTGCGCGCCGTGGCCGATGGGCTGCGCCAGTCGCTGGATCAGGGCCGGACGCAGGTCGGCTGGATCGTCAGCCGCGACACCGCAGAGATGACCGAAGCCCAGGTCGCGCGGTCGGCCATCGAAAGCGCTGCCGAAAACCTCAGCGACGGGGTGGTGGCGCCCGCCTTCTGGTTCCTGATTCTGGGGGCACCGGGGCTGGTGATGTACAAGATGGTCAACACCGCCGACAGCATGATCGGCTACCGCACGCCCCGGCATGCGGCATTCGGCTGGGCCGCTGCGCGCATGGATGATCTGCTGAACCTGATCCCCGCGCGGCTGACCGGGCTGACCATTGCAGCGCTTGGCGGGATCCTGCGCCGGTGGCCGGCGATCACGGCGGATGCGCGGCGCCACAAATCCCCCAACGCGGGCTGGCCCGAAGCCGCGATGGCGCGTTGCCTGAACGTCGCGCTGGCGGGGCCGCGCAGCTATGACGGTCAGATGCGGGATCTGCCATGGGTGCATGGACCCGGCCAGAAAGAGATCGGTGCGCCCCAGATCGACGCCAGCCTGTGCATCCTGTGGCAGGTCTGGGGGGCATTGTTTGTGGCGGCCTGTTTCGGGGCCGGGCTTGCCGCTGTGCTGGGGTGACGCGGGGAACTTGGATGCAAATCCCGCGATCGGCCCACCCGCGCAATGGCGTGACAAAGCCCACTGGGTATAAGGTGAACCGAATCACCGCTGCACCGGCCTGCACCCATCCGTTTGCGGCATCGACCCGAACGAATGAAGGCCGCCTATATGACGTCCACGACACAACGGAACGGCAAACTGTCCACCCAGGTGCCGAACCACTGGCTGCGCGGGTTGCTGGACCAGCCTGCCGCACGTCCCCATCGCGAGGCAGCGCTAGCCGCCGCAGGGCTTGATATCGACGCACTGGTCACGCCGGGCGATACCATCCCGCGCGGTTGCGAGAGTCGCGTTCTGGGGTATCTATCATCGGCCCTGAACCGGCCCTATTCCTCGGCTGAATTCGGCATTGCTCAGGAGCCGCGCAACAGTTCGTTGCTGACCTATATCATGTTCAACTCGGATACGTTGCGCGACGCGCTGCATCACGTGTCCCGCTTTGTCCCGGTGATGCGCCCGCGCGCCTATGTCGAGGTGCGCGAACATCCGGGCTTTGCCGATTTGGTGCTCGACAAGCTGGAACCGGGGACGCTGCTGGATGTGCAGCTGATCGAATTTGCCATCGGTGCGATGCTGACGGCACTGCGGGCCGCGACCGGACGCGCGCGTCTGTCGGTGCATATCGGCATTGCCAGCGCGCGCAATCGTGGGCAATCGGCGTTGTCGTCGATCTATGATGCGCCGGTGGAACTGAATGCCGGGGCGACCTATCTGCGCTTTGCCGAAGACGCCCTTGTCCTGCCCATTCGCAACGCGGATGCGGATCTGCTCAAACACCTCACAAGCTACGGAGAGGTGTTGCTCAGCCGGGTGCCGGAGCGCTCGCTGACCATGGCGGGGCGGATCGAACGACACATCCTGCACGGGATGGGCGCGGGCCGCCCGACGCTGGCCGACACGGCGGCTGATTTTGGCATTTCCGAACGCACGCTGTCGCGGCGGCTTGTCCAGGAAGGCACAAGCTTTCGTGAAGTTGTATCGCTCGCTCAACTTAAGCTTGCGCACACGTTCCTGAGTGATCCAAGGTTGTCACTGGCCGAAATATCGCATCTATGCGGGTTTTCGGACCAGAGCGGTTTCACCCAAGCCTACCGCCGCTGGACGGGCCGGACCCCACGTGTAGACAGGATGTATCTGATTTCAGGCGAAAAACCGCCGACATCTCCGACTGGCCAGATCTCTACAAAGTTTGACGGGAACATGACATAAATTTCCCCAGGTCCCCGCCTATATGAGGGTGGCGCCAATTAAGGCGACACGTATTGGTTGAAATGGGGACCACAATGTCGAACGGATCTTTTGACAACTTCCTGTCTGCGTTGCTTGCGTTTGAATCGGGCTGGGATCGGGATCGCTATGCTCAGGGTATCATCCAGGACTGGCAGCTGGATCAGTGGGCGGGCGGCCCGGTTACGGATTTCTTTCCCGGCTATTCCAGCTGGGGTGCTCTGACCGACGCCGAATGGGAGACGATGTCCTATCGCTCGATGAACTCGCTGGGGTTTGTCGGCTTTCAGTTCGGCGAAGCGCTGCTGATTGATCTGGGCTATTACGACGATGATCAGTTTTATGGCAACGGTGCGGCCACCAACACCTGGGATGGCACCTGGACCGGCAAGAACGGCGTGACGTCGCTCGAAGAGTTCATGACCAAGGACGCCCAGTCGGTGGCGATCCGCGAAGCGTTCGGCTTCAACCTTGATATCATCGAAAACGGATTGAACAACGCAGGTCAGAGCCTGAGCGATTTCATCGGCCAGACCACCAGCTACAGCGACGGCGCGGGCGGCACCGTGACGGTTGAACTGACGCTGACCGGCATTCTGGCGGCCGCGCATCTGCGCGGGGCCTATGGCACGCTGAACCTGCTGCTGAATGGGGCGGTGTCGACGGATGAAAACGGCACGTCGATCCTGCGCTATGTGGATCAGTTCGGTGGCTATGACAGCCCGTCGGTGGCCGAGATGATCACCTATTACGAAGACCGGCTGACCGGTGACGAGGGCCTGAACAACCCCGGTGATACCGGTGGCGATACGGGCGGTGACACGGGCGGTGCTGCGTCGGGTGACGCGCTGGACAATGCGGCGATCACCAAGGCCAATGCCGATGTGGTGGTGACCTGGAACTATGGCGCCGACACCGTGATCACCGACTATGACCCGTCGGCCGATACGCTCTTTTTCGACTGGTTCAGCGCCGATGATCTGGCCTTTTCCGAAAGCGGCGGGTCGCTGGTGATCACCATTGCGTCGAACGCGCAGACGATCACGCTGCAGGGCGTGGGTCTGGCGGATCTTCAGGCAAGCAACATCAACATGCTGGACGCCTCGGCCCGCGCGGAACTGAGCGCGCTGATGGGTGACACCGGTGGTGACACAGGCAACGGCGATACCGGTGGCGACACGGGCAACGGCGATACCGGTGGCGACACGGGCAACGGCGATACCGGTGGCGACACGGGCAACGGCGATACCGGCGGTGACACAGGCAACGGTGATACCGGCGGTGACACAGGCAACGGCGATACCGGTGGTGACACCGGTGGCGGCTCTGGCGTGCCGGCCGATGCACCGATCGTTGCGGCCTATTTCCCCGAATGGGGCATCTACGGGCGGGACTACAACATCGCGGATGTGCCCGCCGAACAGCTGACCCACCTGATCTATGCCTTTGCCAAGATCGACGGCAACAACGAGATTTCGCTGTTCGACAGCTATGCAGCCGTGGACAAGGCGTTTTCGGATGAAGACAGCGTCGATGGCGTCGCCGACAGCTGGACCGATCAGGATCTGCGCGGCAACTTCAACCAGATCGCCGAGCTGAAAGAGGCCAACCCCCATCTCAAGAGCCTGATCGCCGTGGGCGGCTGGACTCTGTCGGGCAACTTTTCGACCATGGCAGCGACCGAAGAGGGGCGCGAAACCTTTGCGGCGTCGGTCAAGACCTTCCTGACCGATTACCCGATGTTCGACGGGGTCGATCTGGACTGGGAATATCCCGGAGGCGGTGGGCTTGGCTCGAACGCGGTCAGCCCGCAGGACGGTGCCAATTATGCGCTGCTGGTCGAAGACATCCGCGCCAAGCTGAACGAGCTTGAGGCCGAAACCGGGCGCAGCTACGAAATCTCGATCGCGGCACCTGCGGGCCATGACAAGGTCGAGAATTTCAACCTGGCCGGGCTCGAGCCCAATGTCGATTTCTTCAACATGATGGCCTATGACTTCTATGGCGCATGGCAAAACACCACCGGCCATCAGGCGGGCATGTTCGACCTGACCGGTAACCGCTATGACATCACCAGCGCGCTGGATCAGTACCTGGCCGACGGGGTGCCTGCGGACAAAATCGTGCTGGGCGCGCCGATGTATACGCGCGGCTGGAAGGACGTGGATGCGACGGGCCCGGAAGATGCGTGGAACAAGGCCTCGGGCGGCGCGGCCCCCGGCACGTTCGAAGCCGGCGTCTATGACTACAAGGATCTGCTGGCCAAGGTGCAGGATCCCAATAGCGGCTGGAAGCTTTACTATGATGACGAGGCGCAGGCCGCCTTTGTCTGGAATGCCGAAGAAAAGATCTTCAGTTCCATCGAGACGCCGGAAACCATTTCGCTGAAATCGGAATGGGCGCAGGCCAACGGTCTGGGCGGGATGATGTTCTGGGATCTGTCCAATGACGCTGTTGGCGATGCCGAAAGCCTGCTGAAGGCGGCGTCGGACAGCTGGTTCAAGGGCATGAGCTTTGACGAGATTTCCGCCGCATCCGCGCTGGAATGGGACGCGATCTTTGGCGGTGACGGCATTGTCAAACCCATCGCCGAGGCGGACACGCCCGTGATCGACCTTGATGGCGATGGCGATGGCGATGGCGATGGCGACACCGGCAATGGTGATGGCGATACCGGCAATGGCGATGGCGATAACGGCAGTGGCGATGGCGATACCGGCAGTGGCGATGGCGACACCAGCAATGGTGATGGCGATACCGGCAATGGCGATGGCGATACCGGCAATGGTGACGGCGACACCGGCAATGGCGACGGCGACACCGGCAGTGGCGATGGCGACACCGGCAATGGTGACGGCGACACCGGCAGTGGTGACGGCGATACCGGCAGTGGTGACACGGGTGGGAACACCGGTGGCGCGACCGGCAATGGCACCGCAGGCGTGACCAAGGACACCGCGGACGTGGTCGTCACCTGGGCCTGGGGTTCGCAGACCGTGATTTCGGATTTCGATCCCGCATCAGACACGATCTTTGTGGACTGGATCGGCGCCGACGCGCTTGAGGTCACCGAAACCGCTCAGGGCGTTGTCTTTGCCGTGCCGTCGAACAACCAGACGCTGACCCTGGCGGGGATCACGCTGGCCGATCTGTCGGCGGCGAACTTCACCATCCAGGACGACACCGCAGCGGCCGAGATCATGGGCCTGATCGGTTCGGGTCATGGCGATGGCGGACATGGTGACGGCGATGGCGACACCGGAAATGGCGACACTGGCAATGGCGATGGTCACGGTGATGGTGGCCATGGCGATGGTGGCGACGGAGACGGGGACGGGGACGGACATGGGGGCCACACCCACATGCACGTCACCGTGGGCTACGGCACCGGCCAGCAGGTGGTCGACGGCTTCATGCCCGCCATGGGCGACGTGATCGAGATCGAAGCGGATGTGACCGCCGAAGACTTCATCATCTTCGAAGAATCCGGCGACACCTATGGTCAGACCGTGCGCATCGGCATCACCGTGGGCGACGTGGTCTATCAGACCATCCTGACGGGCTTTGGTCTGGATGATCTGAGCGTCGCCAACTTCTCGGCCGACAACCAGCTGGTGCTGAACGAAATCGCGAATGCGATCGGTCAGGTGATCGTGACGCCTGCCGAAGGCGGCTATACGCTCAGCTATGACAGCGACGGGTCGAACCCGGCGGAGATCACCGGGTCCAGCGATCTGGGCGGTGTGATCTACCGGGCTGATACCAATGCCGATGACATCACCGGCTTTGATCCGGCGGCGGATGTGCTCGATTTCGGTGGCACATCGGTGCATGGGATGATCGTGACCAAGTCGCTGGCTGGTGAGATCGTCATCGACAGCCCCTGGTCGGATGCCGCACAGATCGTGCAGGGTGTGACCTATCAGGATGTCACCATCGACAGCTTTGGCGTGGTCGGGAACGAACATTTCCGCCAGGACATGGGTGGCGTGGTGTCGTGGGAACAGGGCGTCGGCCCGCGCGAGGCGGATACGATCTATATCCGCAGCCATGAATATGGCCGCGCCGAGACCATCGACAATTTCGATCCGACCTCGATGAAGATCAGCTTCCTCTACTTCGGCACCCGCGAACGCCTGAGCGTCGAGGATACCGAAGACGGGCTTGAGATCTCGTCGCTGCCGAGCGGTCAGAGCTTTACCTTTACCGGGGTGGCCAAGGCCGATCTGATCCCCGGCATGGTCGAGTTCCACTTTGACCAGGTGATGGAAGACAACCTTGAGACACCGTTCGGCTTTGACCAGAACGATGTGACGCTGGTGGATCGCACCGCGCTGCTGACGCCCGAGGCGCCCGCAGGCCAGACCACCGATGGCTTCCAGACCCGCACCGGCGACATGACCGGCAGCATCTACGAAGGTGATGGCGGCAACACGGGTGGTGACACCGGTGGCGATACGGGTGGCAACACCGGTGGTAACACGGGCGGTAACACGGGCGGCAATACTGGCGGCGGGTCCGATGGGGACACCGTTGTTCTCGGGGCCGGGGTCGACAGTGTCGACATCAACTGGAACTGGGGAGCCCAGACCCGTGTCGAAGGGTTCGACGTGGCCGAAGACGTGTTCGATTTCAACGCGCTGAGCGGCGCGCAGGTTGCGGTGCGCGAAGCCGATGGCAACCTTGAGATCGAAGTGCTCGGCAATGGCGGCAACGTGACCACCTTTGTCGGGGTTCAGGCCGAAGACCTTGGCCGCGCCAACCTGGTCGCGGATGCCAATAACGGGATCCTTGACGATGACAGTTTGCTGATCACGCAACTCACGGAACTCGGGTTCGACCCGTTCGCGTGACAGCACAAAGCCGGGGCGGTGCGCCGCCCCGGCGCTTTCTTTGAAACAGTCTGTTTCAGGTTTTGGGCAGGGCCGCCGTGATGGCGGTATCCAGCTTGTCCACCAGTTCCCCGATCTGATCGTCGCTCAGGATAAAGGGCGGGGCCAGCAGCACGTGATCGCCCAGCCTGCCATCGCGCGTGCCGCTCATGGGATAACAGATCAACCCGGCCTCGAACGCGGCCGCCTTGATCCCGGCCGCAAGGGCCAGTGCGGGATCAAAGGGCTGCCTGGTCGTTCTGTGTTCCACCAGCTCCAGACCCAGGAACATCCCGCGCCCGCGAATATCGCCGACATGGGGATGCTGGCCGAACCGGTCCGTCAGCGCCTGTTGCAGCCGCGCGCCCTGATCGGCTGCGCGCCGCACCAGCCCCTGGTCCAGCAGCTTGGTGACCACCGCCAGCCCCGCAGCGGCGGCCACGGGGTGGCCCAGATAGGTGTGCCCGTGCTGGAAAAACCCGCTGCCCGCGCGGATCGTGTCATAGATCCGGCCGGTGCACAGCATGGCGCCGATGGGCTGGTAACCCGCGCCCAGGCCTTTGGCGATACAGGCAATATCGGGCGCGATCCCGTCTGCTTCGCACGCGAACAGATGGCCGGTGCGGCCCATCCCGCACATGACTTCGTCCAGGATCAGCAGCACGCCATAGCGGTCGCAGATTTCGCGGATGCGCTTGAAATAGCCGGGGGCGGCGGGCACCGCGCCCATGGTGGCCCCCACCACCGGTTCGGCGATAAAGGCCATCACGCTGTCGGGGCCCAGACGCAGGATTTCATCTTCCAGCTCTTGTGCTGCGCGCGCGCCATAGTCCTGTGCGCTCTCGCCTTCGGCGCGCAGCAGATAGTCATAGCAGGGGGCGATGTGGCTGACCTCGATCAGCAGGGGGGAAAACTGCGCCCGGCGCCAGGCGTTTCCCCCGGCGGCCAGCGCACCCAGCGTGTTGCCGTGATAGCTTTGGCGGCGGGCGATCAGGTGGCGGCGCTGCGGCTCGGCGCGCTCTACATGGTACTGGCGGGCCAGCTTGATCGCGGCCTCGGTCGCTTCTGAGCCGCCGGACACCAGATAGACCCGGTCCAGATCGCCCGGCGCATGGGCGACCAGCAGATCGGCCAGCGCTTCGGCCGGGGCCGAGGTGAAGAACCCGGTATGGGCAAAGGCCAGATCCCCCACCTGCGCCTGCACGGCGGCGATGATGTCTTCATCGCCATGGCCCAGGCAGGACACCGCCGCCCCGCCCGATGCGTCGAGATAGGATTTCCCTGTTTCATCATAAAGATAGCACCCCTGGCCGCGCACGGCTTTGGGTGGGGCTTTGCGGCTGTGGCGGGGGAAGATGTGGCTCATGCTTGATCTCCTTGGGGCAGCGACGCGATCAGGGCGCGCACCGATGCGGCATTGTCGGGCCAGGCGGCACCGGTGGCATCGGTCCGGCTGTTTTCGAACCCGACACGCATGCCGCCGCCCTTGGCATGGGCCGCGCGCAGGCAGGCATGTTCGGTGGGGCCAAAGGCGCACAGCATCCAGTTTGCGACACGCGGCAGGGCGGTCAGAAACGCAGGCAGCGCGGCAGGGTCCGATGGCAGCCCGTCGTCATAGCGACCCAGGACAAGGATCACGCTTTGCGGGGTGGCCGGAATCAGGCCCGCGCGCTGCCAGTCGCTCAGAAGGACAGCGTCGTCGGTGCTGTAAAGGATGTGCTGGACCTGCGTGCCCATCTCGGCGCAGGCGGCATAGGCCTTGGCGGCGATCGTCGGGTCACGGGCCATTTCGCGGATCGACACGCTGGCCCAGAGCGGCTGCACCCGCGTCAGGCACGCATATTGCTCAGCCGGATCAAAGCGCCCTGCGGATTCGGTGGTGATCTGAACCGGCAGGCCCGGCAGCGTGTCCGACAGCGCGTCGAGCGTGGCGCGGTAGCGCCCGGCATCCAGGCTGTGCTGCCCGTCGGCATCGCGCACGTGCAGATGCAGCGCCTCGGCCCCGGCGGCGCGGCAGGCGGCGGCGGTCGCGACGGTTTCGTCCAGCGTGATGGGCAGGGCAGGGTGATCCGCCTTGCCTGCCCGCGCGCCGTTGGGGGCGACCATGATCATTTGCGCGGTCCTTTCATGCGGGTGCCTTCGGGGTCAAAAAGCGGGCCTGTCACCAGCGTGGCGTCCCACAGGGTGCGGGCGATATCGACCTGTACCTTGGTGCCGCCGCGCTGCGGGGCGTCCAGCATGCCAAGCGCCACCGGCGCGCCGACGCGATACCCGAACGCGGCGGATGTTGTGTGTCCGATGATCTGGCCATCAAGATATATGGGTTCGTGGCCCAATGGCACCGCCGCCACATCGTCAAATCGCAGCGACAGGATGCGTGGCCTGTCGCCGCGCGCGCGGGCCGCGTCGATTGCGCCCGCGCCGATATAGCCGCCCGACCGGCGCAGCGCGAACCCAAGGCCCGCAGTGATCGGCGTGGTGTCGGCGTCCAGCTCGTGCCCCATGGCGCAGAACCCTTTTTCGATCCGCATCGCGCTTTGGGCATAAAGCCCCGCAGGCACAGCGCCCGCCGCCCGCAACGCGGCAAAGATCGCGGGGGCGTTTTCGGATCGGCAGGTGATTTCCCACCCCGCTTCGCCCACATAGGACAGCCGCGCGGCGCGCACATGTTTGCCCGCGATATGGGCGGGGCCGACCTGGAAATACCCCAGATCATTCAGCTCGGGCGCGCCGGTTTCGGCCACGATCCGCGCCGCGTCCGGGCCCATCAGCCCCAGCACCGCATAGGTTTCGGTGCTGTCGGTCAGCGTCACGTCGAACCCGTCGGCCTGCGCGCGCAGCCAGGCCAGATCATGGCGGATCGCGGTGGTGCCCACAAACAGCCGATACTGGTCCGGTGCGATCCTCTGGGCGGTCAGGTCCGACAGGAAGGTGCCTGTGGGGCCGAGCATCGCGCTGTAGATCACCGATCCGGGCGCGCGGTCCATCTGACCCGCGCAGGTCCTGAGCAGGAAGGCTTCGGCCTGTGGGCCCTGCACGTCGATCTTGCCAAAGGACGACGCGTCAAAGATCGCCGCGCCGCGATGCGCGGCCATGACCTCGGCCCCGACCTGATCGAACCAGTCGGGCCGGTCGAACCGCAGCACCGGCGGGTTGGGCTGACCAAAGTACAGGGGTCTTTCCCAGCCGAAGACCTGGTCGAACTGCGCCCCGGCGGCGCGGTGTTCGGCATCCAGCGGCAGCAGGCGCAGGTTGCGCGCGCTGCGCAGCTGTTTGCCGGGATAGGCGATGTCGTAATGCGTGCCCAAGATTTCGGGCGCCCGTGCCATCAGGTGATCGAGCGAATTGAACACAGGGGCAAAGCGCTTGGCGTCCGCTTCGCTCAGGTCATAGGCGGTGCGGCCATGGACGATGCAATGCGCCAGGTTCATCCCCGCCCCGCCGCCCGACGCGATGCCCACCGAATTCATCCCACAGCCAAGAAACAACCCGCGTGTGTCCGCCGTTTCGCCCAGCATGAAGGCGTTGTCGGGGGTAAAGCTTTCGGGTCCGTTCAGCAGCATCTTGACCTGCGCGGTTTCCAGCGCGGGCAGCCGGTGCAGCGCGCCCTGCATCATCGGTTCGAAATGATCCCAGTCTTCGGGCAGCAGCTGAAAGGCAAAATCAGGGCCCAGACGGTCGGGATGGATGGCTTTGCCCATGGGTTCGAAACAGCCCACCAGCAGCCCGCCGCTGTCGTCGCGGATATAGAGGTGATTGTCGTGATCGCTGAGCGTCGGCATGTTGCCGGTGATGCCGTCCACCGGTTTGGTCAGCAGATAGAAATGCTCGCACGCGGCCAGCGGCACATCCGCCCCGGCCATCGCCCCCAGATCCCGCGACCAGAGCCCGGCACACAGCGCCACCGCCTCGCAGGCAATCACCCCTTGGGTGGTTTCGACGCCGCAAATGCGCCCGTTCCGAGTCAGAATGCCGGTGACACCGGTCTGTTCAAAGATCCGCGCGCCCAAGCCCCGCGCCGCCTTGACCAGGGCCGCACAGACATCCGATGGCGACACCCGCCCGTCATCGGGCGACCAGACCGCGCCCAGCACGTCCGCGCCGTTCATCAGCGGCCAGATCTCTTGCGCTTCGCCTGCGCTGACCGACCGGGCATTGACGCCATAGGCGTGGGCCAGCGCCTCTTGCCGGTGGATATGGGTCAGCCGGTCGGGACTGGTGGCCAGCGACAGCGATCCTTTCTGGATCCAGCCCACCGACTGGCCGGTTTCCTGTTCCAGCCGGCTATAGAGATCCACCGAATAGCGGATCATGCGCGTCAGGTTGCGCGAATGGCGCAGCGCGCGCACCTGCGCGGCCGAATGCCAGGTGGTGCCGGATGTCAGAGCGTTGCGTTCAAGCAGCACCGCATCATGCACGCCCATCTTGGCCAGATGATACAGGGTCGAACAGCCCATGATGCCACCGCCGATCACGACGGATGACGCATGCCGGGGCAGGGGGGACTCGGGCATGGGATTCTCCGCTGGTTTGGCGTGACTGAAACAGATGTTTCATTGGTTGACAATTGGGAAAACGATTGAAACACTCCGTTTCATCCAAAGGGGGATTCTGTGACAGCGGCGGCGTCGATCGAAGATCGCATCAGCGTGCATTACCCAAAGTTGAGCGCCAAGCTGCGCCTGGCGGCTGACTACGTGGCCAACCACCCGGTCGAGCTGGCCACCCGGTCCTTGCGATCGGTGGCGCAGACCAGCGGTGTCTCCCCGGCGACGTTTTCGCGGCTGGCGCGGGCCCTGGGCTTCGAAGATTACGAACAGATGCGCGAATCCGGTCGTCTGGCCGTGGGCGAAAAGCTGGTGCCCTTTTCCGAACGCGCCCGCAGCCTTCAGGCAGCAGGGCAGGGGCTGGGCGCGATGAGCTTTCTGCATCAGCAGGCCGTCGCGGGCGGGGCCAATATCGCCTATCTGGAACAGAACATGTCGCCTGAACGGCTGGATGCGGCGGTGGATGCGCTGGACCGGGCCAAACGGGTGCTGCTGGTGGCGTCGCGCGGATCGGCCGGGATCCTGGATTACATGTGCTATCAGGCGCAGTGGTTCCGCAATGGCTGGGACATTGCCGGGCGCAGCGGCGGGTCGATGGCGGCCACTCTGTCGCGGATGGGGCCGGGGGATGTGGTGCTGGTGCTGGTCAAGACACCCTATGCACGCCGCTCGATCGCGGCGCTGCGCATGGCGCATGAGATCGGGCTGACGACGATCGTGCTGACCGACAGCCACAGTTCGCCCGCGATCCCGTTTGCCGATCACGGCTTTGTCGTACCCAGCGACACCCCGAATTTCTTTTCATCTTATGTGGCCACGCTGGTTCTGCTTGACACGATGATCAGCAGTCTTCTTAACCGCGCAGGTGACGAAGCGGAAACACGCATTCGAAAAATCGAAGAACAGATCAGCCAGCTGGGCGAAAACTGGTCCGAAGGCTGATTGACATCACCAAGTTTGCAACGAGGGAGAAAACAATGTTTGCAAATAAAAAGATGGCCGGTGTGCTGGTAGCTGCCGGTCTTGCCGTCGGTGGGGCAGCGCAGGCTGACCAGACCTTTATCACCATCGGCACCGGCGGTGTGACGGGCGTGTACTACCCCACCGGTGGCGCGATCTGCCGTCTGGTGAACAAGGGCCGCAAGGAACACAACACGCGCTGCTCGGTCGAATCCACCGGCGGTTCGGTATACAACACCCGCACCATCCGCGAAGGCGAGCTGGATTTCGGCGTGGTCCAGTCGGACGTGCAATCGGCTGCGATGGAAGGTGTGCGCGCCTTTGACGGCGACGAGCCCTATGGCGATCTGCGCGCGGTCTTCTCGGTTCACCCCGAGCCGATGCACGTGATGGTGCGCGCCGATTCCGGCATTGAAAGCGTTGCCGACATGAAGGGCAAGCGCGTCAACATCGGCAACCCCGGCTCGGGCACCCGCGTTCTGGCCGACGTGCTGATGGAAGCCGCTGGCGTCACGCCTGACGATTTCTCGCTCGCAGCCGAGCTGAAATCGTCCGAGCAGGCCGCAGCGCTCTGCGACGGCAAGATCGACGCGGCAATCTGGGCCGCTGGCCTGCCCAACGGCTCGTCGATGGAAGCCACATCGACCTGCGACATCAAACTGCTGGACCTGACCACATCGGGCATGGACACCGTGCTGGCCGAAAACCCGGCCTATGCCGCCGCGACCATTCCGGGCGGCATGTATCCGGGCAACGACGCCGATGTGGCATCCTGGGGCCCCAAAGCGACCTTTGTGACCGACGCCAACACCTCGGATGACGTGGTCTATGTGCTGGTCAAGGCCGTCTTTGAAAACTTCGACGACTTCAAGAAACTGCACCCCGCCTTTGGTCGCCTGACCGAAGAAGAGATGATCAACGACGGCCTCAGCGCGCCGCTGCATCCGGGTGCCGAGAAGTACTACCAAGAGCGTGGCTGGAAATAAGCCGCCTCTGAGACATCAACGGATCGGGCCCTGCGGGGCCCGATTTCGCCGGATCCGGGCCGATGTGCTGGCAGGATCCCATCCACAACCACAATAACAAGGGACTAGCTGCACATGACGGCGCAGGATAACTCTGCGGTCACCGATAGCGCGTTGGAAGATTTTGTTGCCGACGCCGACACCGGGGGCCGCGCACCGCAGGACGCGTTCGGGCGCAACGCGCTTTGGTACATTCCGCTGGCCTGGTCGGTCTATCAGCTCTGGATCGCCTCGCCTTTGCCGTTCATGCTGGGCATCGGGGTGTGGAATGACACGCAGACGCGTGCGATCCATCTCGGCTTTGCCGTGCTGCTGGCCTTTATCGCCTTTCCGGGCACCAAGAATTCTCCGCGCAACCGCATTCCGGCGCTGACCTGGATCGTCGCCATCGTGGCGGCGGTGGCCGCATCCTACCTGTGGTGGGATTATCGCGGCGTGGCCGACCGGACCGGCAACCCCAACACCACCGACCTGATCATGGCGGGCGTGGGCATCATCCTGCTGTTGGAGGCGGCGCGGCGGTCGCTGGGCTTCCCGCTGATGGGGGTGGCGCTGTTCTTCCTGTCTTACGTCTTTTTCGGAAGCTGGTCGGGCCTGCCCGAAGTGGTGCAGTGGAAAGGCGCGTCGTTTGAAAAGGCGATGAGCCACATGTGGCTGACCACCGAAGGTGTCTTTGGTGTGGCGCTTGGCGTGTCGTCGGGCTTTGTGTTCCTGTTCGTTCTGTTCGGATCTCTGCTGAACCAGGCCGGGGCGGGCAACTATTTCCTGAAACTGGCCTTTGCGGCCCTGGGCCATCTGCGCGGCGGTCCGGCCAAGGCTGCGGTGATCGCATCGGCGGCCACGGGTCTGATTTCGGGGTCGTCCATCGCCAATGTGGTGACCACCGGGACATTCACCATTCCGCTGATGAAAAAGGTGGGCTTTCCCGCCACCAAGGCCGGCGCGGTCGAGGTGTCGTCATCCATCAACGGCGTTCTGACCCCGCCGGTCATGGGGGCCGTGGCCTTTCTGATGACCGAATATGTGGGCATTTCCTATATCGAGGTCGTCAAGACCGCGATTGTCCCGGCCGCGATTTCCTATGTGGCGCTGGTCTATATCGTGCACCTTGAGGCGCTGAAATCGGGCATGAAGGGCACCAGCCGCATGCACCCGGTGAAATTCATCCTGGGCGCGATTTTCATGATCGCCATTTCCATCATCATCGCCGGCGGCACGCTGTTCCTGTGTGGTGTGATCGTCGATGCGCTTGGCGCCGTGCTGGGGCAGGGGTCGACCTGGGCCGCGCTCGGGCTGATGCTGGTCGCCTATGTGGCGGCCGTGCGCTATGCCGCGCAGGGGGCCGATCTGGACATGAGCCTTGAGAGCATGGAGCATCTGCCGCCCACGCGCGAGATCTTCAAGACCGGGATCCACTATATCCTGCCGATCCTGCTGCTGATGTATCTGCTGATGATCGAGCGTAAATCGCCGGGCCTGTCGGCGTTCTGGTCGACCATTGCGATGATCTTCATCCTGCTGACGCAGAACCCGCTCAAGGCCTATTTCCGGGGCGAAGGCGACATCACCCGCCATCTGCGCGAAGGTGTGGCCGACATGACCGAAGGCATGATCGCGGGCGCGCGCAACATGATCGGCCTTGCCGCTGCCATGGGCGTTGCGGGCATCATCGTGGGGTCGGTCACGCTGACCGGGATCGGTCAGGTCATGGCGGAATTCGTCGAATTCCTGTCAGGTGGCAACCTGCTGGCGATGCTGTTCTTTGTGGCGCTGATTTCCATCGTGCTGGGCATGGGCCTGCCGACCACGGCCAACTATATCGTGGTGTCGTCTCTGATGGCGGGCGTGGTTGTGGAACTGGGCGCGCAGGCGGGGCTGATCGTGCCGCTGGTGGCGGTGCATATGTTCGTCTTCTATTTCGGGATCATGGCGGATGTGACGCCACCGGTGGGGCTTGCCAGTTTTGCGGCCGCCGCGATTTCCAAGGGCGATCCGCTCAAGACCGGGTTTCAGGCGTTCTTCTATTCGATCCGCACGGCGCTGCTGCCGTTCCTGTTCATCTTCAACACCGATCTGCTGTTGATTGATGTGGGGCCTGCGCAGGCGGTGCTGGTGTTCATCACCGCGCTGATTGCGATGTTGCTGTTTGCGGCGGGGACGATGAATTACTTCATGGTCAAATCGAAGATCTGGGAAAGCCTGGTTCTGCTGGCGGCCGCCTTTGTGCTGTTCCAGCCGGGATACATCCTGAACCAGATCCAGCCCGAATTCGAAACCCGGCCCGCGACCGAGCTGTTCCAGCTGGCCGAAGAGGCGCCCGATGGCGCGTCGCTTCGGGTGCGTCTGACCGGCGAGAACCTCAATGGTGACATGATCGACGCGCGCTATCTGCTGCCCGTGGGTGACAGCGGGGCGGATGGGGCGACCCGTCTGCTGGATGGCGCAGGGATCGAATTCCGCGACGAAGACGGCGCGTTCTATGTCGACAACCTGAATTTCGGCGGCCCCGCCGAACAGCTGGGCATCGACTGGGATTGGGAACTGGTCGAGCTGGAAGTCAAAGCCGACCGCATGCCCAAGGAGATCTTCTATATCCCTGCGCTGCTCTTGGTGCTGGCGATCTACCTGCTGCAGATGGCCCGCAAACCCCGCGACCCCGAGGAGGCCCTGGCATGACCCGGCATGTGCTCTGCGCGGTCGATCTGACCCATGAAACCGAAGCGCGCGAGATCATCTTGCGCGCTGCGGCCCAGGCCGAACCCACCGGCGCCACCCTGTCGGTGATGACGGTGATCCCGGACTACGGATCGTCCTGGGTGGGGTCGTTCTTCAAGGACGGCACGCTCAAGGGGGCGGCGCAGGCGGCCAGCGACCGGCTGCACAAGCTGGTCGATGAAACGCTGCCCGGCCATGGCAAGGTTCAGCACATTGTCGAGATCGGCAATGTCTATGAACGGGTGCTTGCCGGGATCGAAACCGCGCAGGCCGATCTGGTCGTGGTGGGGGCGCACAAACCCGATTTCACCGAACGGGTGATGGGCCCCAACGCGGCGCGCATCGTGCGCCACGCGCCGGTGTCGGTGCTGGTGCTGCGGGTCTGATCCCCGCTGTGCCGGACCGCCTGATTGGCGGGCCAAAGGGTGAAATTTTGCTTTGAAATTTCACCAAACCATGGCACCGTGAAATTCTAACCCAGAATTTCACGGTTTCGATGCTGTCACATGATCCATCCCAATTGCGGTCCCTGGGGGCCGACCTGCGGGCCCTGCGCAAGGCGCGGGGGATCACGCTGGCCGATCTGGCCGCACGGCTGGACCGGTCGGTCGGCTGGCTGAGCCAGGTCGAACGCGACCTGTCGGAACCTTCGATCACCGATCTGCGGCATCTGGCCAGGGCGCTGGATGTGTCGGTGTCGATGCTGTTCGGTCAGGCCCCCGCCCCCGCGGACGAGGTCGGCTATGTCGTCCGTCAGGGCGCGCGCCGCCCCATCGGATCGGGCGAGGCGGGGCTTGTCGAAGAGCTGTTGTCGCCTGACCTGACGGATGATTTCGAGGTCGTGCATTCGGTCTTTGAACCCCACAGCGTCATCGGTGAACGCTGCATGCGCCCCACCCAGGAGGTCGGGTATCTGATCTCGGGCAAGCTTGATCTTGAGATTGCGGATCGCCGGTTCACCATCCATCCCGGCGACAGTTTCCGCATCCGGGGCGAGCCGTTTCGCTGGATCAACCCCTATGACACCCCCGCCGTGGCCATCTGGGTCATCGCGCCGCCGGTCTACTAGGGGGGCGCCATGAGCTTTGAGGCCTGGACCGTCTTTGCCCTTTTCTGGGTGGTCTTTGTCACCACGCCGGGGCCCAACGCGGTGAACTGCATGTCGAACGGCATGCATCTGGGGTTTCGCCGCGCCATGGTGGGGGTGCTGGCCATCCTGACCCAGGCGACCGCGTTTCTGATTCTGTCGGCGCTTGGGGTCACGGCGCTGATCGCGGCCTCGCCCACCGGGTTCTGGCTGGCCAAGCTGGTCGGGGCAGCGTTTCTGATCCACACCGGCATTCGCGGTTGGCGCAATGCCGCGCGCCCCGTGGCCCTGGATGACCGGCCGGCGCATCACGTCTATCTGCACGCGCTGGCGGTGGCGGTGATCAACCCCAAAAGCGTGGCCGGGTATCTGGCGGCCTTTTCCACATTCGTTCAGCCCGACGTGCCGATCGGCGATCAGATGGTGGTGATCCTGCCCACGGCGCTGATCATCACCACGCTCAGCTATACCGGGTTTACCGCATTGGGTGCGGGGCTGGGGCGCGCGGCCCTGGGGGCGGTGTTCAACATCTGGGTGCGCCGGGTGATGGCGGCGTGCTTTGTCGTCTACGGCCTGCTTCTGGGCAGCACCGCAATCACGTTGCCGAAAGGATAGAGCATGCCCACCGGATCCTGCCTGTGCGGCGCCGTCCGCTTTGTCATCACCGGCGATCTTGCACCCGGCACGCTGTGCCATTGCGGCCAGTGTCGCAAACAGGCGGGCCATGCCTGGGCGTCCACCCATATACCCCGGACATCGCTGCGCATCGACGCCGGTGACACGCTGCGCTGGTACAGCGCCAGCACCACCGCCCGGCGCGGGTTCTGCGGCACCTGCGGATCGAACCTGTTCTGGGATCCTGCGGGCGAAGACCGGACTTCGGTCGCGCTTGGGGCGCTGGATGCGCCCAGCGGGGCGCGGCTGACCCAGCACATCTTTGCCGCCCACAAGGGCGATTACTATGACATCAACGATACCCTGCCGCACAGCGCAGGCGACTGAAGGGAGCCCGGCCAACATGTCAGATTTTCCAACCACGGCCCGTGTGGTCATCATTGGCGGCGGCGCGGTGGGCGTGTCGTCGCTGTATCATCTGGCGCAGCGCGGCTGGACCGATTGCGTGCTGCTGGAAAAGAACGAGCTGACCGCAGGCTCGACCTGGCACGCGGCCGGCAACTGCCCGAATTTCTCGTCCAACTGGGCGGTGCTGAACATGCAGCGCTATTCGCTGGAAATGTACCGCACGCTGGCCGATGACGTCGATTACCCGATGAACTATCACGTCACCGGGGCGCTGCGCCTGGCCCACACCAAAGAGAGGATGCAGGAATTCGAGCGCGTCGCCAGCATGGGGCGCTATCAGGGGCTGGAGCTGGATATTCTCAGCCCCGAAGAAATGAAGGCCCATTACCCGTTCCTGGAAACGCATGATCTGGCAGGCGGCCTTTGGGATCCGCTGGATGGCGACATCGACCCGGCGCAGCTGACCCAGGCCATGGCCAAGGGCGCGCGCGATCTGGGCGCCAACATCCAGCGTTTCTGCCCCGCAACTGGGGTCAGCCGCGACAATGGCGAATGGGTGGTGCACACCGAAAAGGGCGACATCCGCTGTGAATTCGTGGTCAATGCCTCGGGCTATTACGCGCAGCGCGTGGGCGAATGGTTCAAGCCCTTTGGCGGGCGCACGGTGCCGATGGTGGTGATGAGCCACCAGTATTTCCTGACCGAAGAAATCGACGACATCGCCGCCTGGACCCGTGAAAACGGGCGCAAACTGCCGATGATCCGCGACGTGGACAGCTCGTATTACCTGCGTCAGGACAAGAACGGGCTGAACCTTGGCCCCTACGAGCGCAACTGCAAGGCCCATTGGGTCACCCCCGACGACCCCATGCCCGAGGATTTTTCGTTTCAGCTTTACCCCGACGATCTGGAACGGCTGGAATGGTATATCGAAGACGCCATGGCCCGTGTGCCCGTGCTCGGCACCGCCGGGGTGGGGCGCAACATCAACGGCCCGATCCCCTATGCGCCCGACGGGCTGCCTCTGATCGGGCCGATGCCGGGGGTGCAGAACGCGTTCGAAGCCCACAGCTTTACCTTTGGCATCGTCCAGGCCGGGGGCGCAGGCAAGGTGCTGTCGGAATGGATCATTGACGGCCATACCGAATGGGACATGTGGGCGGTGGATCCGCGCCGCTATACCGATCACGCCGATCACGATTTCTGTCTGGCCAAGGCGATGGAAACCTATGGCCACGAATATGCGATGCATTTCCCGCATCACGAATGGCCGGCGGGGCGCAACAAGAAGCTGTCGCCGGTGCATGACCGAGTGACCGCGCTTGGCGGCGTGATGGGGGCCTACAACGGCTGGGAACGCGCCAACTGGTTTGCAAAGGATGGTGACGACACCGGCCATGACGCCACCCAGACCTGGGAGCGCGACGGCCCCTGGGTGCCGCGCGTGCGCGAAGAATGCGAAGCGGTGCGCGACCATTGCGGCGTGCTCGACCTGCCGGGCTTTTCGCGTTTCAAGGTGCAGGGCGACGGCGCGGATGACTGGCTGCGCGGCCTCGTGACCGGTGCCCTGCCCAAAATCGGGCGCGTGGGGCTGGTCTATTTCGCCGATAGCCGCGGGCGCATCGTCACCGAAATGTCCGTCACCCGCGAGGCCGAAGATCGCTTTGTGCTGGTCACCGCCGCCATGGCGCAATGGCACGATCGGGACTGGCTGCAGCGCCACCTGCCGCAGGGCTCGCCCATCACCATCGAAGACTGGACGTCGCGCATGTCCACCCTCATCGTCACCGGTCCGCAAAGCCGCGCGGTGCTGTCGGGCCTGACCGATGCCGACCTGTCGCTGCCCTGGCTCAGCTATCAGGACTGCACCGTCAGCGGCGAATGGGCGGCGCTTCTGCGGGTGTCCTTCGCTGGCGAGCTCGGCTGGGAAATCCACGCCGAAACCGCGTCGATGCCCGCGATCTATGACGCGGTGCTGGCGGCGGGGGCCAAACCCTTCGGAATGTACGCGCTCAATGCGCTGCGCATCGAAAAAGGCTACCGCGCGTGGAAGGGCGATCTTTCGACCGACTATACGCTGCTGCAGGGCGGGCTTGAGCGGTTCGTCAAATTCGACAAGCCGCAGGATTTCCCCGGCAAGGCCGCGCTGCTGCGCGAACAGCAGCAGGGCGTCAGCAAGCGGTTCGTGACGCTCATCGTCGATGCGGGGGCGGCGGACGCACCCCATATGTCGACGATCTGGCATGGAGACGACATCGTCGGTGAAACCACCTCGGGCGACTGGGGCTATCGCGTGGGGGCGTCGATCGCGCTTGGCATGCTGCGCGCCGATCTGGCCGTTCCGGGCACCGAGGTCGACATCGACATCTTCGGTGAACGGTGCCGGGCGGTGGTGCAACCCGACCAGCCGCTCTGGGATCCGCAAAACACCCGCCTGCGCGCCTGACCGGCGCGCCCGGCACAAAACCGGCAAGAAACGGAGGGGATCATGGCCCGGATCACAGTGCTCGATGGTGCGATCGGACAGGAACTGGTCGCGCGCAGCGGCGACCGCGCCACGCCGCTGTGGTCCACCCAGGTCATGATTGACCACCCCGATCTGGTCGGGGCGGTCCATGACGCCTATTTTCAGGCCGGCGCCACGGTGGCCACGACAAACACCTACGCGGTGCACCTGTCGCGGCTCGAACGGGTGGGCCTGGGCGCGCAGCTGCCACAGCTACTGGACACCGCGCTTGGCCAGGCCGAAGCCGCCCGCGACCGGGCCGGTCACGGGCGCATCGCAGGGGCCATCGGGCCGCTGCTGGCCTCCTACCGGCCGGACCTGAACCCCGATCCCGATGACGCCGCCCCCAAATTCGCCGCCATCGCACGCCAGATGGCCCCGCGCGTGGATCTGCTGCTGATCGAAACGGTGTCCTCGCTCACCGAAGCCGAAGGCGCGCTGCGCGGCTGCATGGGCCATGGGGTGCCGGTCTGGATCGCCTTCACCGTGCAGGACGATGACGGCACGCGCCTGCGCTCGGGCGAAGCACTGGCCGACATCGCCCCGCTGATCGTCCGACACAACCCCGATGCGCTGCTGATCAACTGCGCGCGCCCCGAAGCCTTCCCCGCAGCGCTCGCCATTCTGCGGCCTCTGGGCAAACCCTTTGGCGGCTATGCCAATGGCTTTACCCATATCGCGGACGGCTTTCTGGTCGACGCGCCCACTGTCGATGCGCTGGACCAGCGCCGCGACCTCACCCCCGACCGCTATGCCGATCACGTGATGCACTGGATCGACCTTGGCGCCACCATCGTCGGTGGCTGCTGTGAGATCGGCCCCGACCATATCGCCACCCTGGCCCACCGCCTGCGCATGACCGGCCATGAGATCACCTGACCCCGCCGCGCCCTTCTTTGTGGCCCCAAATACCTCGGGGAGCGCGAGGGGCAGCGCCCCTCGCCCCGGTCGGATCGCACAGGCGATCCGAAACCTCGCCCAGCAAAAGGATCCCGCCCATGCCTGACCTTCCGCAACATGCCCGCGTCGTCATCATCGGCGGCGGTGTCATCGGCTGCTCTGTGGCCTATCACCTGACCAAACTGGGCTGGACGGATGTTGTGCTGCTCGAACGCAAACAGCTCACCTCCGGCACCACCTGGCATGCCGCAGGGCTCATCGCCCAGCTGCGCGCCAGCGCCAACATGACCCGGCTGGCAAAATACAGCCAGGAACTCTACGGCGATCTCGAGGCGGAAACCGGTGTCGCCACGGGCTTCAAGCGCTGCGGCTCGATCACCGTGGCCCTGACCGAAGAACGCAAGGAAGAAATCTTTCGCCAGGCCGCCATGGCCCGCGCCTTTGGCGTCGAGGTCGAAGAAATTTCTCCGGCCGAGGTCAAGGCCCGTTATGACCACCTCAATATCGACGGGGTCACCGCCGGGGTCTGGCTGCCGCTCGACGGGCAGGGGGATCCCGCCAACATCGCGCTGGCCCTGGCCAAGGGCGCCCGCCAGCGCGGGGCGCGGGTGCAGGAACGGGTCAAGGTCACGCAGATCGCCCGCAGTGGGCGCCGCGTCACCGGTGTCGACTGGCAGGGCGAAGATGGCAGCCAGGGCCATATCACCTGCGACATGATCGTGAACTGCGCGGGGATGTGGGGTCACGAGGTCGGCCGCATGGCGGGCACCAATGTGCCGCTGCAGGCCTGCGAACATTTCTACATCGTGACCGAAGGCATCGCGGGCCTTGGCCAGATGCCGGTGCTGCGGGTGCCCGATGAATGCGCCTATTACAAGGAAGACGCCGGAAAGATCCTGCTGGGCGCATTCGAACCGCGCGCCAAGCCCTGGGGCATGTCCGGCATCCCCGAGGGGTTCGAATTCGACCAGCTGCCCGAAGATTTCGACCATTTCGAACCCATCCTCGAAGCCGCCTGCAACCGTGTGCCCATGCTGGCCGAGGCGGGCATTCACACGTTCTTCAACGGCCCCGAAAGCTTTACGCCCGATGATGCCTACCATCTTGGCCTTGCGCCCGAGATGGACAATGTCTGGGTGGCCGCCGGGTTCAATTCCATCGGCATCCAGTCGGCGGGCGGCGCCGGGATGGCGCTGGCGCAGTGGATGGAGGATGGCCAGAAACCCTTTGATC
>JAOXSC010000071.1 GCA_025800215.1 Marinibacterium sp.
TCGATCGGGTTGTCGGCATGTTCGCCGCCATTGATGATGTTCATCATCGGCACCGGCAGAACCCGCGCCGAGGTGCCTCCCACATAGCGATAGAGCGGCTGCGCGGTGAATTCGGCCGCGGCTTTGGCGGTGGCCAGCGACACGCCCAGAATGGCGTTGGCGCCCAGGCGGCCCTTGTTGTCGGTGCCGTCCAGTTCGATCATGGCGGCGTCGATGGCTTCCTGTTCGGTGGCGTCAAAGCCGACCAGCGATTCCGCGATCTCACCATTGACGGCGGCCACCGCTTCCAGCACGCCCTTGCCTTTGTAGCGGTTGGCGTCGCCGTCACGCTTTTCCACCGCCTCATAGGCGCCGGTCGATGCGCCCGAAGGCACGGCGGCGCGGCCCTGGGTGCCGTCTTCGAGCGTCACGTCTACTTCAACGGTGGGGTTGCCGCGGCTATCCAGAATTTCGCGGGCGTGAATGTCGATAATCGTGCTCATCTCTCGCAACCTCTTGGGCAAATTTGATGCTGCCTCTTAGCGCGTTGCTGCGGCTGCGAAAAGTCTGCTAGCGCATGACAGTCTGTTTTCGTTCGCGGATCAGCGTATATAGCCCCGCCGCGACGATGATTGCGGCCCCCAGCAGGGTCGCCGCGTCGGGGCGTTCGCCCAGAACCAGCGTCGCCAGCACCAGGGCAAAGATCAGCCGCGAATAGCGGAAGCCGGTGACAAAGGATAGATCGCCCACCCGCATGGCCGCCACGATCGTGGCATAGGCCAGCACGCTGACCAGAATGATGCCGATGACCAGGATCCAGTCGGCCCCGCCGGGCCAGGCGGCGGGTGCACCTGTCCACCAGCCCATGAGCAACGCCGCCGGGACCAGCGAGACATAGGCCAGAAAGCTCAGCTGCAGCGAGCTGACGGTTTTGGGGGCCACCCGCGTGGCCAGATCGCGCACCGCCAGCGCCAGCGTGCCCGTCAGCGCATAAAGCGACAGAGGATCGAACCCGGCCAGCCCCGGCCGGATGATCAGCAGCACGCCCAGAAAACCCGCGATGATCGCGCTCCAGCGGCGCCAGCCGACGGTTTCGCCCAGAAACACCACCGCACCAAGCGCCACGAACAAAGGCGCCGATTGCAGGATCGCCGTCACCGATGACAGCGGCGCCAGTGTCAGCGCGGTCAGAAAGCTGAGCGTGCCGATCACCTCGGCCAGATTGCGGATCACGACGGCGCGCGTCAGATAGGCCGGCGACCAGAAGGCCTGACCGCGCAGGGGCATCAGCGCACAGAACACCACGCTGCCGCCAAGCGCGATGATCAGGATGATCTGCCAGGCGGGCAGGGCACCGGCGAGCAGCTTGATCATCAGATCTTCGATGGCAAAGAGCAGCATGGACGCCGTCATCAATGCCGCACCGCGCATGTTGCCCATGATCGTTCCCCCGGTCTTCTGCCGTGGTCCTGACCGGTTCCACAGGGGGATGCAAGAGGGATCCGGGGGGGATCCGGGAGGCATGAGGGGATGCAAGCGGTGGCCGGGCGTGATAGCGCAGGGATCATGCAGATCCGCCCCCTTGCGCCGCTGGTGCAGACCCTTGCCATTGCCGCGCTTGGTGCGGGGCTGGCCGCGCTGTTGCACATGCCCGCAGCCCTGCTGACCGGCCCGGCGCTGGCGGTGTCGCTGGCGGCACTGGCGGGATGCGACATGCAGGTGCCCGACCGGCTGCGCGATCTGGTCTTTGTGGTGCTGGGCGTGGGCATCGGATCCACGGTGACCGACCGCACCACCGATGCCATCCTGCGCTGGCCGCTGGCCTTTCTGGCGCTGGTGCCGATGCTGGCGCTGACCATGGTGCTGGGGCAATGGGCGCTGCGGCGAGGCTTTGGGTTCGACCGGCGCAGTGCCGTGCTGGCGGCGGCACCGGGGCATCTGAGCTTTGTCATCGGGCTCGGGCTCGATATGGGGGTCGATGTGATGCGGGTGACGGTGGCGCAGTCGCTGCGGCTGTTGATGCTGACGCTTCTGGTGCCGGTTCTGGCGCTGCTGATGGGGGTCGGGATCCCCGCCAATGCGCTGGCGGGATCACAGGTGATGGGCTGGGGCGCCTTTGCGGGTCTGATCGGGCTGTCGGCGCTGGTCGGGCTGGGGCTGCAGCGGCTGCGCATGCCTGCGGCATTGCTGGTCGGTGCGATGATCGTGTCAGGCGTCGCCCATGGTGCGGGTTGGGTGAGCGGCGGGCTGCACCCCGGTCTGGGGGCTGCGGGCTTTGTGATGCTGGGCGCCCTGATCGGCACCCGCTTTTCCGGTGTCCGCCCGGCCGTGCTGGCGCAGGCGGCCGGTGCGGGCGTGGTGACCACGGCGATTGCCGGGGCGATGACGGTGCTGTTTGCGCTGCCGCTGGCCTGGGCCATGGGCCTGCCCGAGGCCACGGTCATGACCGCCTTTGCGCCCGGAGGGTTCGAGACCATGGTGGCGCTTGGGGCGGTGCTGGGATCACAGCCGGGCTTTGTGGCGGCCTGCCACGTGATGCGCCTGCTGATCCTGAGCGCGCTGATCCCTGCGATGCTGCGGCTCAGCCCTTCTTGATGGGCACGCCGTAAAGCTCGAGCCGATGGCCGCGCAGCTCATAGCCCAGCTTGGCGGCGATGCGTTCCTGCAGGGCTTCGATTTCGGGATCGACAAATTCGATCACCTCGCCGCTGTTGACGTCGATCAGGTGGTCGTGATGGTCGCGGTCGGCATCTTCATAGCGCGCGCGCCCGTCACCAAATTCATGCCGCTCCAGGATCCCGGCCTCTTCGAACAGCTTGACCGTGCGATAAACGGTGGCGATGGAAATGCCCGGATCGACATCCTGCGCGCGGCTGTGCAGCAGTTCCACATCGGGGTGGTCATCGCTGCCCGCCAGCACCTGAGCGATCACCCGGCGCTGGCCGGTCAGCCTCAGGCCCTTGGCCTCGCATCGCGAAAGGATCGTGTCGGTCATCTCATGGCCTCGTTCTTGCGGCATGTTGGGTCGCGTGTCTATCGCGTGCAACCGGGCATTTCCACCGTGAACTTGATCGCGCAGCGGGTAAATGCTGCGCTGCAGCCTAACCGCTGTGTTGCAGCGTCGCAGGTCCGAAATCGGCCCAGAGCGGCAGGTGGTCGGACGCCATGCGCGCCGCCCCCGCATCATAGACCCCGCCCGTGGTCAGGCTGAGATTGGCGCAATGGGCAATCCGGTCCAGCGCAGCAAGCGGAAAGGGCGCGGGAAAGGACGCCTGCGCATGCTGCCCGTCAAGGCCGATCCGGTCGATCAGATCGCGGCCCGTGCGCCAGTCATTGAGATCACCGGCCAGCACCGTGGGCATGGGGGTGCGTTCGTCAATGACCTCGCGAAGGGCTTTGGCCTGCTTTTCACGCGCGGCACGGGTCAGGCCCAGATGCGCGCCGATCACCCGCAGCGGCCCGGTCACATGGTCGAACTCTGCCACGATGGCGCCGCGCGGTTCCAGACCGGGCAGGTCCAGCGCCAGCCGGTCGATCAGCTCGGCCCGGTCGGACCGCCACAGCAGCGCGTTGCCGTGCCAGCCGATGGCGTCGCGATCGCCAAAGGGCCCGACCTGCCAGCCCTGCGCGGCCAGATCATCGGGCGACAGGGTGGTCTGGCGCGGATGCAGGCGGGTGTCGGCCTCTTGCAGGGACACGACATCGGCCGCAAGCGCGCCCAACACCGACAGGATGCGCTCGGGCGCGCGGCGCTGATCCATGCCGCGGCATTTGCGGATGTTGTAGGTGGCAACCCGGATATGCCCGGTCTGAGGTGGCGTAAGATCCATGCCCACAATCTGGGGCTTTGCGGGCGCGCTTGCAACCGCTTGTAAATGCTTGACTGCCGGCCGGAATGCCGATCCACATGACGCCATGACAGAACGGCGTGATATGGATCTGACCGGGACGCTGGCCCTGACGGGCTTTGGCATCCTGCTGGCGTTTAATCAGGTGGTGATGAAAGTCACCGGAGAGGGGTTTTCGCCGGTGTTTCAGGCCGGGCTGCGCTCGGCCGGGGCAACGGTGCTGGTGGCGGGCTGGATCCTGCTGCAGGGGCGCGATCTGCGCGTGTCGCCGCATGTGGTGCCATCGGGCCTGCTGCTGGGGGCGCTCTTTGGGCTCGAATTCCTGTTTCTGTTCAACGGGATCGACCTGACCACCGTGTCACGCGCGTCGATCATGCTTTATTCCATGCCGGTCTGGTTGGCGCTGGCGGCGCATTTTGTGCTGCCGGGGGAGCGGCTGACGCCGCCGCGTGCGGCGGGGCTGGTGATGGCCATGGCGGGGGTGGTGCTGGCGCTGTTTGATCCCGCCACCGGGCAAGAGGGCAACCTGATCGGAGATCTTCTCGCCCTCGCGGCGGCCCTGTGCTGGGCGGGGATTGCGCTGTGTGTGCGTCTGACCCCTGTGGCGCAGGCCCGGCCCGAGATGCAGCT
>JAOXSC010000080.1 GCA_025800215.1 Marinibacterium sp.
CGCGGCGGCGTTCTGACCGTTGTCCGCCCCGAGGTGGAACTGGTTGTGACCGCAGGTGACATCCCCGAAAAGATCACCGTCGACCTCGCTGGCCTGGCCATCGGTGACGTTGTGACCATTTCGGCAGTGGATCTGCCCGCGGGCGCCAAGCCCACGATCGACCGCGACTTTGTCATCGCCAACATCTCGGCCCCGTCGGGCCTGAGCGCGTCGGATGACGAAGACGAGGACGGCGAAGAAGAAGTGGCAGCCGAAGAATAATCCGCAGCTGACAGCGGATCACGAAAACGGGGCCCATCGCGGCCCCGTTTTTTATGCGCGCTGCCCTGCCCCCCGACCCTGCGGACATCAAAAAACCCGCCCGCAGGATCCTGCGGGCGGGTCATTTTTGGGTTCAGATGTGATCACTTCACGATGATCTCGGGCCCCATGAAGGTGTTGGGCAGGAAGGTGGACAACCATGGGATATAGGTCACCATGATCAGGAAGACGAAGAGTACCGCCAGGAACGGCAGCGCCGCCTTGACCACACGCATCATCGGCATCCCCGCAACCCCAGAGGTCACAAAGAGGTTGAGTCCCACGGGCGGCGTGATCATGCCGATTTCCATGTTCACCACCATGATGATGCCCAGATGGATCGGGTCGATCCCCAGCTCGATGGCGATGGGAAAGACCAGCGGCGCCACGATCACCAACAGGCCCGACGGCTCCATGAACTGACCGCCGATCAGCAGGATCACGTTCACGATCACCAGAAACATCACCGGCCCGAACCCCGCGCTCAGCATCGCCTCGGCGATCTGCTGGGGGATCTGCTCATCGGTCAAAACGTGTTTGAGGATCAACGCATTGGCAATCACGAACAGCAGCGTGATGGTCAGTTTGCCGGCCTCGAACAGCGTGTGCTTGGTGTCGGGATGCACAAAGGCCGTCAGCACCGCCCAGGGCTTCTGCAGCAGGCTCAGCCGCCCATCCGGCCCGCCCGCTTCGATCACCGCCCCCGCAGACAGGCTGCGCGCGCCCTGATCGGCCAGCGGCCCCATGTCGCGATAGACAAAGGTGGCGATGAAAAAGGCATAGACGGCGGCCACGGCCGCGGCTTCGGTCGGGGTGAAGATCCCGCCATAGATGCCGCCCAGGATGATGACGATCAGAAACAGCCCCCAGGCCGCATCCCGGCCCGAGCGCAGAACCTCGCCCCAGCCCTGCCATTCGCCCTTGGGCAGGTTTTTCACCCGCGCCATGACATAGATCGCCACCATCAGCATGACGCCCGCCAGCAGACCCGGAATGACACCGGCCAGGAACATCCGGCCCACCGACACCTCGACCGCGGCGGCATAGACCACCATGACGATCGACGGCGGGATCAGAATGCCCAGCGTGCCCGCGTTACAGATCACACCGGCGGCAAAATCCTTGGAATAGCCCACCTGACGCATGCCCGCGATCACGATGGTGCCGATCGCCACCACCGTGGCGGGCGACGACCCTGACAGCGCGGCAAACAGCATGCAGGCAAAGACGCCCGCAATCGCCAAACCACCCGGAAAATGCCCCACACAGGCAATGGAAAAACGGATGATCCGCCGCGCCACACCGCCCGTGGTCATGAAGGACGACGCCAGAATGAAGAACGGGATGGCCAGCAGGGTGAAATGCCCTTCAAAGGCCGAAAACAGCGTCTGCGCGATCGACGCAAGCGAGCTGTCCGAGAACATCAGCAGGAACAGCACCGAGCTGAGCCCCAGCGACACCGCAATCGGCACCCCCACCAGCAACAGCGCGATCACCATCACAAAGAGAAGAACCACTTCCATCAGCTTTTCTCCCCGCTGAGTTCACGCACTTCGGCGATCTCGTCTTCGACCTCGTGGCTGGCCACGATGCGATCCATGGATCCGGTCCAGATCGCCACACCCGCCTGAACAAAGCGCAGCAGCAGCAGCGCCATTGACAGCGGCAGCACCGCATAGGGCAGAAGGCGGGGGATCTTTTCGTATTCTTCGCCCGCGTTGAACGCGTCTTCCATCCAGCGCAGCATCTGCGGCAGCGGGATGTCGTTGACCTCGTACCAGCCCTTTTCGCGGAACTTCTCTTCGAAGCCGAGCGGGAACCAGCGGCCTTCGGTGGCGGGCAGGTTGGCAAAATTGGCCCAGTAATCCCACGATCCTTTCAGCAGCAGCGCCGAAAACACGATGCAGCAGGCCACCGAAAACAGCCCCATCGCCCGGCGCACCGGGGGCGAGGCCATCTCGACCAGCAGATCGACGCCCAGATGCGCGCTTTTCTTGACCGCATAGGACGCGCCCAGCAGAAC
>JAOXSC010000081.1 GCA_025800215.1 Marinibacterium sp.
TCGATATGCCAGCCCGGCCGCCCCCGGCCCCAGGGGCTGTCCCAGCCGGGCAGATCGTCGGATGACGGCTTCCACAGCACAAAATCCATCGGGTTGCGCTTGTAGGGCGCCACCTCGACCCGCGCGCCCGCAATCATGTCATCCACCGACCGGCCCGACAGGCGGCCATACTCGTCATAGCTTTCCACCGAAAACAGCACATGCCCTTCGGCGGCATAGGCGT
The DNA here is from genome assembly GCA_025800215.1 of Marinibacterium sp. GTDB lineage: Bacteria > Pseudomonadota > Alphaproteobacteria > Rhodobacterales > Rhodobacteraceae > JAOXSC01. The sequence continues at coordinate 224 of JAOXSC010000081.1, forward strand.
GGCCACGCGCAATCAGATCCGCGATCATCGCCACCATCTGCCCGATATAGGCGGTGGCCCGCGGCATGTGGTCGGGCTCCCGCGCCCCAAGCGCGGCCATATCCTCCAGATACCAGCCAATGGTCTCGTCGGTGATCTCACCGATCGACCGTCCGCTCTGCGCCGCGCGCGCATTGATCTTGTCGTCCACATCGGTGAAATTGCGCACATAGGTCACATGATCGGACCCATAGACCGCGCGCAACAGCCGGTTGAGCATATCGAACACCAGCACCGGTCGCGCATTGCCCAGATGTGCCCGGTCATAAACGGTGGGCCCACAGACATACATGCGCACATTGGCCGGATCGATCGGCACAAACACCTCTTTCGATCGCGATTTCGTATTATAGAGCGTGATTTGCGTCATGGCTCGGGCTCCTCAGGGCAGATCTGACTGCGACGTCGGGCGCGGGCTTAGCAACTCTTTCAGGGGATGAAAATGTCAGAACGGCCCGCCGGATGGATCAGCAGGTAATGCAGCAGGTGATGATGCGGGTGCGGTTCAACATGGGCATCCTCGTAACACGCCCAACCCCACCTGCCAAGCCTCCGCCCTGTTTCTTTGTGGCCGCAAATACCTCGGGGGTGCGGGGGCAGAGCCCCCGCCCCGATCAGCGCCTCAAGGCGCTGACCCGGGATCCCTACGCATAGCTGACCACCTCATACTCCACCCCGTCAGGCCCATCGAAATAGAACCGCCGCCCCGGCTCGTAGTCGGCATGGCTATGGGGCGTGAACCCCGCCGCGCGCACCCGCGCCTCGGCATCGGCCAGATCCTCCACCACCACGCCCAGATGATTGAGCCCCCCGGTCAGATGATAGCTGTCGCCCACCTCCCTCTGATCGCCCGCAGGTGCATAGAGCGCCAGATAGCTTTCGGCATCGCCCACATGCACGGTAAACCCGTTATCCTTCGCCGCCCCCTGCCAGCGGATCTGCCAGCCAAAGATCTCCTGCAGCACCGCAGCGGTTGCGGCCGGGTCGGCCACGGTCAGGTTCACATGTTCCAGTCGCATAAATGATTTCCTTTGTTTTCAAGACACCATCAGCGTACTTTCTAAAGCAAACTTGAACTCAAGGGGAAAGAACCCATGCAGAACAAGGCACTGCGCAAAGCGGGCCTCGGGATCGGAGAGATCGCCGAGCGCACCGGCCTCGCGCCCTCGGCGATCCGATTCTACGAAGATCAGGGCCTGATCACACCACTGCGCACCGCCAGCGGTCAGCGCCGCTATGACCGCGCCGACATCCGGCGGCTGTCCTTCATCAAGATCACCCAGAGCCTGGGCTTTTCGCTGGCCGACATCGCCACGCATCTGGCGGGCCTGCCCCCGGACCGGCCGATCCGCAAATCCGACTGGTCACGCCTGTCGCGGGGGTTCCGCGCCGATCTCGATGCCCGCATCGCCGCCCTGACACATCTGCGCGACACGCTCGACGGCTGCATCGGCTGCGGCTGCCTCTCGCTGACAAGCTGCGCCCTTTACAACGCCGGGGACAAAGCTGCATCCTGCGGCCCCGGCCCCCGCTATCTGATGGGCGACCGGGCTGCAGATATTGCCGAAACCGCACCGCACCGCAGCGCAGGCGATTGACAAGACCGCGCAAGACCGGCCCTGTCGGACCACTGCAGCTTGGGGGCATCATGGATCTGTCAAAACGCATCACGGGCCTCACGGGCGGCGGATCGGATGGCTGGGGCGTGTTCTATCGCGCCCGCGCCCTGATCGCAGCGGGCGAACCCGTCACCGAACTGACCATCGGCGAACATGACATCCGCACCGCCCCCGCGATCCTTGACGCCATGGATCGCGCTGCGCGCGGCGGCCATACCGGCTATGCCGTGGTGCCCGGCACCGACACCCTGCGCCAGGCGGTGGCGCAGCGCGTGACCGCGCGCACCGGCGTGCCCACGGGCCCTGAAAACGTGCTGATCACACCGGGCGGGCAATCGGCGCTCTTTGCCGCGCATCACGCGGTCTGCGACGAAGGCGACCGGGCGCTTTTCATCGACCCCTATTACGCCACCTATCCCGGCACGATCCGCGCCGTGGGGGCCACACCCGTTGCGGTTCCCGCACGCCCCGACGACGGGTTTCAGCCCTGCAGCACCGACATCGCCGACAGCGCCGCGCGGGCGCGCGGGGCCCGGTCGCTGCTGATCAATTCGCCCAACAACCCCACCGGCGCGGTCTATACCCCCCAGACCCTGCAGGGCATTGCCGAAGCCACACGCGCCCACGACCTCTGGCTCATCTCGGATGAGGTCTATGACACCCAGATCTGGCAGGGCACGCATCTGTCGCCCCGCGCCCTGCCCGGCATGGCCGAGCGCACTCTGGTGGTGGGATCCATGTCCAAAAGCCACGCGATGACCGGGTCGCGCTGCGGCTGGCTGGTGGGCCCGGCCGAGCTCATCACCCATGCCATCACGCTGGCCACCCACACCACCTATGGCGTGCCGGGCTTCATCCAGGATGCGGCCGTCTTCGCTCTGGATCAGGGGCACGCGCTCGAAGATGACATCGCAGCCCCGTTCCGCCGCCGCCGCGACATTGCACACCGCATCATCGACGGGCAACGCGTGGTGCGCATGATCCCCGCGGATGGCGCAATGTATTTAATGCTGGACATCCGCGCCACGGGCCTGTCGGGCGAAGCCTTTGCCAATCGCCTTCTAGACACCCACCGCATCGCGGTGATGCCGGGTGAAAGCTTTGGTCAGGCCGCCGCAGGCCATCTGCGCGTGGCCCTGACCATCGACGACGACCGGTTTGCGCAGGCCTTTGGCCTGCTGGTCCGGTTCGCGGGCGATCTGGCCGGATCAGCCGCAGGGTGACATTGGCGAGTGACGCCCACGGGTGACGGCCAAGGGTGACATCAGCCCCGCCCATGCCCCCCGCCGACGCCGACGCCGTTTTCAGATGACAAGGTCGCAAACAGGCCAGATCGGGCGCACAGGCGCCGCCAAGCTCTGTCGTCAGGGAGAGACTGACAGATGCAACGCCGCGCCTGCAAACTGGCCATCGTGATACGCACCATCGGTGCGGCGCGGGGCCGCGCGGCGCGCGGGCGCCCGGTCGGGATCTGAGCCTGCGCCAGATCCCCCAATCCCCACGACCGGAGAGCCCCATGACCGACCCTTCCCCCGCATCCGCCGCCCGCAGCGGAGGCCGCGCCGCCCGCCGCGCCGCCCGCGCGCGTGCCCTGCCCGATCACCTGCGCGCCATCCGCCCCGGCCTGCCGGGCGGCACCTACACCCCCCTGACTGCGCCCGAGGTCACCCGCATTCACCACGCCGCGCTCGAAGCGCTCGAGCGCATCGGCCTGGCCGATGCCCCACCCAGCGGTGTCGCCTATCTGACCGCCGCAGGCTGCATCCAGGGCGATGACGGGCGCATCCGCTTCCCCCGCGCCGTGGTCGAAGACGCGCTGGCCCGCGCCAACCGCAGCGTGACCCTGTGCAGCCGCGACGGCAAGACCGACCTCGATCTGACAGGCACGCGGGTGCATTACGGCACCGCCGGGGCTGCGGTCAGCATGGTGGATGTGGACGGGCGCAGTTATCGCGACAGCACGGTGCAGGATCTGCATGACGCGGCGCGGATCTGCGACCAGCTCGACAATATCCACTTTGTACAGCGCCCGATGGTCTGCCGCGACATTGCCGACAATCGCGAATTGGACATCAACACCATCTACGCCGCCTGTGCGGGCACGTTCAAACATGTGGGCACATCCTTTTGCGAACCGGGGTTTGTCGTTGATGGCCTCGCACTGCTGCACATGATCGCAGGCGGCGAAGCGGCCTGGCGCGCACGCCCCTTCGTGTCGAACTCCAACTGCTTTGTGGTCCCTCCGATGAAATTCGCCACCGAAAGCTGCGAGGTGATGGAGCGCTGCATCCAAGGCGGCATGCCGGTGCTGCTTCTGTCGGCGGGAATGGCGGGGGCCACGGCGCCATCAACCATCGCAGGCGCCATCGTCCAGGCGGTGGCCGAATGCCTGGCCGGGCTGGTCTATGTGAACGCGGTGGCACCGGGCCATCCGGCGGTGTTTGGCACCTGGCCCTTCGGGCTCGATCTGCGCACGGGCGCGATGTCCATCGGATCGGGCGAACAGGCGCTGCTGACAGCGGGCTGCGCACAGATGCACCGGTTCTACGACCTGCCCGGCGGCGCGGCGGCCGGCGCGTCGGACGCCAAGCTTCCCGACATGCAGGCGGGATGGGAACAGATGTGCTCGAACGTCACGGCCGGGCTGGCGGGGGTGAACATGATCTACGAAGCCGCCGGCATGCATGCCTCGCTGCTCGGGTTCTGCCACGAATCCCTGATCCTGGGCGATGACCTGATCGGCCAGGCCCTGCGCTGCGTGCGCGGGATCGAGGTGACGGACGAAACCCTTGCCCTGGATCAGATGGCCGAGGTCTGCCTGGGCGGCAGCGGGCACTATCTGGGCACGGACCAGACCCTGCAGCGGATGCAGTCGGACTATGTCTATCCGGCCCTGGGGGATCGCTCATCCCCCAAGGAATGGGTGGAGCGCGACCGGCCTGACCTCATCGCCCAGGCCACGGCCCGCAAAGACGCCATCCTCGCCACCCCCGCCGCCGCCCGCTTCCCGCCCAAGCTCGACGCCGCGATCCGCGCGTGCTTTCCCATCCATCTCGCCCGATGACCCGGGGCCAGCTCTGATCGGCGCGCCTGCGGCGCATTTAATGTTTGCGCCGCCTCCGGCGCCGCGTTTGCGAGGCTCTGCCTCGCGCTCCGAGGTATTGCCGGCCACAAAGAAGCCCAGACCCGCCCCTTCTTTGTGGCGACAAATACCTCGGGGGTGAATGGCGTAGCCAGAGGGGGCAGCGCCCCCTGCGCCCCTTTCAACTGCGCAAGCCCGTTGCACGCAGGCGCGCCCTGCCCTACATGGCCCCGCATGACAGAGATCCTTCATATCGTGGGCGGCGGCATGGCCGGGTCCGAAGCGGCCTGGCAGGCCGCCAATGCCGGGCTGCAGGTGGTGATCCACGAAATGCGTCCCAAGGTCGAAACCTTTGCCCATCGAACCGGGTTTCTGGGCGAGATGGTCTGTTCCAATTCTTTCCGCTCGGATGACAGCGAACAGAACGCCGTGGGGCTGTTGCATTGGGAAATGCGCGCGGCCAACGGGCTGATCATGGCGACTGCGGACCGCCACCGGCTGCCGGCTGGCGGCGCTTTGGCGGTTGACCGTGATCCCTTTGCCGAAACCATCACCAGGACGTTGACCGCCCATCCCAATATTTCAGTCTCCTACGAGGAAATCACCGAGCTGCCCCAGGACGGGCATTGGATCATCGCCACCGGGCCGCTCACATCCGGCCGTCTGGGCGAGGCAATCGCGCGGGAAACCGGTGCGGATGCGCTCGCCTTCTTTGATGCCATCGCGCCCATCGTCTATTTCGACAGCATCGACATGTCGCGCGCCTGGATGCAGTCGCGCTATGACAAGGGCGAGACCGAAGAAGAGCGTACCGCCTATCTCAACTGCCCGATGGATCGCGACCAGTACGAGGCGTTCATTGACGCTCTGCTGGCCGCCGACAAGACCGAATTTCACGACGGCGAAACCGCGAAGTATTTCGACGGCTGCCTGCCCATCGAGGTCATGGCAGAGCGCGGGCGCGAGACGCTGCGCCATGGGCCGATGAAGCCGGTCGGCCTGACCAATCCCCACGCGCCCGATCGCAAGCCCCACGCGGTCGTCCAGCTGCGTCGGGACAACAAGCTGGGCACGCTCTATAATATCGTCGGCTTCCAGACCAAGATGAAATACGGCGCGCAAACATCTGTTTTCAAAATGATCCCCGGGCTTGAAGACGCCAGCTTTGCGCGTCTGGGCGGGATCCATCGCAACACGTTTCTGAACGCGCCGACGCTGCTGGATGCGCAGATGCGGCTGAAATCGCGGCCCAATATCCGCTTTGCCGGGCAGATCACCGGGGTCGAGGGCTATGTCGAAAGCGCCGCAATGGGGCTGCTTGCGGGCCGGCTGGCCGTGGCCGAGATCACCGGGCAGGTGCTTGATGTGCCCCCGCCCACCACGGCGATGGGCGCGCTGATCACCCATATCACCGGCGGGGCCGAGGCCAAGACATTCCAGCCGATGAACGTCAATTTCGGGCTCTTTCCCCCCGTGGACGGGCTGCGCGGCGGGCGCCGGGGGCGCAAGGATCGCTACAAGGCCTATACCGACCGGGCCAAGGCGGATTGGGCGGCGTGGCTGGATGGCTCGGGGCTGGACGCGACCTGACCCAAGGGCGTAGCCTTGGGGTATGAGCAAAGGATTCCTTGATAAGGCCTATCAGGCCCGCGACGCGGCCGGTACGCGCAAGCTCTATGATGATTGGGCGGCCAGCTATGATGCCGAAGTGGCCGAAAACGGGTATGCCACACCGGGTCGCTGTGCCGATGCGCTGGCCGCGCATCTGGGCGATCCGGCGCGGCCCGTTCTTGATTTTGGCTGCGGCACGGGCCTGTCGGGGCTGGCGCTGCGCAGCCGGGGGATGACGGTGATCGACGGGGTGGACCTGTCGGCGGACATGCTGCGCCAGGCCGAAGCAAAGGGCATCTATCGCACCCTGCGCCAGATCGAGGCGGGCGTGCCCCTGCCACATGATCGGGGTGACTATGCCGCCATATCCGCCATCGGCGTGATCGGTGCGGGCGCGGCCCCCATCACGATTTTCGACGGGCTGATGGACGGGCTGGGCGCCGGCGGGCTGCTGGTCTTTTCCTTCAACGACCATGCGCTTGAAGAGCCCGAGAACGAAGCCAAGGTGCAGGACTATCTGGACCGGGGCGCCGCGCGGCTGCTCTTCAAAGAGCATGGAGACCACCTGCCCGGGATCGGGCTGGGATCGAACGTATATGTGATTGCCAAGACGTGACCCTGACCACCCGTTTTGCCCCGTCGCCCACGGGTCCGCTGCATCTGGGCCATGCCTATTCGGCGCTTCTGGCCCATGATCTGGCGCGCGCGGCAGGCGGGCGGTTCCTGTTGCGCATCGAAGACATCGACCACACCCGATCCCGCCCCGAATGGGAGGCGCAGATCCATGACGATCTGCGCTGGCTCGGGATCAGCTGGGACGCCACGCCGCTGCGTCAGTCGGACCGGCTGGCGCGCTATCATGCGGTGCTGGACGATCTTTGGGCGCGGGGCTGGATCTATCCCTGCACCTGTCGGCGGCGCGACATTCAGGCGGCGGCCTCGGCCCCGCAGGAAGGGGCGGACCCGGTCTTTGGCCCCGATGGGCTGATCTATCCCGGCACCTGTCGCAGCCGTCCGCGCGGGCCCGACGCGCCCCTGCCCGATGACTGTGCGCTGCGGCTGGATATGGGGCGGGTGGCGCGCGATCTGGGCTTTGACGAAACCGGGCAAACGCCGCGCCACGTTCAGGTGGCCGCCGCCGATCTGATCAGCGGTGTCGGCGATATCGTGCTGTCGCGGCGCGATTTTCCGGGCTCGTACCACCTGTCAGTGGTGCTGGATGATGCCGATCAGGGCGTCACCCATGTGGTGCGCGGCGCCGATTTGTTCGAGGCCACGCAGATCCATGTGCTGCTGCAGCAGATCCTTGGCCTGCCGACGCCCGTCTATCACCACCACCGGCTGATCCGCGATGACAGCGGCAAACGGCTGGCCAAGCGCGACGACGCGCGCGCCATCGCCACCTATCGCGCCGATGGCGCCACGCCCGGTGACATCCGCGCCATGGTCGGCTTGGCCCGCGTTTAGGCCATGGGCGCCATGATCTCGACCTCTTGCCCGTCGCGGATGGCGGTATAGAAACAGCTGCGGCGGTTGGTGTGGCAGGCAGCACCCGTCTGGTTGACCAGAACCAGCAGGCAGTCCTGATCGCAATCAAAGCGCATTTCGACCAGTTCCTGCACATGGCCCGAGCTTTCGCCCTTGATCCAGAAGGACTGGCGCGAGCGCGACCAATAGGTCACGCGCCCGGTCTCAAGGGTTCGGGCCACGGCGTCGGCATTCATCCAGGCCATCATCAGCACCTCGTGGCTGGTGGCGTCCTGAGCGATGGCGGGTATCAGACCTTGGTCGTTATAGCGCAGCGAGGCAGGATCGAATGTCATGGTGAAAACCTTTTGCATGAGACAGCCGCCACCTTATGTATGTGGAACGCTTTGAAAGGAACCCCATGTCCGGCGATACCGACCTGATCAAGCTTTATTCCGCGCGGATCCTCGAACTGGCCGCCGACATCCCGCATCTGGGGCGGCTCGATGCACCCGATGCCACGGTCAAGAAACGCTCGCCGCTCTGCGGGTCGACGGTGACGGTGGATCTGTGCCTGACGGATGGCCGCATCAGCGCCTTCGCTCAGGACGTGAAGGCCTGCGCCCTGGGTCAGGCGGCGGCATCAGTGGTGGGATCCGCGGTGATCGGCACCACGCGGGCCCAGATCGAAGCGGCGCGCGATGCGCTCAAGGCAATGCTGAAACAGGATGGCCCGCCGCCCGCCGCCCCGTTTGATGGGCTCGAGGTTCTGATCCCCGCGCGCGACTACAAGAACCGGCACGCGTCGATCCTGCTGGCGCTGGACGCCACCGCCGAAGCCGCCGCGCAGGCCGAACAGGCCCATTGCGCCTGATCCCCCGGACAAAGCCCCCCGAAAAAGAAAAGGCCGCCGCACATTCCGGGCGAAATGGCGGCGGCAGGTGTTGCGGGTCTCGCTCAGGGCCGGTGTAGGGAACGTATCGAGGCAGATGCGCGCCCTTTGGGCAGACAGACGGTGCGACGTCACTAGGGACAGGACGCAGGGCACCGTCAGGGGCCGGTCACGAGATCGCAGGCAGAACCGGTCAAACTAGGTCAGGTAAGGCAGGTGCAATCCCACAAACAGGATCACCACAAGGGCCGCCACCCCCACCGCATCACGGGCAAGATCCAGCGGGGCGTCGGTCAGGAGTTTTGAAATCTGGCGAACCATGTCGGGCCTCCATCTATCGGGCTTCGCGGGGAAGCGTTAAGCTTGTGTTAGCTATTTGTTCTCATTTTACCCGCACAAGTAAAGAACTTTTTGAGAACATTTGCGAACCAACCGCTTAACCTGTTGAGGTCACGTCAGATTTTATCGCGCCTCACCCCACCCCGATCAGACGGATCGCACGGTCCTGCCGCATCAGCCACAGCAGGATCCGCGCCGCCTGCCCGCGCGGGCTGTCCAGCGCGGGATCTTCGGTCAGCAGGTGGCGCGCGTCGCTTTGGGCGATCGCCATCAGACCGGCCTGCCGTTCCAGATCGGCCACCTGAAACCGGGGCAGCCCCGATTGCGCGGTGCCAATCAGATCGCCCGCGCCGCGCATTTCCAGATCGGTTTCGGCAATCCGGAACCCGTCTTCGGTTTCGCGCAACACCTCAAGCCGTCGTCGCCCGGTCTGACCCAAAGGCGGCTGGTACATCAGCAAACAGGTCGAGGCCGCAGCCCCGCGCCCCACGCGCCCGCGCAGCTGGTGCAGCTGCGCCAGACCAAAGGTTTCGGCCCGCTCGATCACCATGATCGACGCGTTGGGCACGTTCACCCCAACCTCGATCACCGTGGTGGCCACCAGAACCTGACAATCGCCCGACACAAAGCGCGCCATCGCCGCATCCTTGTCGGCGGGGGGCATCTGCCCATGGACCAGCCCCACCACCCCGTCACCCAGCAGCGCGCGCAGGTGCTTGAACCGTTCCTCTGCCGCCGTCAGATCCGACAGTTCGGATTCGTCCACCAAAGGGCACACCCAATAGCATTGCCGCCCCTCGGCGATCGCCTTGCGCAGATGGGCGACAACCTCGTCCATGCGTTCGGTGCTGACCACCGCCGTCTTCACGGGGCTGCGTCCGGGCGGCTTTTCATCCAGCACCGACACATCCATATCGCCATATTGCGCCAGCGACAGGGATCGCGGGATCGGCGTGGCCGTCATCACCAGCACATCCGCCTGACCGCCCTTTTCCGCCAGCTCCAGCCGCTGGCGCACGCCAAAGCGGTGCTGTTCATCCACGATGGCCAGCCGTAGATCGGCAAATTCCACATCGCCCTGAAACAGCGCATGGGTGCCCACCAGGATCTGAATGTCGCCACGGGCAAGCGCGGCCAGCTTGCGCGCGCGCTCGGCCCCCTTGTCGCGCCCGGTGAGCAGCTCAAGCACCACGCCCGCCTCTTCGGCGAGCGGGCGCAACCCGTCCAGATGCTGCCGGGCAAGGATCTCGGTCGGGGCCATCATCGCCCCCTGCCCGCCCGCTTCGACCGCCACCAGCAGCGCCATCAGCGCCACCAGCGTCTTGCCCGCGCCCACATCGCCCTGCAGCAGGCGGTTCATCCGGTGCGGGCGCGCCATGTCATCCGAAATCTCTGCAATCGCACGGGTCTGTGCCCCGGTGGGCCGATAGGGCAAGGCCGCCAGCACCCGGCGCTGCAACGCCCCCGTGGCATGGCTCTCGCGCCCCGGCCGGTGCCGTTCACGCTGCCGCGCCAGCGCCAGCGTCAGCTGATGCGCCATCAGCTCATCATAGGCCAGCCGCGCCCGCACCGGGTGATCGGGCGACAGATCATCCATCCCGCCGGGGGCGTGGGCGGCCCGGATCGCATCGGCCCAGACCGGCCAGCCGGCCTTGGCCCGCTGTGCGGGGTCGATCCATTCGGGCAGATCGGGCACGCGGTCAAGCGCGCCGGCCACCGCCTTGGTCATCAGCTTTTGCGTCACGCCTGAGGTCAGCGCATAGACCGCTTCGAATTGCGGGATCTGGGCGGCCTCTTCGACGGGCAGAATGTGATCGGGGTGGACCATCTGCGCATGGCCATCAAAGAATTCGAGCTTGCCCGACACCACGCGGTCTGCCCCTTCGGGCAGGATCTTTTGCAGGTATTCCTTGCGCGCGTGGAAAAACACCAGCTGAAGATCGGTCTGCGCATCCTGTACATGCACGCGATAAGCGCCGCCCTTGCTGCGCGGCGCCACATGGGCGCCCACCGTCACCCTCACGGTCACCGTATCGGGTGGCTGCACGCCCTGCACGGTGTCGCGGCGCCGCCGGTCGATCACCGCATAAGGCAGGTGAAACAGCAGATCGCGCGGCGCATCCAGGCCCAGCTGGCCCATGGCCTGAACCGTCTTGGGCCCCACGCCGACAAGCGTATCAAGCCCCGCAAACAGCGGAAACAGCTGCTCTGGCCGCCCCGCCATGGTCAGAGATCACCGATCAGTTGCAGCCAGCCATCTTCGTCGAGCGTCTCGACGCCCAGATCGGCGGCTTTCTTGGCCTTGGAGCCCGCCCCCGGCCCCGCGACCAGCAGATCGGTCTTGGCGCTGACGCTGCCGGAGACCTTGGCGCCAAGCGCCTCGGCGCGGGCCTTGGCCTCGGCCCGTGTCATCTTTTCCAGCGTGCCGGTAAAGACCACGGTCTTGCCCGCCACGGGGCTGTCGGACTGCGCGGGCGCTTCGGCCGGTTGAATGTCCAGCTGGTCGGTCAGCCGCGTGACCGACGCGCGTTCGGCCGGTTGCTGCAGCGCGGTGATCAGCGCTTCGGCCAGCACATCGCCAATGCCGTCAATGCCGGTCAGGCTGGCCCAGGCGGGGCTGTCGGGCAGCGCGGCCTTGCGCGCCTTGGGTTCGGCGGCGGCATAGGCGGGTTCACCCGCGGCCTGATCCACCGCGCCGATCAGCGCGCCCCAGGTGCCGAAATGGCGCGCCAGCGTGGCGGCGGCAACCTCGCCCACATGGCGCAGGCCAAGCGCAAAGATCAGCCGTGCCAGCGGGATGCGGCGTTTGTCGGAGATCGCCTGAAACAGGTTGGTGGCGGATTTGTCGCCCCAGCCGTCGCGGTTTTTCAGCTGCTGCAACCCGCTGCCATAGCGGGTTTCCAGCTGAAAGATGTCCGCAGGTTCGCGGATCCAGCCATCGTGATAGAACTGCTCGACCTGTTTGGCGCCCAGCCCTTCGATGTCAAAGGCTGCGCGCCCGACAAAATGCTTGAGCTTTTCCACCGCCTGGGCGGGGCAGATCATGCCGCCCGTGCAGCGGCGCACCGCATCACCGGGTTCGCGGATCGCGGCGCTGTCGCAGCGCGGGCAATGGTCGGGGAACACAAAGGGCACCGCATCATCGGGGCGTTTCGACAGATCCACATCGGCGATCTTGGGGATCACGTCGCCCGCCCGATAGACCTGCACCCAGTCGCCCACGCGAATGTCCTTGCCGCCCCGGATCTGACCGCCCTGCGCGTCGAGCCCGGCAATGTAATCTTCGTTGTGCAGGGTGGCGTTGCTGACCACGACGCCGCCCACCGTGACCGGGGCAAGCCGGGCAACCGGGCTCAGCGCGCCGGTGCGGCCGACCTGAATGTCGATCTCATCCAGGCGGGTCCAGGCAAGCTCGGCGGGGAATTTATGCGCAATCGCCCAACGTGGCGTGGTCGACCGCAGCCCCAGCCGCGCCTGATAGCCAAGGTCATCCACCTTGTAGACCACACCGTCGATGTCATAGCCCAGCGTGGCGCGCTGCGCTTCGATCCCGCGATAATGCGCGATCATCGCCTGCGATGTGTCACAGCGCGCGGTCAGGGCATTGATCTGAAATCCAAGCGCGCCAAGCCGCTCGATCGCGCCCATCTGCGTATCAGCCAGCGGCGACGACAGATCGCCCCAGGCATAGGCAAAAAAGCGCAGCGGGCGGGCACGGGTGATCGCGGCGTCAAGCTGGCGCAGGGATCCCGCAGCGGCGTTACGCGGGTTGGCGAAGGGCTTGGCGCCACCCGCCTCCTGCCGGGTATTGAGCGCGGTGAAATCATCATGCGACATATACACCTCGCCCCGGACCTCAAGGATGTCGGGCGCGCCCATCAGCGTCTGGGGGATGTCGGCAATGGTGCGGGCATTGGCGGTGACGTTTTCACCGGTTTCCCCATCGCCCCGCGTGGCGGCCTGCACCAGTACGCCGCCCTCATAGCGCAAAGACAGCGACAGCCCGTCGATCTTGGGTTCTGCGGTAAAGGCCAGCGGCGCGTCCGCCCCGAGCCCCAGAAACTTTCGGATCCCGCCTACAAAATCCGACACATCGCTGTCGTCAAACGCATTGCCCAGCGACATCATGCGCTGGACATGGCGGACCTTGGAAAAGCCATCCGCGACCGGTGCGCCCACCTGATCGCTGGGGCTGTCGGCGCGTTTGAGATGGGGAAAGCGGGTTTCCAACGCAAGGTTGCGCGCCTTCAGGCGGTCATAATCGGCATCGCTGAGATCGGGCGCGTCATTGGTGTGATAGGCCCGGTTGGCATCCCCCAGCACACGCGCCAGCGTGGCCAGTTCGGCCTTTGCGGCCTCATCACTGAGAGTTTCGATCGGAAGCGTGTGGTCCAAAGCTGTTCCCCCGGCTGCACCTATCCGCATGTGATAGGCTGCAGCCGGGGGCAGGTCCAGACGTGGCGCTTCGTGAGTGGCGGTCTGTACGTCGGGATGCGCAGCGCGGCTCAGGCGCCCATGGCGATGCGCGTCGTGCCGTCTTCTTCGGTCTGCGGATCACGCAGCACATAGCCGCGGCCCCAGACAGTTTCGATATAGTTGTCGCCATCGGTCGCCTGGCTGAGTTTCTTGCGCAACTTGCAGATGAAAACGTCGATGATCTTGAGTTCAGGTTCATCCATGCCACCGTAAAGGTGGTTAAGGAACATCTCCTTGGTCAGCGTGGTGCCCTTGCGCAGGCTGAGCAGTTCGAGCATCTGGTATTCCTTGCCCGTCAGATGCACTGGCGCGCCATCCGCCTCGACCGTTTTGGCATCGAGATTGACCGAAATCCGGCCGGTCTGAATGACCGATTGCGAATGCCCTTTCGACCGGCGGATGATGGCGTGAATACGCGCGATCAGCTCTTCTCGGTGGAAGGGTTTGGTCAGGTAGTCATCGGCACCAAATCCGAAACCCTTGATCTTGCTGTCGGTGCCGTCGTCGCCGGACAGGATCAGAATCGGTGTTTCGATTCGCGCCAGACGCAGCTGACGCAGCACATCATGGCCGTTCATATCGGGAAGATTGAGATCCAGCAGGATCAGATCGTAATCATAGAGCTTGGCAAGGTCGATGCCTTCTTCGCCCAGATCCGTGCAATAAACATTCAAATTCGCATGTGTCAGCATCAACTCGATGCTCTTGGACGTCGTCGGATCGTCTTCGACCAGTAGAACGCGCATTGCAACCGTCTCCGTTTTCGTCTTCCCCCATAAGACAACCTAGGGTGACAAAGGTTAACCCCGGGTTACCGTCAGACCAACGTCGCACCTGCAATTCAAGGTTGTCTATACTTTTTTAGTGCCGTTGCTTTCAGCGCGTCGATCCCGTGGTCGGCCACCGCGCCGATCCAGCCGTGCAATTCTTCTTCGCTCAGCCCATAGGTGCGCAGCGCCTCGGCCTGGCTGATCAGCCCCGACAGCACACCGCGCACCACCGCCGCCTTGCGCGACGCAACCCATCGCCGCGTGTCCGTGGGCGGCAGATCCGCCCGTGTCATGATGCTGCCATCCGGCAGCGTGACCGCCCTGGGTCCATCCACTTTCCTAAGATACATGGCTCACCTCGTTCCTTCGGGGATGACCCTCGCCTTGCGCGCTTAACGGTGGGTGAAACCACCCCTTGAGAGTGCGTCGGATTTTCCTATATTCCGCAGGTTCCCGCCCTTTCAGGAGTCGCCGCCATGGCGCTGCCCAACCAGACACAAGCAGACGTGAATTCCCTTGGCTTTGCCAAAGCCCCCGCCGACACGCGGGTTGTCGTTGCCATGTCGGGCGGCGTCGACAGTTCGGTCGTGGCCGCCTATCTGGCCGAGCAGGGCTATGATGTGGTGGGGGTGACGCTGCAGCTCTATGATCATGGTGCAGCACTGGCCAAGAAGGGCGCGTGCTGTGCAGGCATCGACATTCACGATGCGCGCCGCGTTGCCGAAGAACGCGGCTTTCCGCATTACGTGCTCGACTATGAAAACATCTTCAAGGATGCGGTCATCGACGAATTCGCCGACAGCTATCTGGCAGGCGCCACGCCGGTGCCCTGTATCCGCTGCAATGAGCGGGTGAAGTTCAAGGACCTTTTGGAAACCGCGCGCGATCTGGATGCCGATTGCATGGCCACAGGCCATTACATTCAGCGCAAGGATGGCCCCAACGGGCCCGAGCTGCACTGCGCCGAAGATGCCAATCGCGACCAGTCCTATTTCCTGTTCTCGACCACACCCGAGCAGCTGGATTTCCTGCGCTTTCCGCTGGGCCACCTGCCGTCCAAGGACGCCACGCGCGAAATGGCGGCCGAGTACGGGCTGAGCGTGGCCGACAAACCCGACAGTCAGGACATCTGTTTTGTGCCCAACGGCAACTATGCCGCCGTCATCGAAAAGCTGCGCCCCGGCGCGGCCGAGCCGGGCGAGATCGTGCATGCCGACGGGCGGGTTCTGGGCACCCATGACGGGGTGATCCATTACACGATCGGGCAGCGGCGCGGGCTGGGCATCGGTGGTCTGAGCGAGCCGCTTTACGTGGTGCGGCTGGATGTGGATGCCAAGCAGGTGGTGGTGGGCCCCAAGGATCTGCTGGCCACGCGTACCGTGCCGGTGCGCGAGATCAACTGGCTGGGAGATGAGCCCTTTGAGAGCCGCGATGAATGGCACCTGTCGGTCAAGGTCCGCTCGACCCGCCCCCCGCGCGAGGCGATCATCAGGCCGCTGTCGGCGACCACCGCCGAGGTCGAGCTGCTGACGCCCGAGGAAGGGATTTCGCCCGGTCAGGCCTGTGTGTTCTACGCCCCCGAAGGCAGCCGGATTTTCGGCGGTGGCTGGATCTGGCGCGGATACTGAGCGGGGCTGGGGGCGCTGCCCCCTCTTGACCCATTCGGGTCAATTCACCCCCGAGGTATTTTTCGCCACAAAGAAGCGCGAGGCCGGTCCCGGTCAGAGCCGGTCGGTCGCGCTGTCGAGCAGGATGTAGAGGCCAACCGCGATCATCACATAGGGCGCGTAGCGGTCGGCGCGCTCGGCAAACCCCTGTAGCCCGGCGGTGGCCCGCGACAGTGACAGGGCCAGCCCGGCCAGCAGCGTGGCAGCCGCCAATGCGCCGGTGACGATCATCATCCGCAGATGCGGCACGGTATCGAGGATCAGCGGCGCCTGAACTGCAAAGCTGTCGCCCGAGAGGCTCAGAAACATCAGCGTGGTGAGGCCGAAGCCTTTGGGTTCGAGGCGGGTCTGGCTGTCACTGCGGCGCCATTGGCGCCAGAGCGCCCAGAGCCCCATGCTGATCGGAAAGAGACCCACATAGCCGCTGATCCCCGCCCCCCAGTCGCGCAGCCCATCGGCGAGCAGCAGGGCGGCGGTGAGCACGAGGATCTGCGCGCTCATATAGGCGCCTGCGGCGATGCGCGGACCGAGAATGGGCAGGAGTGCGAGCAGCAGTGCGAGATTGTCCAGATTGGTCATGACCTGCGCAAGCCCGGCCGACAGCGCCAGTCCGAGCATGGTCATCCCAGGCCCCGCAGCACCGCGCGGGCCGCGCGCAGGCCGGGGGCGTCCCCGCCCCGGCCCAGCCGGTCCATCGTCAGATCCATCGCATCCGTCTGGGCCGTGGGATCAGCATGCACCGCGTCGAGCGCCTGGGCCAGCGCCTGAGGCGTGCAGCCATCGGCGATGCATTCGGGCACCACGCGGGTGTCGCTGACCAGGTTCACCAGATTGGCCGTGTCGACGAAGAACATGTTCTTGACGATCTGCCAGGTCAACCATTGCACCTTGTAGCCGATCACCATCGGCGTGCGGGCCGCCGCCAGTTCCAGAGCCACCGTCCCCGACGCGGCCAGAGCCAGATCGCCGGCGGCAAAGGCGGCGCGCTTGTGGGCCGCGGCAGTCTGAGCATCCTGGCCGCGCGGATCAAGGATCAGCGGATGCCCCGGCCAGTCGGCAATGGCGGCGCGCACCAGATCGGCCACGGGTCCGGCTGCCGGGATCACCGGGCGCAGATCGGGATGGCGGGACAGAAACAGGCGCAGCGCCGCGCCAAAATCGGCCGAGAGGCGCGTCACCTCGCCCTTGCGCGAGCCCGGCAGCACCAGCATCAGCTTCTGATCGCCCAGCCCATGTTCGGCCCGAAAGCGCGCGATGTCGTCCGGCGTGGCCACAGGATCGGCGACAACGGGATGGCCGACGAAATCGCACATCATGCCTTCGGCCTCCATATAGGGGGGCTCGAATGGCAAGAGCGCCAGCACGTGGTCGATGACCCGTGCCATCTTGGCCGCGCGTTTGGGGCGCCAGGCCCAGACCGACGGGGCGACGTAATGGACGGTGCGGATGGATGAGTGTTCTTTGACCTTGCGCGCCACACGCAGCGAAAAATCGGGGCTGTCGATGGTGATCAGCACGTCCGGGCGGGTGTCGATCACCGCCTGTGCGGTCTCTGCGATGCGCCGCTTGAGATGAAAGTATTTCGGCAGCACCTCGGCCACGCCCATGACGCTGAGCTCGTCCATGGGAAAGCGGCTTTGCAGCCCGCGCGCCTGCATCTCGGGGCCGCCGATCCCGTCAAAGCGCACATCCGGTTGCAATGCCTGCAGCCCGGCCATTAGCGCGCCGCCCAGACGGTCGCCCGATGGTTCGCCAGCCAGGATAAAGACCCGCATCAGCCGTTGGTCCGGGGATCATGAACCCAGAAGAACAGGCCCGCCTCATCGCAGGCCGCAATCACCGCCGCCTGATCCAGCACGATGACGCCGCCGGCCGCGATGACGATGCCGTCAAGCCCGGCGCGGGCCACTGCGGCCACGGTCGCCGGACCCACGGTGGGCAGATCCATGCGCCGGTCCTGTGCGGGTTTGGGTGCCTTGAACAGCAGGCCTCCGCCGTCATCGGGGCGGGCGGACAGGGTGTCCAGCATCCAGTCGGTGCCAAAAATGCCTTCGACCGCAATCGCTTGGCCGCGATGCACCGCGCAGGCCTGGCCGATGTCGGCCGCGCCCATGGCCGCGACAATCGCCGCCCCGCGCGCGGCATCCCTGCGATGGCCGTCGCCCGGCGTGCCCGTCAGCACACCCGGCGCGGGCAGCAGATCGGGGGCAATGTCATCGACGCCGCGCACCGCAAAGCCCGCCTGTTCAAACACCGCGATGACGCCGCGCAGCGCGCCGTCATCGCCCGATGCCATTGCCTGCTGCAGGACCGGCACCAGCGGAAAGGTCGCGGGGTCGATCTGGGCGGGGTCGATGGGCGGGCGCGACACCGCACCGGCAAAGCACACATCCGTCACGCCGCGCGCCTTGAGCTCGCCCAGCACACTGCCCAGATGTTCGATGCGGAACGTCAGATCCGGATCCAGCCCGTCAGGGAGAAAATCGCTCAGCGAAAACACCAGCGGGGGCTCGGGCAGGCGCGCCAGAACCGCGCCCGGCAACCCGCCCTGCCCTGCAAACAGCGCCAGCATCAGAGCACGGGCGTCAGGAAATGCCGGTCCGACCCGGCGGTGATGAAGTCGATGATCTCGCGCACTTCGTCACTGGGGTTGTTGGTGGCAATGGCCGCCGCACGTGACGCCATCGGGCCGCTGCTTTCGCCCAGTTGACGGAAGGCGGCGCGCAGATCGCTGATCGCTTCGCGGCTGAAGCCGCGCCGCTTGAGCCCGACAAGGTTGAGCCCTTCGAGCTGCCCGCGCGAGGCATGTACGAGCCCGTAGGGAATGACATCCATCGGCACCATGGTCAGCGCGCCGATGATGGCCCCGCGCCCCACACGAACGAACTGATGCAGCCCCGAGATGCCGCCCAGGATCACGTCATCTTCCATCACCGCATGGCCGGCCGCCCCGGAATGGTTGACCATGATCACGCGATTGCCGATCTGAACGTCATGGGCCACATGCGCCCCGGCCATGAACAGGCAATCATCACCGATGCGGGTCACGCCGCCACCACCTTCGGTGCCGGTGTTCATGGTGACATGTTCGCGGATGCGGTTGCGCTGGCCGATCACCAGACGGGTTTCTTCGCCGCCGAATTTCAGATCCTGCGGGATCTCTCCGATCACGGCAAAGCTGTAGATCACCGTGTCATCGCCGATCTCGGTCTGGCCGGTCACCACGACGTGGCTTTTGAGTTCGACACGGTCGCCCAGCACCACGTTTGCGCCCACCACACAGAACGGGCCGATCTTGCAGCCTTCGCCCAGATGCGCGCCTTTTTCGACAATGGCCGAGGGATGAATTTGCGTCATGCGTCGTTGCCCGCCTTTTCCTTGTCCCAGTCCACGAAGGCGGAAAACTCGGCCTGCGCGGCAATTTCGCCATCTACCGTGGCTTTGCCGTCGAATTTGAAGATCTTGCCGCCGGGCTTGCCGCGAACGGTGGTGACTTCCATCTTCATGATGTCACCGGGCACGACCTTGCGGCGGAATTTGCATTTGTCGATGGACATGAAATAGATCAGCAGATCGGTATCGACCACGTCAAAGCCCACACCCAGCATCACGCCTGCGGTCTGCGCCATGGCTTCGATGATGGTGACACCCGGCATGATCGGGGTGCCGGGGAAATGGCCCTGGAAATGCGGTTCGTTCATGGTGACATTCTTGATGCCAACGGCGGAGGCATAGCCGTCGATCTCGACCACCTTGTCGACCAGCAGAAACGGATAGCGATGCGGCAGAATGCGTTGGATCAGTTGAATGTCAGCGCTTTTCAACTCGGCCATGACGGTGATTTCCTGGTTCTTGTTGGGTTGCGCCTTGCTATCAACAGCGGTGGCGCGGGGCAAGCTTGCGTGCCTAATCCTCGTCCGGGGCACCGATCGGAGCGGTCCCGTCGCCGATGGCAGCGTTGATGCGGGCGATGGCCAGATCTGTGATGTCGGTCACATCGGCGCTCAGAAAGACGCTCGAGCGTTCCAGAATGATCGCCGCCGCACTTTCGCGCATCAGCTGTTCCAGCACCGGGCGCGCGACCTGCAGAAAGGCCACCCGTTCGCCATCGCTGCGCTGTGTCAGGCGGCGCGCCTTGGCGTCCTGAATGCGGCGGATGTCCACCACCTTTTTGTCAAAGGCATCCGCGAGGGCGCGAAAGTCCTCGGGCGACATCTCGGACCGGCGTTCGCTGAGCATCTGCTCTTCTTCGACCAGCTCGGTTTCGATCTCGCGGTTTTCGGCGGCAAGGGCGGCGCCTTCGGCCTCGATCTCGCGCGCGACACGGCGGCCGAAATCGGACCCCGAATACAGGCGGTCGGATTCGACGGTCAGGATCGGACTGCGCACCGGGCGCCCCAGATCCTGCGCCACCGCCGCCACAGGGGCGGCGAGAAGCAGCAGAAGCACATAAAAACGGGCCATGCGGCGCAGAACGCCCGCATGGCCCGGCTTTGACAGGATGCCCAATGCGCCCCCGCCGATCAGAACTGCGCCGACAGCGTCAGGTCGAACTGCTGTTCCTTGTCGAATTCTTCCTTCGACAGCGCCTGGGTAAAGTTGAAGCGCAGCGGGCCAATCGGCGTGTTCCACAGAAGCGCCACACCGATCACCTGACGGAACGAGCCGCTTTCGCCGACCACATCACCGTCGGTCAGATCCGCGCCGGACAGGTTCCACAGGTTGCCGATGTCATAGAAAGCCGCACCGCGCATCCCAACCTCTTCCGGCAGGCCCAGCGGGAACTGTGCCTCGAACCGGGCCACGGCAAAGAAGTTCCCGCCCAGTGCGTCATCTGCATTGGCGCCATCGCCATTGACCTGCGCCGACAGATCGCGCGGACCGATCCCGCCGGGCTCAAATCCGCGGAAGGTGCGCGAATTCAGCAGGAAACGGTCCACTGTCCGGCCCACCGAATTGCCCTGCCAGCTGATCGCGCCACCTTCGAACGCGGCACGCAGAACCACGTCGTCATTCAGGATCCGGGTCTGCGCCTGCGCGGTGGCGCGGGTTTCGATGAACTTGTTGTCACCGCCCAGACCGGCCAGATCTGCCGAAACCTCGAACCGGTAGCCCGTGTCGGGGTTCAGCCCGATGCGGCGGCTGTCATAGTTATAGGCCAGCCCAAGCGCGCTGGTCGACCGGGCGCCAAGGGCGATTTCGTTGTTGATCACCGCACCCTGACGACGCGAGCTGCGTTCATCCATGGTGATGTCATCAAAGGTATAGCGCAGCGACAGGCGGCCTGCCTCGCTCACCGGGAAAGTCAGAGCGGGACGGAAGAACAGCTCGTCCGTGTCATATTCGCTAAAGCTCGATTCCTCTTCGATATAGCCCAGATCAATGCCAAAGCGCAGGTCGCGCCCCAGCAGATAGGGTTCTTCAAAGCCGAACGTATAGGCGGTGGCGTCTTCGGCGGTGGCGATGCGCGCGGACAGGCGCTGGCCACGGCCGAGGAAGTTTTCTTCGGTCAGACCGATCGCCACCCCGAACCCGTCATTGGTCGAAAACGACCCGCCCAGGTTCAGCGACCCTGTGGGCTGCTCTTCCACATCCACGTCGATGATCACGCGATCGGGCGCCGAGCCTTCGCGCGCGTCCACGCTCGAATTGGCAAAGAACCCAAGGGCGCGGATACGTTCGGCGCTCTGCCGGATCTCGCGCGGGTTGAACGGATCGCCTTCGACAATGCGGAACTGCTGGCGGATCACCCGGTCCAGCGTGGTGGTGTTGCCTTCGATGTCGATGCGCTCGACAAAGACACGCGGGCCGCGCGTCAGCACGAATTCCACATCCAGCGTCAGATCGCGGTCATTGCGCGTCACGCGCGGTTCAACCCGCAGGAAATCAATCCCTTCGCGCACGGCCAGACGTTCCTGACGCGCAATCGAGTTTTCAATCAGCGTCGGCGAATAGACCATGCCAGGCTTGATCTTGAGCGCGTCCTGGAAAGCGTCGGCATCGGCATTGGGCATCTCGCTGACGGTCGACACCTCGCCCAGGCGGAACTGCTGGCCTTCGCGGACGTTGAAGGTGACGAAAAAGCCGTCACGCTCTTCGGTCAGCTCGGTATTGGTGCTGACGATTTCGAAATCCACATAGCCGCGCGCCTGATAGAAATCGCGCAGAAGCTGCTTGTCGAATTCCAGACGGTCTTCGATCAGCGTGTCCGACCGCACAAAGGTCCGCAGGATGCTGGCCTGTTTGGTTTCCAGCGCGCCGCGCAGGCGGCGATCGGAAAAGGCACGGTTGCCGACAAAGCTGATGCGTTCGACTTCGACGGTCTGGCCTTCGGTGATCTCAAACACCAGATCGACACGGTTGTCGCTGCGGCGGATGATTTTAGGCGTCACGCGCGCAGCGATGCGGCCCTGCTGGGCATAGGCCGATGCGATTTCATTGGCATCCGCGCGGGCCTGTTCATTGCTGAACACGCGGCGGGGCGCGGATTGCACGATGGTGGTCAGCTGATCGTCATCAAGCCGGCGGTTGCCTTCAAAGCTGATGGCGTTGATCGTGGGGAATTCTTCAACCCGGATCACCAGCGTGCTGCCTCGCGGATCCAGCTCGACCTCTTCAAAGACGCCGCTGTCCAGAATGTTCTGATAGCCCGCGTTCAGCTGAGCCGCGCTGACAGATTCGCCCGGCTCGAAGCCCAGATAGCTCAGGATGGTGGCCGTTTCGATGCGCTGGTTGCCTTCGACCTGGACAGTGTTGAACCGGAAATCCTGCGCCTTCGCCGCCCCGGTGGACAGCGCCAAGACCATTGCAATTGCAACAAAAAATCCGGGCAGCCAATGGGCCCGACCCAGACACAAGATATTGCCCCGATCCCGCGTCGTACTGCAGGATGTGCCCATCTGATCGCACCGCCCCATCGTCATTGCCTTGCCTGTTAACCGCGTTTCTGCCTGACTATCGACATTGGGTAAGCTTGTCAAAACAGCATCCCGCCGCCTCGCAAATTCGCCCCGCGCCGTAGCCCCGACAGCACGATCCGGCGCGGCTCAGGGGCAGAACAGATCGTTGCCAAGCGCAAACACCATCAGCGACAGGATCAGCGTGATGCCGACCCCCATCAGGATCCGCAGGGCCGCGTCGCTGGGCGGTTTGCCGGTCACCGCCTCATAGGCGTAGAACACCAGATGCCCGCCATCGAGCGCCGGGATCGGGAACAGATTCAGCAGACCCACCGCCGTCGACAGCACCGCGATGAACCAGATAAAGCTCTGCGCCCCCTGCGAGGCCATCGCGCTCGAGGTTTCGGCAATGCCGATGGGCCCCGAGATGTTGCAGGTGCTGATCGCGCCGGTGATCATGTGCCACAGCCCCGACAGC
>JAOXSC010000087.1 GCA_025800215.1 Marinibacterium sp.
GCTGTCATAATCGGTGATCATCGCAACGGAGGAATAGCAGAGCTCTGCCTCGCGGGCGAGTTTGGCTTCGGGCATGTTGGTCATGCCGATCACATCCGCGCCCCAGCTTTCCCGGTACATTTTGGATTCTGCCAGGGTGGAGAATTGCGGGCCTTCCATCGCCAGATAGGTGCCGCCGCGATGCACGGTGATGCCGGCATCGCGCGCAGCGGTTTCGCAGGCATCGCTCAGGCGCGGGCAGGTGGGATGGGCGACGCTGACATGGGCCACGCAGCCGGTTCCGAAAAAGCTTTTGTCGCGGGCAGAGGTGCGGTCGATGAACTGGTCCACCACCACAAAATCGCCCGGCGCCATTTCGTCCCGGAACGATCCGCAGGCGCTGACGCTGATCACATCCGTCACCCCGATCCGCTTGAGCGCGTCGATATTGCCGCGATAGGGCACCGTGCTGGGGCTGTGCACATGGCCGCGCCCGTGGCGGGGCAGGAACGCCATGGCCACCCCGTCCAGCGTGCCGGTCAGGATCGCATCCGACGGCGTGCCCCAGGGCGATGCGACATCCGTCCAGCGGGCGTTTTCCAGCCCGTCAATGTCATAGATCCCCGATCCCCCGATCACGCCGATCATGGTGCTGGTCATGTGCTGTCTCTCCTGCCTTGGCTGACGGGGGCAGGATCGTGGGGCGCGGCTCGATTTGCAAGGGGGGCGACATCGCGCCCAGTTATGTTCTATGCGCATACCGGCTATCACCTGAGCGCCATGGCCGAGCGCCCGGCTTGTCGTTAGTAAGACCGGTCTTTCACGCCCAACGACCCTGCCTGCCACAACCCCGAGGATCCCTCATGCCGCGTGCCGCGCTTTCTGCCTTTGCCAACCGTCTCAAAAGCCCCGATCTGAGCCTGTCCAATGGCGAAGGTCTGACGCCCGGACGCATTCGGATCGAATTGCTGTCGGGCCTGACCGTGGCGCTGGCGCTGGTGCCCGAAGCGGTGGCCTTTGCCTTCGTGGCCGGGGTGCACCCGCTGGTGGGGCTTTATGCGGCGTTCATGGTGGGGCTGATCACGGCGCTGATCGGCGGGCGTCCGGGGATGATTTCGGGCGCAACCGGGGCGCTGGCGGTGGTGATGGTGTCTCTGGTGGCGACGCATGGGGTGGAATACCTGTTCGCCACGGTGGTGCTGATGGGGATCCTGCAGATCATCGCCGGGGTGATGCAGTGGGGCAAATTCATCCGGCTGGTGCCGCATCCGGTGATGCTGGGCTTTGTCAACGGGCTGGCCATCGTGATCTTTCTGGCGCAGCTGGGTCAGTTCAAGGTGCCGGGCAGCATGGAAAACACCGGTCACGGCATGGGCGGCGGCGAATGGCTGTCGGGTGGCCCGCTCTATCTGATGCTGGCGCTGGTGGCGCTGACCATGGCGGTGATCTGGGTATTGCCGCGCCTGACGCGCGCGGTTCCCGCGCCGCTGGCGGGCATTGCCATCGTGGCGGGGCTCGTGATCGCCTTTGGGCTGGATGTGCCGCGCGTGGGGGATCTGGCTTCGATCGAAGGCGGGCTGCCCGCCTTTCACATCCCGGCCGTTCCGCTGACCTGGGAAACCTTCGAGATCATCCTGCCCTATGCGGTGATCCTGGCGGCGATTGGCCTGATCGAAAGCCTGCTGACGCTGAACCTTGTGGGTGAAATGACCGACAAGCGCGGCGGCGCCAGCCAGGAATGTGTGGCCCAGGGCGTGGCCAATACCGTGACCGGGTTCTTCGGGGGCATGGGGGGCTGTGCGATGATCGGGCAGTC
>JAOXSC010000123.1 GCA_025800215.1 Marinibacterium sp.
GCCACCGCATGCAGCCCCCAGGCATCATCAGGCGCCATCCACAGCGCCTGACGCCCGGCGATCTCGGCGCGCTCATAGGCGCCGGTTTCTTCCAGCGCAAAGGCATGACAGCCCAGCAGATAGCCCCGGCCCGCGTGATCGGGCCCATAGGCATCCATCACCCGTTCGATGGACGCGCGCATCCCGGTATTGTCACCCAGCACAAAGCGGATCGCATGGCCCAGCTTCATCGCAAGGCTGTCCTGCGGATGGCTGCGCAGCACGCATTCCAGTTCTTCGACCGCCGCAGACGGGCTGCCCGCCAGCCACAGCGTCAGCGCCGTCACAAAATGCCGTTCGCGCGTGGTGGCCGATCCCTGTTGCACCGCCAGTTCAGCCGCGGCTGCGGCGTCCTGGGCCACGCTCATCATCTCGCGCCGGCCCAGCAGGATATAGAACAGACCCTTGACCGCATGACCCA
The DNA here is from genome assembly GCA_025800215.1 of Marinibacterium sp. Lineage (GTDB taxonomy): Bacteria > Pseudomonadota > Alphaproteobacteria > Rhodobacterales > Rhodobacteraceae > JAOXSC01. The sequence goes on from JAOXSC010000123.1 coordinate 461, forward strand.
GGGCAAAGCCCGGCTCCACCTCCAGCACACGCGTCAGGTGCTGCGGCGTCGATGCCCCATGGGCCAGAAACGCCAGCAGGCAGGCGTTCCAATCCTCGAGGGCCGCTGCGGATGACAGACTGACGTCCTGTCCAAAGAGATCTTGTTTCATGTTCGGTCCAACTGTTTTTGCTGCCCTAGGCTCGGTATATGTCGTTTCATTAACAAGAAGATGTGCCCAGCAATAACGGAATTGCCAATCCTGACGTATTGGTGATGACACGTGTAGGAAAAGGGGCGGATTATTGCACCCAAAGGACTGAAATCAGGCACAAAAGAAGCGGATCACCGCCTATTCTTCAAAGGCATCCTTTGCCGACAGCACCGTTTGCGTATCTGCGCCGAACCGTGGCGGGGCATGGCGATATGTTACAGGCGTGCGGGAAAAGTTCAGAGGGTTGCCGATCAGGCGCACCGGGCCGGGATCGGCCTGCATGGCGATCTGCATCTCGCGCGCGTCCACCTGATCGGATCCGAACACCTGATCAAGCCGCTGCACAGGGCCCACCGGCACCTTGCGCGCCTCAAGCCCCGCGATCACATCCACCATCGGGCGCTGCATGAGCGCGGGCCGCAGCACCGCATCCAGATCGACACGATGCTCAAGCCGCGCCGGATTGGTCGCGAAACGCGGGTCATCGGGCAGATGTGGAAGATCAAGAAAGTCGCAGAAGCGTATGAACTGGCTGTCATTTCCGACAGCGACGATCACATGGCCATCGGCACAGGGATAGGTGTCGTAAGGCACGATATTGGGATGCGCATTGCCGCGCCGCTGGGGCACCTTGCCGGATGTCAGATGGTTCACGCCTTCGTTGATCAGCCAGGCCACCTGAGCATCGACCAGCGACAGGTCGATCTGCTGGCCTTCGCCGGTCTGGTCCCGGTGGCGCAGCGCGGCCAGCAGGCCCACGGTGGCATACATCCCGCACATCACATCCGCGATGCCCACGCCCACCTTCATCGGCGCGCCATCGGGATCTCCGGTCAGGGACATGATCCCGCCATAGCCCTGCGCCATCAGATCATAGCCCGGCTTGTCCCGATTGGGGCCGGTCTGGCCAAAGCCGGAAATCGAGCAATAGACCAGCGCCGGATTGATCTGAGACAGGCTGTCATAATCCAGCCCGTATTTGGCCAGACCACCGGGTTTGAAATTCTCGATAAACAGATCCGCCTGCGCGGCCAGATCACGGATGATCTGCTGACCCTCCGGCGTCGCAATATCCACGGCCACCGATCGTTTGTTGCGATTGGCCGACATGAAATAGGCCGACAGATCGGTCTGTGCCCCATCCGCGTCCGTCACATAGGGCGGCCCCCACTGGCGGGTGTCGTCGCCGCCCGTCACCGGGTTTTCGATCTTGAGCACCGATGCCCCCAGATCCCCCAGCAGCTGCGTCGCCGTGGGTCCGGCCAGGATGCGCGACAGATCCAGCACCTTGACCCCGTCAAGCGGGCCTTTGACCTCAGATGCGGCCATCATAGCCCCCTGCGTCGATTTCGGCGGCGATCACGGTAAAGCGGTCGGCCTGCTGGGCGGCCTCGAGCGCGGCGCGCAGCTCGCCCCGGTTGGTGACACGGTGCCCATAGCCCCCCATGGCGCGGCCCAGGGCGGCAAAGTCGTGGCGCTGGAAATCCACGCCGCGATTGGTCATCTGGCGCTGGCGCTGTTTCAGCTCGATCAGCGCAAGGCTGGCATCGACAAAGACCAGAAAGATCGGCGCGATCCCCAGTTCGGCCGCGGTGCTGAGCTCGCCCGCGACCATCAGGAACCCCGCATCGCCCGAAAAGCTGATCACCGGGCGATCGGGCTCGGCCAGTTTCATGCCCATGGCCAGAGGCACCGCACAGCCCATGGTGCACAGGCCCGACGACTGCACCAGCCCGCGCGGTTCGTCGCAGCGCCACATCTGGCTAAGCAGAATGCGATGCGCTCCGCTATCGGCGCTGGCCAGCGTGCCCTGGGGCAGAGTGTCGCGCGCCTGGGCAATCACGGCGGCGGGGCCCCAGTCGTCATCGGTGGGAAAGGCCTGCGTCAGCGCAGCCTTCGTGGCCTGCGGCGCATCGCCCAGCCAGACCGGCCCCATCGCCATGTCCTGAGCCAGCATTTCCAGCGTCGCCCCGCAATCGCCGACAAAGTTCAGCGTGGCCTGATGCATGTAGTGCAGGTTGGGCACGCCCGCGATGTCGATCACGGTCTGGCGCGCGGGATCAAAGGCGTCGCGCCAGCCGGTGCGCATTTCGATCGGGTCATAGCCGATCAGCAGCACCAGATCGGCATCCGTCACCAGCGGCAGCAGATGCCGGTCGGCCAGCGGCGAGAGGCCCGCCCCGCCCAGCGATAGCGGGTGATCTTCGGGCAGGATCCCCTTGGCCTTGTAGCTGGTGATGGTCGGGATCTGAAAATGTTCGACAAAGGCGCGGGTGACGCGTTCGGCCCCGTCCCGCAGCACATCCAGCCCCAGGATCGCCACCGGGCGCTTGGCCTCGGACAGGGCGGCGCGGGCGCGGGCCGCGTCGGCGCCCGCAGGCGCCACGGGGCTCGCGGCCGGGCGCAGGGGCTGCACTGGATCGGTGACCACCTCGTCGGCCACGCTGATCGGGACATCAATCAGCACCGGGCCGCAGCGCGGTTCGGTGGCGATGGCCACCGCCTTGTCGGCAATGATGCCCGCCCCCTTGGCCGTCAGGCGGAACGTGGCCTTGGTGATCGGGGCCAGCACCGCTTCGTGATCAAGCACCTGATGGGTGTAGGTCAGCGCTTCGTCCGCGTCGACACAGCCGGTCAGCACGATCATCGGCACCCGATCCTGTTCGGCATTGGCGATGACGTTGACGCCGTTCATGATGCCCGGCCCCACGGTTGCCAGCAGGATCGCCGGTGCGCCGTCGCGGTGATGCACACCTTCGGCCATGAAGCCGCCGGCGTTTTCGTGCTTGACCAGATGAAAGGCGATCCCCGCGCGTTCCAGCGCATCGACCAGCGTCAGCACCTCGCCGCCCGGCATGCCAAAGGCGTGGCGGCAGCCTGCCGCGTAAAGACGCTGCGCCAGAATATCGGCGGCGCGCAGGGGGCTGTCACTCATCGGGTCAAACTCCTGAAAACTCACATCTCTTCATCGCCAATGGCGGCAGTGGGCGCAAGGGATCCGCGCCGGTTTGCCGCAGATTTGCGACCTAGCGTGTGGCGGCCTGTGCCATGGCAAGGAAATGGCCGTCAAGCTCGGTCGCCAGATCGGCCAGCGCATCGCCGCCATCATCGAGATAGGGCGCAAAGACAAGGCTGGGCGTTTTATAGGACAGCGTGGCTGACCCGTCGGGGTTTTCGGTGACGTAAAAGCGGATCGGGGCTTCGATCATCGCCGCCGTCGAACGGGCCAGCACCTTGACCGCGTAATCGTTGTTGAACACCCCGATCACCCGGTTGCCGGGGATCTCGATGCCGCGGCGGGCGGCGGCTTGGGTCGGCCCGGCCTGCGTGACCACGCCAAAGCCATGGGCCTTGACCGCACCGGTCACCGCGCCGATGAGATCCTCATAGCTCATGTCGGTGTCGAACACCTGCCAGCCGGGGCGATCCCCGATGCCACCGGCCTGCGCAGGCAGCGCCAGCGCCACCAGTGCCACGCGGGCCAAACGCCCCATCCATGTCTTGCCGATCATCGCATGTCTCCTGTTTGTGCTGTGGGCTTCGGGGTGCCTTTTGGTCCTGCCCCACCGCCGCACGGTCAAGTCAAAGTTCCGTGTGACCACCGTAACGTGAAGCCCCTTGGGCGGCGGTTCTGAAACTCTGGTCACAGAGGCGCGAGGACGGGTTTCACCGCCGCGCAGGTGACATATTGTCTGCTCATCACCCGGCGCATCGGCGCCCAGCTAGGACGGAACTGGAGATCCCATGAAACGCATCATCCTTGCGCTTGCCGCAACCACTGCCCTGTCCCTTCCCGCGTTTGCGGGCGATCAGTATGTTGATGGCACCGGCTTTGCCGTGTCGGGGTATGACGTGGTCGCCTATCGGTCGCTCGATCAGGCGCCCGTGGGTCAGTCGCAGCCCGCCGCCGTGCTGGGCCGCGCCGACATTACGGCCGAGCATAACGGTGCAACCTTTGCCTTTGCCACCGAAGCCAACCGCGATGCGTTCCTGGAGCGCCCCGATTACTACGCCCCGCAATATGACGGGCACTGCGCCTATGGCGTGGCCAAGGGCGGCAAGGTGCCGGGCAACCCCAACCTGTGGCGCATCGTTGACGACAAGCTTTATCTGAATATCACGGATGTGGTCGTGGGCTTCTGGGAAGAAGACATCCCCGGCAATATCGACCTGGCCCAGGGCAACTGGGTGGATGTCGAAGGCGCGGCGGCCTCGACCAGCCCGATCCCGAAATTCACCGCACCCGGCCCGCTGTCGAACTGATCTTGGGTCAGGACCGGCGGGTCATGTGATCCGGGCGCTGATCGCCCGGATCAAGGATCTTGAAAGGGGGCGCTGCGGTTATGCAGCGCCCTCATTTGCGTCGGCCTTCTTGCCGCCGCCCTTGAGCCATTCACGCACCTGCTGCATCAGCGCATAAAGCACCGGGATCAGCACCACGCCCACCACGGTGGCCGCCAGCATGCCGCCAAAGACGGCGATGCCGATGGCCTTCTGGCTGGCCGCACCCGCGCCTGAGGCGAGCAGCAGCGGCACCACCCCCAGCAGGAACGACAGCGCCGTCATCATCACCGCCCGGAACCGCTGGCTGGCAGCGGCGCTGGCGGCTTCGATGATGCTCTTGCCTGCGGCGCGCTGCTCCATAGCGAATTCCACGATGAGGATCGCATTTTTCGACGCAAGGCCGATCAGCATGATCATCCCGATCTGCGTGTAAAGGTTGATGTCACTGCCCACCACGGCGACCGCTGCAAGGGCGCCCACAAGCGCCACGATCACCGACAACAGGATCGCCACCGGCATGGACCAGCTTTCGTACTGCCCCACCAGGAAGAGGTAGGCAAAGAGCACCGCCAGCGCCAGGATCACCTGCACCAGACCTGCCGACGACAGCTGTTGCTGCGCCGTGCCCGTCCATTCGAACGTATAGCCCGGCGGCAGCGCGGTGCGCGCCTCTTCGACCATGACGCGGATTGCGTCACCGGTGGACATGCCTTCGGCCGGAACCGCCGTCACCGTGGCCGAGCGGAACAGGTTGTGCCGTTTCAGCAGCACCGGCCCCAGCACGTTTTCCACGTCAATGAGCGTGGACAGCGGCACCATTTCGCCGCTTTGCGAGCGAACATAAAGGTTGCCGATATCCTCGACCTTGTCACGATAGGTGCCATCGGCCTGGATCATCACCCGGTACACCCGGCCAAACAGGTTGAAATCGTTCACATAGAACGATCCCAGCTGAGCCTGCATGGTCTGGAACACCTCGGCCACCGGCACGTTCAGTGTCTTGGCCTTTTCGCGGTCGAGATCCACAAAGATCTGCGGAACATTGGCGCGGAAGGTGGTGTAGGACTGGCCGATCTCGGGCCGTTGATTGGCCGAATAGACCAGCGACCCCACGGCTGCGGCCAGATCCTGCGCGCTGCCCCCGGCGGTCTGCTGCACCTCCATCTCGACACCGGCGCTCAGGCCCAGGCCCGAGATCGGCGGCGGGTTGAAGGCCACGATGCTGGCGCCCACCTCGGCATTGGCGATGCCCAGAAGCTGCTGCAGGATGCCATCAGCCGATTCCGACGGCTCGGTCCGGTCATCCCAGGGATCCAGGTTGACGATCACCAGTGCCACATTCGATGCCGACCCGTTGAGCAGGCTGAACCCGTTCACGAGAACCGTGCTCGACACACCCGGGATCGCGCGGATTTCTTCATCGACCCGCGAGGTCACCGTTTCGGTGCGGTTCAGCGCTGCCGCATCCGGCAGTTGGATGTCCACAAACAGCGTCCCGGTGTCTTCCAGCGGGATGAACCCGGCCGATGTCGATTTCATGATCCCGTAGCCGCCCGCGCCGAATGCGATGATCAGCACCAGACCCAGAACCGGCAGCCGCAGCAGCCGTTTGACGATGGTCACATAGCCCGAGCGCATGCCGCCAATGGCCCCTTCGAACACCGCCAGCAGCCCGCGCGGCGGGCCCGACCGGGGCCGCAGCACCAGCGCACAGAGCGCCGGCGACAGGGTCAGCGCGTTGATCGACGAGATCACGACCGCAACCGAAATGGTCACCGCAAACTGCGAATACAGCCGCCCGGTGATCCCCGGCATGAAGGTCACCGGCACGAACACCGCCAGCAGCACCAGCGTGGTGGCGATCACCGGCCCGGTGATCTGCCCCATCGCCTTGCGTGTGGCATCTGCGGGGCTCAGCCCTTCATCCGCGATCAGCCGCTCGACGTTTTCCACCACCACGATCGCGTCATCCACCACGATGCCGATGGCCAGCACCAGAGCAAACAGCGAAATCGTATTCAGCGACATGCCAAGCGCCAGCAGCAGCGCGAATGTCCCGATCAGTGACACGGGGATGGCGACCGCGGGAATGATGGTGGCCCGCCAGTTGCCCAGGAAGATGAACACAACCGAAATCACCAGCGCAAAGGTCAGCATCAGCGTGTTGATCACGTCATTCAGCGACTGTTCGACAAAGCGCGTGGAATCGTAGGGAACCTGGTATTCCACATCATTGGGAAAGCTGGCCGACAGGCGGTCAAGCTCGGCGTTCACACGTTCGGCCACCGCCAGCGCGTTGGCGCCGGGCGCCTGATAGATCGCCAGCACGGTGGACGGCTTGCCATCGAACCGCCCCGAGGCGTTGTAATAGTTCGATCCCAGCTCGACCCGCGCCAGATCCTTGATCCGCACGATGCTGCCTGCGGTGCCGGTGCGCACCACGATGTCACCGAATTCTTCGGCTGACACCAGCTTGCCCTTGGATTTGATCGTGTATTGAAAGGTCTGCCCTTCGGGCACCGGGGGCGCGCCAACCTGGCCGGCCGAGACTTCGATATTCTGTTCGCGGATCGCGTTGATCACATCACCCGGCGTCACGCCCAGACCGGTCATCCGGTCGGGATCCATCCAGATCCGCATGGCATATTCGAAATTGGTCAGAACGTCTGCCTTGCCCACCCCTTGGATCCGCGCCAGCGCGTCCTTGAGGTTGATCGAGGCATAGTTCGACAGGAACAGCTCATCATAGGTGCCTTCGGGCGACACCAGCGTGACCACCATCAGCATGTTGGTCGATGATTTCTGGGTCACAACGCCGGAATTGGTGACCTCGCTGGGCAGCGACGATGTCGCCTGTGCCACCCGGTTCTGCACGTTGACGGATGCAATATCGGGATCGGTGCCCACCTCGAAGGTGACCTGCAGCGAATAGCCGCCATTGTCGGACGAGGTCGAGGTCATGTAGATCATGTCGTCCACCCCGTTGACCTGCGCCTCGATCGGGGCGGCCACGGCGTTTTCGACGGTTTCGGCATTGGCCCCGGTATAGTTGGCCGACACGTTGACCACCGGAGGCGTGATTTCGGGGAACTGGGCCACCGGCAGCGCCATGTACCCGATGCCCCCCATCACCGTCAGCACCAGCGAAATCACAAGCGCCAGTTTGGGGCGCGTGATGAAGATCGACGAAAACATGCGGTTACTCCCCCGCCGCGTCTGCGTCTGCGGTGCCGGTCAGCACCGGATCCACGGGCACGCCGGGGCGCACACGCTGCAGACCTTCGACGATCACCGATTCACCGGGCTGCAGACCTTCGGTCACCACGATGGCGGTTTCGACCTGATCCCCGGTTTCGATATAGCGCTGTTCGACCATCTGGTTCTGGTTGACCAGCAGCACGAAATCGCCGCGCTGATCGCGCTGCACTGCGGCCAGCGGCACCAGCGTCTTGACCACCGGTTCAAGCGCCTGAATGCGCACATTCAGGAACGCACCATCGACGATCAGGCCCGCGTCATTGTCGAACTGCGCGCGCAGCGCCACCGCACCCGTGGTCGGATCAATACGGTTGTCGATAAAGACCACGCGGCCGGTTTCATCCAGGGTCGAGCCATTGGGCAGTTCAACAAACACATCCGGCCCCACATCACCACGGGTGACGGCGGTCGAATTGTTGCCGAAGGCTTCGATCACATCCGTCAGCTGCTTTTCGTCAAGCGAAAAGGTCACGTAGATCGGGGATTCGCGAATCAGCGTCACCAGCGGCGGCGTGCCCGGCCCCACCAGATCACCGACACTGATGTCGAGAGACCCGATCCGGCCCGGAAACGGGGCCGAAACTTCGGTATAGCTCAGATCAAGTTCCGCCTGACGGATCGCGGCCTTGGCGGCGCGCACTTCGGCTTCGGCCACCAGCTTGTTGGCGCGCGCCAGGTCGCGCTCGGACACCGGCACCGATCCGCGGCTCATCAGTTCCTGTTTGCGGTCGAGTTCCAGGATTGCCAGTTCCAGGTTGGCTTCGGCACGGGCAAGATCGGCTTTGCGCGCCTCGAGCGTGGCGGCATAAGAGTCGTCTTCGATGCGGAACAGCAGGTCGCCCTGTTCCACGGGTGAGCCATCATTGACCAGGCTTTCTTCGAGAAACCCGCTGACGCGGGCCACGATATTGACCTTGTCGATCGCCTCGCCCCGGCCGATGAACACCGCCTCGTCCACGATTTCTTCGCTATAGGCGGCGGCGATGCTCACGCGCGGCGGGGCCGCGTCCTGCGCGAGCAGCGTGACGGGCAGAACGCACAGGGCCGCCGCGCCAAGTGCCGCCGAAAGCCTCAAGCCCCCGGATGCCCCGGATCCAGTGCCTGTTGTGTTCATCTTAACCTCCTTGAGCCTGTGCCCGTCCTGCGCGTTCCCCGATCGCATGTCGCCACGAGTCGGGGGCGGTCTGTTCCTCGTTTCCGCGACCCTCGCCCAGAACGTGTGTCTGAACAAGGGGCCGGGCGTCACGTTTACCCCCCGAGACTTTGGTCCGTCTCGACAATTCGGCCCCGCCCCGCGACCATGACGCAACGACAAGGGGGACCCGTTTCATGCGCCACACCCTGATTTCCGCGCTTGCGCTGCTGGCGTCATCGCTGCCGCTTGGGGCCGCCGACAGCTGTGCGCGCGATGCAATGCTGGTCTTTGACGGTTCGGGATCCATGGCCGAGATGGGCTTCAACCAGATCGGCGAGCCGCGCATTTTTGACGCCCGCCGCGCGGTGGTGCGCGCCCTGCCCGAGATCGCCGCCAAACGCCGGGTCGGGCTTGTGATCTACGGGCCCGGCGGGGTGGACAGCTGCACCGGCATCGACCTGCGCTTTGGCCCCATCGACGACGCCGCCACCCCGATCATCGACGCGGTGGACCATCTGCAACCGGCCGGGGACACGGCGCTGACCGATGCGGTGCGCCAGGCGGCCGAAACGCTTGAATATCGCGACCGGCCCGGCATCATCGTGCTGCTGACCGATGGCAAGGAAACCTGCGGCGGCAGCCCCTGCGCCCTGGCGGGCGAGCTGCTGCAGGACGCGCGTGATCTGACGGTGCATGTGATCGGCTTCAAGGTCCGGGGCGATTTCTTTGCATGGGATGGCGAAGGCCCCAGCGATTATGACGACGCGATCACCGTGGCGTCGTGTCTGGCCGACCGCACGGGCGGGCTCTATGTGCCCACCGAAACGGTCGACGATCTGGTCGCGGCCCTGCGCAAGACGCTGGGATGTCTGGTGATCGGCTAGCTCAGCCCTGCGCGGGCGTCATGCGATAGACCGCCCCCTGCCCGACCGAAATGAACCAGATCGACCCGTCGGGCGCCTCGACAATGTCGCGCAGGCGCTCGGTTGCGGGCGACCGGATCTGTTCAACCTCGCGCAGGGGATCGCCCGACAGCCGCGCGATATGGTCGAATTTCAGCGAGCCCACAAAGATGTCGCCGCGCCATTCGGGCCAGAGCGCCCCGGAATAGACCATCAGCCCCGATGGGGCGATGGACGGATCCCAGTAGAATGCAGGCTGCTCCAGCCCCGGTTTTGCGGTGCCTTCGCCGATCTTGCCGCCATTGTAGTGACGCCCGTAGGAAATCACCGGCCAGCCGAAATTGGCGCCCTTGCGCACCTGGTTGACCTCGTCCCCGCCGCGCGCGCCGTGTTCGGATGTCCAGAGCCGCCCGCGTGCATCCACATCCGCCCCCTGCGGGTTGCGATGGCCAAAGGACCAGATTTCGGGCTGCACGCCCGCAACGCCGACAAAGGGATTGTCGGCAGGCACTGATCCGTCGCGGTTGATCCGCACCACGCTGCCATTGTGATTCCCCCGATCCTGCGCCGATCCCCGGTCGCCGCGATCACCGATGGTCACGAACAGCGCGCCATCAGGGGCTTCGACCACGCGGCTGCCGAAGTGGCGCCCGCCCGATGCCCCCGGCGCGGATGAAAACAGCGTTCGGACCTGGGTCAGCCGCGTGCCATCCCGGCTTAACCGGGCCGAGGCCAGCGCCGTGCCCGCGCCGCGGCGCTGCGGTTTGGAATAGGTCAGCCAGATTTCGCGGCTGCTGGCAAAATCGCGGGCCACAGTCACATCCAGCAACCCGCCCTGACCTGCGGCGGCCACCTTGGGCACACCCGCCACCCGACGTGTTTTGCCGTTGGCAACATAAAGCAGATCGCCATCGCGCTCGGTCACCAGCACACCGCCCCCCGGCAGCACCGCCACCGCCCAGGGCGTATCCAGCCCGCCAACCATCTGCGTCACCTCGACCGGACCAGCGGACGTGGCAAGCCGTTCGGCCCCTGCGGCGGTGGCGAAGGTGGAGGCAAAGGCGGCAAGGGCCAGACAGATCCAGACCGGCAGTGCGTAGAGAACGGGCATTGACAACCTCCCTGACGTTTCCCTGCACATAGCCCGAATGTGCGGGGCGGACAGATCAACTCCGCGTCATGACGGCGCCCGCGCGCCCGAACCCATCCGCATGCGGCTGTCGGATCCGCCCCGAAGCCGCCGTTCTTAGCGCTTTTCTTTTCGATTTGGCACGCTTAGGGTTCGCGCAGGACGTGAAGATCCGAAGGGGAGCTTACCTATGAAAAACCTCATGACCGCCACTGCCATGCTGGCCCTGACCGCAGGCATGGCTTCGGCCGCCGAAGACGTCAAACTGGGCGTGCTGTTCGGCTTTACCGGCCCGATTGAATCGCTGGCCCCCGCCATGGGCGCCGGCGCCGAAATGGCGATGAAAGAAGTCACCGACAGCGGCCTGCTGCTGGATGGCGCGACCGTCACACCGCTGCGCGCCGATACGGGCTGTATCGACAACGCCCTGTCGGTGTCGAACGCCGAACGCCTGATTGCCGAAGGCATCAGCGGCCTGATCGGGGGCGACTGTTCGGGCGTGACCGGCGCCATCCTGCAAAACGTGGCGATTGCCAACGGCATGGTGATGATCTCGCCGTCGGCGACCTCGCCGGGGCTGAGCAGCGTCGAAGACAATGATCTGTTCTTCCGCACCGCCCCGTCGGATGCGCGCGAAGGCCAGGTGATGGCCGAAATCCTGCAGGATCGCGGCATCGAGTCGATCGCGCTGACCTATACCAACAACGACTATGGCAAGGGCCTTGCCGACGCCATCCAGACCTCGTTCGAGGCCGCAGGCGGCGAAGTGACCATCGTGGCCGCGCATGAAGACGGCAAAGCCGACTATTCGGCGGAAGTGGGCGCGCTGGCCTCGGCCGGTGGCGACATTCTGGTGGTGGCCGGTTATCTGGACCAGGGCGGTCTGGGCATCATTCAGGCCGCGCTTGACAGCGGCGCCTATGACACGTTCGGCCTGCCCGGCGGCATGATCGGCGACAGCCTGCCGCAAAACGTGGGCCCCGATCTGAACGGATCGTTCGGCCAGATCGCCGGGTCCGGCGGCAAGGGCGCCGAAGCCATCACCGCGCTGGCCGAAGCGGCCGGCTATGATGGCACATCGCCCTATGCGCCCGAAAGCTATGATGCGGCAGCCCTGTTCATGCTGGCGATGCAGGCGGCAGGTTCGACCGACCCGGCTGATTACGGCCCCAAGATCATGGACGTCGCCAACGCACCGGGTGAAGAGATCTATCCCGGCGAGCTGGGCAAGGCGCTGCAGATCCTCAAGGATGGCGGCGAAGTCAACTATGTCGGCGCCTCGGCGGTTGAACTGATCGGCCCCGGCGAAAGCGCAGGCACCTATCGCGAGATCGAAGTGCAGGACGGCAAGAACGAAACCGTCGGCTTCCGCTGATCCGATTTTGACCCGATTGGGGGCGGCCCGGGCCTTGTGTCCGGGCCTTTCTCGTATTATCGGGCGCCATTCACTTAGCCTTTGGAGCTGCAATGATCGTCGTAGAAGACGTGCACAAGCATTTCGGCGGGTTCCACGCGGTGGACGGGGCCTCGCTGACCATCGAACAGGGATCCATCACCGGGCTGATCGGTCCCAACGGGGCGGGCAAGACGACCCTGTTCAATGTCATCGCCGGTGTTCTGCCGCCCACCAGCGGGCGGGTGACCATGGCGGGCGAAGACATCACCGGTCTGCCCCCGCACGAGCTGTTTCACAAAGGCCTGCTGCGGACCTTTCAGATCGCGCATGAATTCAGCTCGATGACCTGCCGCGAAAACCTGATGATGGTGCCCGGCGCGCAATCGGGTGAAACCCTGTGGAACACCTGGTTTGGCCGCCGACGCATCGCCAACGAAGAACGCGCGCTGCGCGCCAAGGCGGACGAAGTCCTTGAATTTCTGACCATTTCCCATCTTGCCGACCACAAGGCCGGGCAGGTTTCGGGCGGCCAGAAAAAACTGCTGGAACTGGGCCGCACGATGATGGTCGATGCCCGGATCGTGTTCCTGGACGAGGTCGGCGCAGGCGTGAACCGCACCCTGCTGATGACCATCGCCGACACCATTCTGCAGCTCAACAAAGAGCGCGGCTATACCTTCGTGGTCATCGAACATGACATGGATTTCATCGGCAAGATCTGCGGCCCGGTGATCTGCATGGCCGAAGGCAAGGTGCTGGCCGAAGGCTCGCTGGCCGAGATCAAGGCCAATGAACAGGTGATCGAAGCCTATCTGGGCACCGGTCTCAAGAACAAGGACAAGGTGGGCGCATGAGCAGCGATCCAAATGGTGCCACTCCCGGCGCGGCCCCCCAAGATGCGTTTCTGATCGGCGACAGCATGACCGGCGGCTATGGCAAGGGCCCCGACATCCTGCATGATTGCACCATCGCGGTGAACCCCGGCGAAATCGCCGTCATCGTCGGCCCCAACGGTGCGGGCAAATCCACCGCCATGAAGGCGGTGTTCGGCATGCTTGACGTGCGTCAGGGTGCGGTGCGGCTGGGGGGGGAAGACATCACCGCGCTCAGCCCGCAGGCCCGCGTGATCAAAGGCATGGGGTTTGTGCCCCAGACCCAGAACATCTTTACGTCGATGACCGTTGAAGAAAACCTCGAGATGGGGGCCTTCATCCGGCGCGACGACATCCGCGGGACGATGGAACAGGTTTACGAGCTGTTCCCGATCCTGCGTGACAAACGCAACCAGGCCGCCGGAGAGCTGTCGGGCGGCCAGCGCCAGCAGGTCGCCGTGGGCCGCGCGCTGATGACCCAGCCCAAGGTGCTGATGCTGGACGAACCCACCGCCGGTGTGTCGCCCATCGTCATGGACGAATTGTTCGACCGCATCATCGAGGTGAGCCGCACCGGCATCCCGATCCTGATGGTGGAGCAGAACGCCCGGCAAGCGCTTGAAATCGCGGACAAAGGCTATGTTCTGGTGCAGGGGCGCAACGCCTATACCGGCACCGGAAAAGAGCTTTTGGCCGATCCTGAAGTCCGCAAATCGTTCCTGGGGGGCTGAGGCATGGATGTGCTCAACGCAATTGTTGCCCTTGCAAACTTTGTCCTGGTGCCCGCCATTGCCTATGGCTCGCAGCTGGCGCTTGGCGCGCTTGGGGTGACGCTGATCTACGGGATCCTGCGGTTTTCGAACTTTGCCCATGG
>JAOXSC010000124.1 GCA_025800215.1 Marinibacterium sp.
CCGATATCCCAAAGATGCTCGCTGCGTCGGGGGGCCAGCGCCGACAGGGTCAGCGCACGCACCGGGCGTTTGGTGATCTGGCCATCGGTCTCGAATATGTCATCCGGCTTTCCGGACGTCACCGGCATCGCCCGGGCCTTGCCCGCCACCTCCAGCGCGACGCAAACAGGGTGTTCGAACACCCCCTGACCTGCCTGTGCCAGCGTCATGTCGCGGATGCGCTCGCGGGGGCCACCCAGAGCCTCCATCACATGCAAGCGGGTGTCGGCAAAGCCGGTTTCGGTCAGGTAATGGGCCAGCTCCACCACCGCAGCCCCATCGCGCAAGAGCACGATCGCCCGCTGGCCCTGTCCCAGATGCGGGCGCAACCGGGTCAGCGGCGCGGCATGCAGGCCCAGTGTCAACGTGTTTTCCAGCGGCCAGCCAAGGCGCGCGGCGGCCAGCGAAAACGCGGATGTTCCGGGCAGGGCGGTCCATTCTCCGGGCTTGAATTCGCGGGCGATCACTGTGCCCGCACCGAACCAGAACGGATCACCCGAGGCCAGCACGACTGTGCGGCGCCCGCGCAGACCCGCCAATATCGAAATCCCGTCCGCATAGGGCACCGGCCACTCCACCCGCTGCGCGTCTGATGGCGGCAGCAGTGACAGGTGGCGCGGCGGGGCCATGATAACCTCGGCCGTATCCAGCACTTGACGGCTTGCGGGGGACAGGCCATCCAGTCCATCCTCGCCCAACCCGATCACGCTCAACCACGGAGCTTCAGCCATGTCCCACCTCCTGATCCTTGGCGGCACGACTGAGGCCAACGCACTGGCCCGTGCTGTGGCCGAGGCGGGTCTTGAGGCAACCTATTCCTATGCCGGGCGTGTGCACAACCCGCGCCCGCAGCCCCTGCCTGTGCGGGTGGGCGGATTTGGCGGCGTCGAGGGGCTGGTGCGCTATCTGGGTGCCGAGGGGATAACCCGGGTGATCGACTGCACCCATCCCTTTGCCGCGCAGATGAGCGGTAACGCCGTTGCCGCCTGCGCGCAGGCGGGCATTCCACTGGCAGCCCTGACGCGCCCACCCTGGCGGGCAGAGCCCGGCGATCAATGGTCGCACGTGCCGGGTATCGCAGCGGCGGTCGCGGCGTTGAGCGGCCCGACCCGGCGGGTGTTTCTGGCCGTGGGGCGCATGCATCTGCAAGACTTCGCGTCCGCGCCCCAGCATCACTACCTGTTGCGCCTTGTCGATGCGCCCGATGCGCTGCCGCTGCCCGATGCCGATGCGATCATCTCGCGCGGGCCGTTCACGGTTGCGGGCGACCGCGCGCTGATGGAGCAGCATCGGATTGATTTGGTGGTTTCGAAGAATGCGGGCGGTCACGGGGCGCGCGCAAAACTGGAGGCCGCCCGGCAGCTTGGGCTGCCGGTGCTTATGATCGACCGGCCCGAATTGCCGCCACGCCGGGAGTTTTCCACCGTCGCGCAGGTTATGGGCTGGCTCGCGGATCAAGGGGTGAACCTCGGCGTGTAAACGATTGGATCTGCGTCCCTTTCGATCACACGGGTGCGCGAAGATCCGACGATGACCACGGTCTGCATGTCCACCATATCCGGTGTTGCCTCCGCCAGCGTCGTGATGCGGATCGCTTCATCCGCGCGCGAGACGGCGCGGCAAAACAGGATCAGCCGCTCGGGCTCGCATTCATCGCGCAGGATCTCCAGCGTCTTTACAAAACCCTCGGGTCGGGATTTTGAGCGCGGGTTGTAGAAGGCCATGGCAAAATCGGCCTGCGCCGCCAGCCGCAAGCGATGTTCGATCAGCGACCAGGGTTTCAGATTGTCGCTGAGGTTGATGGTGCAGAAATCATGCCCCAGCGGCGCCCCCGCCCGGGCTGCGGCAGCCAGCATGGCGGTGATGCCGGGCAAC
Organism: Marinibacterium sp.; assembly: GCA_025800215.1. GTDB lineage: Bacteria > Pseudomonadota > Alphaproteobacteria > Rhodobacterales > Rhodobacteraceae > JAOXSC01. The sequence continues at coordinate 1,915 of JAOXSC010000124.1, forward strand.
ACCGTTATGTCAATCTCGCGCCACTCCCGGGGGCCATTTTCCAGCGCCTCGAACACGGCCGAGGCCATTGCGAACACACCGGGATCGCCCGACGAGACAACCACCACCCGCTTGCCTGCGGCTGCCATTTGCAACGCATGTTCCGAGCGGTCGATTTCAACCCGGTTATCGCTGGCATGCAGGGTCAGCCCCGCGCGCGGCGCGACACGGGCGACATAGGGAATATAGCCCACCACGTCGGTGGCCTGCGCCAGGGCCTGCGTGACTTCGGGCGTCACCAGCGCCTCGTTCCCCGGCCCAAGGCCCGCGATTTTGACCCACCCGCTCATGGGCGCCGCCCCTGACCATGCACGATGATGATCGAAAAATAGGGGGTTACCCCCTCGCAGGCTTCGGACAGGCGGGTGACGGTCTGGTTCGGCATCTGCGCATATTCCACGATCCACGCCCGGTCATACAGCCCCGCCGTTTTCAGCGCGCGTTTAACCTTGTCGATGTTGCGTCCGATTTTCATAACCACCAGCGCATCGGTTTGCCCCATGCGGCGGGCCAGATCCTCTTCCGGCAGGGTGCCTACCAGCACTGTCAGAACATCATCGCCCCAGGTGATCGGATCGCCCGTTGCGGTCCAGGCCCCGGACATGCCGGTAATGGCCGGGACAACCTCGACCGGGGTCCGGTCGCGCAGGCGGCTATAGAGATGCATGAACGAGCCGTAAAAGAACGGATCGCCCTCACACAGCACCACAACATCCTCGCCCGTGTCGGCGAGGGCCTTGAGATGTGCCGTGGCCTCTTCGTAGAAGGCCGACAGTTCTTGGTTATAGCGCGGATCGCCAAGCGGGATTTCGGTCGTGACCGGGTATTCCATCGGAAACTCGATCGCATCGCTTGGGATCATGCCGTTGACGATCTTGCGCGCCTGTCCGGTGCGGCCCGCCTTGCGGAAATAGGCCACGTGCCGGGCGCCGCGCAACAGGCGGTCGGCGCGGACACTCATCAGATCGGGATCGCCGGGGCCAAGGCCCACACCGTATATGGTGCCGCTGCTCATTCCGCGCGGCTCGCGATGGCGTTGATCGCTGCGACGGTGATCGCGCTGCCGCCCAGACGGCCCTTGACGATACAACAGGGCACCGGTTGCGCCGCCCACAGCGCATCCTTGCTTTCGACCGCGCCGACAAAGCCGACGGGGCAGCCGATGATCGCCGCAGGGCGCGGGCATGCGGGATCTTCGAGCATGTTGAGCAGGTGAAACAGGGCCGTGGGCGCATTGCCGATGGCCACGACCGCGCCCTCCAGATATGGCCGCCACAATTCCAGCGCGGCAGCGGAACGGGTGTTCGACATCTCTTCGGCCAGAGGACGGACACGCGCATCATGCAGCGTGCAGAGTACCTCGTTGTCGGCGGGCAGACGGAACCGGGTCACGCCTTCGCTGACCATACGCGCGTCACACAGGATATGTGCGCCTTGTTCAAGAGCGGCCCGGGATTTCGCCACAAAATCGGGTGAAAAATGTACGAATTCTTCAAGCCCGACCATGCCCGCCGCGTGGATCATCCGCACCGCAACCTGTTCTTCATCGGCGTCGAAACGCCCCAGATCTGCCTCGGCACGGATAGTGGCAAAGCTCTGCTTGTAAATCGCCGCGCCGTTGGTTTCATATTCATAGGGCATCAGGTCAGGTCCATGCTCAATAGTGTTTCGGGGCTTAGTCCACGCAAGGCTGGCTCATCGCCTGCGCAGCCCTGTTTGACAAGATCGAATTTTCCCGCATGTCCAACCAGCGTGACATCCGCCGGCCCCATGCGGGCGCATCCTTTGGGGCAGCCCGACACATGCAATGTCGCCCGGACGCGCGGGGCCAGGGCCCGCGCCAGCGCGCGCGTTTCGGCCTGAGCCTGCGGGCAGTACGGGGCGCCGGGGCAGGCATCCGTGGTCAGCAGCGGGTCGGTGCCGTCTGTGACGAAGTCCGGGGCGGGTATCGCCGCCCCGCCTTCCAGCAGGATCAGCCGCCACGGGGTGACCCGCAAGGCCGTTGCGCCGCTGGTTTCCATCAACTCGCCCAGCTTGCGGGCGGGCAGTTGCCCAAAGGCCGCGCCATAGAAGGTACCCAGAGCGCAGGGGCCGGGTTGGATGGGCTCTCCGATCGCGCAGGGTGGGGTGCCTTGCCAGTGTTGATGCAGGCCCTGTTTGGCGACGACGCGGGCCATGCGGCGGGTCTCTGGTGTGTAGGTGTCGGCAAACATCTGTGCCAGCGCAATCAATTGGTCGATTGCGTTTTGCTCGGAGACCGGGCGCCCCGTATCGGCTCCGTCGGCACGCAGGATCAGGCCTTCGGGGCCGGTTTCCAGCCGGATATCTGCCGAGTCTCCGGCCAGCAGGCGCGGTTTGCCGGTATCAACGGCAAACCCGAACTTGGCGGGCAAGGCGGGCAGTTCTGCCAGCCGGTCGATCAGTTCCCGCGCCAACCGCGCGGTCAGATCGCCCGATTGATAGAGCGGCGAGACCAGAATGTTGCGCCGCACTTCGATACCGGGCTCGGCGTCCAGCAGGTTCAGCGCGGCAAGTTCAGCCAGCAACGGCTGGTGATCCGCCTCGGCCACGCCGCGCAATTGCAGATTGGCACGGTTGGTCAGGTCAATGGTGCCATTGCCAAACCTGGCGGCCAGATCACACAGGCCCATGGCCTGCCGGGCGTCGAGCCGCGCCAGCCGAGGCCGCACCCGCACCACCAGCCCGTCGCCCGACATCATCGGGCGATGCGCGCCCGGGCACCAGCCTTGAACGATAGGGGCGCTCATCCCAGACCCTCCAGATCGGCACGGATCGAGTTCCGGCGGGTGTTCCACAACCCGGCTTCCAGCAAGGCGCGAAATCTGTCCTGCATGGCCTGATGCGCCTGTGGATTGGCCTCTTGCAGGAACGCGTCCACCTCTTCACTGCCCAGCGTCGCGTCGTGATAGAGATCGAACAGATGCGGTGCGACCGTGCCCGACAGATGCGCAAAGGACGCCATGTGATCCAGCGTCGCCGCGATCTCGGCAGCCCCCCGGAAGCCATGCCGCTGCATCCCGGCAATCCATCCCGGATTGGCCGCGCGGGCGTGAACGACGCGGCTGATTTCCTCGGGCAGGGTCCGGGCGCGGGGCGTGTCGGGGTTGGTATTGTCCAGATGATAGAGCTGCGCGCTGCCGCCGGTGATCGTCTTGGCGGCTGCAAACCCGGCCTCATGCGTGGCATAGTCATTGGCCAGCAACAGGTCGGTCTCGGTCAGATCCTGCAAATGGACGAAACTGTCGGCATTGGCGACGCGCTGCGTGATGCCGTCCTTGTCCTGCGCGATATGTTCGCCTTCCAACGCAAAAGAACTGGCCTCCAGCCATGCTTCACCGGCCTGCGCGCGGGCCTCGTCGGTATAGGTCTCGGACAGGTGGGTCATGTTCAGGCCATAGCTGCCGGGGGCGGGGCCATAGACGCGGGCGGCAGGTTCCTGACCGGCATAGGGGTTCCAGTCGGGGGCCTCATCCCGCGCCGAAAGCGCCCGAACCGCCTGACCGTACAGCGCCGAGAGGGTCGGGAATACATCACGGAACAGGCCCGACACACGCAGGGTGACGTCCAGACGCGGGCGGCTGAGATCGGTGATGGGCAATACCTCGACGCCGGAAACCCGTTCCGAGCCCTTGTCCCAAACCGGCTTGACGCCCAGC
>JAOXSC010000138.1 GCA_025800215.1 Marinibacterium sp.
GCCTGTTTGGGAATGAAGTAATACATCATCCCCAGGAAACCCGCCGTCAGGAAGAAGCCCACCGCGTTGTGGCCGTACCACCACTGCGTCATGGCATCCTGCACACCCGACATCACCTGAACCGACCGCGATCCCCAGATCGACACCGGGATCGACAGGTTGTTGACCACGTGCAGCATCGCAACGGTGACGATGAAGGCCAGGTAGAACCAGTTGGCCACGTAGATATGCGGTTCCTTGCGCTTGATGATGGTGCCCAGGAACACGGCCAGATAGGCAACCCAGACAATGGTCAGCCAGATATCAACATACCATTCGGGTTCGGCGTATTCCTTGGATTGCGTCGCACCCAGCAGATAGCCGGTGGCCGCCAGCACGATGAACAGCTGATAGCCCCAGAAGACGAACCAGCCCAGATTGCCGCCCCAAAGCCGCGCCGCGCTGGTGCGCTGCACGACATAGAACGACGTCGCGATCAGCGCGTTGCCCCCAAATGCAAAAATCACCGCGCTGGTGTGCAGCGGGCGAAGACGGCCGAAATTGCCAAAGCCATGGGTCCATTCCCAGTTCAGCGACGGAAACGCCAACTGGAACGCGATGAACACGCCCACCAGAAAGCCGACAACACCCCAAAGGGCGGTGGCAATCACGGCAGCGCGAACAACGCCATCATTGTATTCAAGTTCGGGGTTTGGTTCCAGCTTGACCGGTTCATCCGTGCCGCGCAGCACCCACAGAAACAGACCACCCGAGATCAGCATGATCAAGAGGGCATGCACCTGATAGGCCAGATCGCGCGCGTATCCCGCAGCGATCATGGCAAGCAACGTGATGAGGCCGAGCACGATCAGCTTCACATAGTTCATATTTTCTATCCCTTCGTCTTGTCTTGCACAGCAAGGGGGAGGCCCGACCGAACAAGACACAGTGCGACTGGCTACCTGATGCGCCCGGAGCGCGTTTCGCACCTTGATCTGCGTCAATACCCTGACCGACTTTTCGTGCAATCCCTTCTACGGAACGTCACAGCAACGGCGGGCACACCGGATCCAGCCGCCAGATGCAAGGCCAGACAGAATGCGGCCCGCATCCAAGGCCAGTCCGCGCCGGTCGGAACATCGTCTTGGCGGAAAGGGAAATGCGATGAAATACAAGTCTTTGCTATCGGTTCTGACGGATCCGGACACCTCGGCCACGGCGCTTCGCACCACGGCTGCACTGGCGCAGGCATGGGACAGCCATGCCGAGTTCCTATGCCTTGGCGTCGATCGGTCGCAGGTCGGCTATCACTATGTCGGCGCCAATGCGATGATCATGCAAGAGGCGCTCAATCAGGCCCAGGACGAGGCACGCGGCCTGCTCAGCATGGCCAAGCAACACATGTCCACCGCGCAGATCCGCTGGTCGGCCGAAGATGAAATCAGCCCGTTTGCCGATCTCGGGCGCCCCGTGGCGCTGCGGGCACGGTTTTCCGACCTTGTGGTGCTGCCCAAACCCTATGGCAAGGAAATCGGCGCCGAACTGGTGCCGGTGGTCGAATCGGCCCTGTTCGAAGGCCACGCCCCGGTGCTTGTCGTGCCGGATGATTGCGAAGCGCCCGCAGCCCCCAAGCGCGTGATCGTGGCATGGAACGAAAGCGTCGAAGCGCTGGCCGCGATTCGCGCGGCGATTCCCCTGATGAAACAGGCCGAGCGCGTGCGCATCACCGTCATCGACCCGCCCCAGCACGGCCCCGAACGGTCGGACCCCGGCGGACGGCTGAGCCAGATGCTGTCGCGGCACGACATTTCCTGCGAAATCGACGTGCTCGCCAAGAGCCTGCCGCGCGTGTCGGATGTGATCAACCGCCACGTGGTCGATACCCAGGCCGATCTGGTGGTGATGGGCGCCTATGGCCATTCGCGCTTCCGCGAAGCGATTCTTGGTGGGGCGACCCGCAACATGCTGGAACAGGCGCAAGTGCCTGTGCTTCTGGCCCACTGAACGCATTGCGGGGCCCACCGGCCCCGCGCATCATCACATGAACGAAGGTGTCAGATGAAGGACGGGGTCAGACCAGAAAGCCGCCATCGGCGTCGTCTGCGGCCTCTTCCATCAGGGCGGCAATATCGGGAATGGTCACGTGGCGCTTGCCTTCGAGGCTGATCACGCCCGCCTTGCGCAGGGCAGAAATCTGACGGCTGACCGTTTCCAGCGTCAGGCCCAGATAGTCGGCCATCGCCTCGCGCGTGAGAGGCAGATCAAAGCTGACCGGGCCAAGGCCCGTCCCGCCCTGCAGCGCGCTGTCGCGCCGGGCAATGATCAAAAGAAGCGACGCAATCTTTTCGCGTGCCGTCTTGCGGCCCAGCACCAGCATCCATTCGCGCGCCGCATCCAGATCATCCAGCGTCATCTGCAGCAGCCGCTGCGCCACATGGGGCGTTTCGGTGATCAGGGTTTCGAACGGTGCCCGACGAAAACAGCACATCACCACATCGGTGACCGCGACCACATCATAGGGCGAACTGTCCCGCCCCGGACGGCCGATGAAATCGGACGGCAGCAGCAGGCCCACCATCTGGGTGCGCCCGTCTTCCATGGTTTGGGTCAGCGTGGCCACCCCCGACACGACCGAGCCCACGAAATCCATCCGGTCCCCGGACCAGACCACGGTCTGGCCTGCTTCGAAGCTGCGGTAGTATTTCATCGATTCGAGCAGATCGAGCTCGTTGGGTTCGCAACGCGAACACACCGCGCGATGCCGGATCGGGCAATCGCTGCAATCGGTCAATAGCTTTTGGTCTTGCGCCGTCATCATGCCACCGGTTGATCTGCATCAAGGACTGTCGCCTGTGCGAGACCGTAACCATACACCCATGGTTACGAAAACAGAAATGGCCAATCTGGGATTATTTGACGCGCGTGTCCCGCGTTACACAAGTTATCCTACGTCACCGCATTTCAATGCCGCGACAGGGCCTGCCCAATTTGCGTCTTGGCTGTCCGAGATCCCCGCAGGGACCGGCGTGTCGCTTTATGTGCATGTGCCCTTCTGTCGGCGGCTGTGCTGGTTCTGCGCCTGCCGCACTCAGGGCACCCAGTCGGATGCCCCGGTCCGGGCCTATCTTGAAACGCTCAAGACCGATCTGGCCCACCTGCGCGGCGCCCTGCCACAGGGGCTGCATCTGGCGCGGCTGCATTGGGGGGGCGGCACGCCCACGCTGATGACGCCCGACATGATCAGCGACCTGGCCGAAGCGATCAACGCCGTGCTGCCGATCACGCAGGAGACCGAATTTTCGGTCGAAATCGACCCCAACGAAATCGACGCCCCGCGCCTGGCCGCGCTCAAGGCGGCGGGGATGAACCGCGCCTCGATCGGGATCCAGGATTTCGACCCCTCGATCCAGGAGGTCATCGGCCGCCGTCAGAGCTTTGATCTGACGCGCGACACCATCGACATGATCCGTGATCTGGGCGTGCACAGCCTGAATGCAGACATTCTTTACGGGTTGCCGCATCAGACCCGCACCAAGATCACCGACAGCGTGCAAAAGCTGCTGTCGCTGTCGCCCGACCGGGTGGCGCTTTATGGCTATGCGCATGTGCCCTGGATGGCGCGCCGCCAGTCGATGCTGCCATCGGACGCGCTGCCGACACCGCAGGAACGGCTGAACCTGTTCGACACCGCGCGCCGCCTGCTGGTGTGGGACAATTACACCGAAATCGGCATCGATCATTTCGCGCAGCCGTCGGACGGGCTGGCAATTGCCGCGCGCACCGGCCATCTGCGGCGCAATTTCCAGGGCTATACCGATGACACATCCGATGTGCTGATCGGCGTGGGGGCATCGGCCATTTCCAAATTCCCCGGCGGCTATGCGCAGAACGCGCCCGCCACCTCTGCCTATACGGCGGCGGTGCGGGACGGGCAGTTTGCCACCGCGCGGGGCCATGTCTTCAGCGGCGAAGACCGGATGCGCGCACGCATGATCGAAGCGCTGATGTGCGATTTCCGCATCGACCGGGCCGATATCCTGCGGGATCACGACATCACCCCGCAGGGCCTGTCGGCCATGCTTGAAGGCGTCGCAGATGCGTTTCCGCGCATGCTGACGCTGACCGAAGACGCCCTGTTCATCCCGCCCGAGGCCCGCGCCATGACCCGCATGATCGCGCGCGCCTTTGACGCCTATGAGCTGAGCAAGGCCGGGCATTCGTCAGCGATCTGATCACCGACATGAACCGGGGCCGCACACAGGCCCCGGCCCCTATCCGGCGGCGGCCAGCAATGTCTGGGTATAGGGATCCTGCGGACGGGTGAACAGCGCGTCGGCCTCGCCCATTTCCACCACATCCCCCTGTTTCATCACGATGATCTTGTGCGACATCGCGCGCACGACCTTGAGGTCATGGCTGATGAACAGATAGGCCAGCCCATAGCGTTGCTGCAGGTCGCGCAGCAGATCAACGATCTGCACCTGCACCGTCATGTCCAGCGCCGATGTGGGTTCATCCAGCACCAGCAGCTTGGGCCGCAGCACCATCGCCCGCGCAATCGCGATGCGCTGGCGCTGGCCGCCGGAAAACTCATGCGGATAGCGATCCATCGCGGCCGGATCGAGCCCGGTTTCGGTCATCACCTCGGCCACCAGATCGCGGGTGTCGCGGCCCGGATCAATGCGGTGGATCGCCAGACCTTCGGCAATGATCTGCTGGCAGGTCATGCGCGGGCTGAGGCTGCCGAACGGATCCTGAAACACGATCTGCATATCCTTGCGCAGGCGCCGCAGCTGCCGCGTGGACCATTGCCGCACGTCGCGCCCGTCATAGACGATTTCGCCTTCGGACGCGATCAACCGCATGATCGCCAACGCCAGCGTGGTCTTGCCCGACCCGCTTTCGCCCACGATCCCCACGGTTTCGCCCGCGCGCACCGACAGGGTCGCGTCATTGACCGCCTTCACAAAGCCCACCGTGCGCTTGAGCAGGCCGCGCTGGATCGGGAACCACACCTTGAGGTTCTGGGTGCTTGCGATCTCGGGCGCGTCTTCGGCCACCGGTTCGGGCACGCCCGACGGTTCGGCGGCCAGCAGCATCTGGGTGTAAGGGTGCTGGGGATCGGCGAAAAGCTCGGCCGTGGGGCCGGTTTCCACGATCTCGCCATCCTTCATCACGCAGACCCGGTCGGCAAAGCGGCGCACGATGCCCAGATCATGGGTGATGAACAACAGCCCCATGCCTTCGCTGTCTTTCAGCTCGGCCAGCAGATCCAGGATCTGCGCCTGAATGGTCACGTCCAGCGCGGTGGTGGGTTCGTCGGCGATCAGGATGTCGGGTTTGTTGGCCAGCGCCATGGCGATCATCACCCGCTGACGCTGCCCGCCCGACAGCTGGTGCGGGTAACTGTCCAGCCGCTCTTCGGGGTCGCGGATGCCGACCTTGGTCAGCAGTTCGACGATGCGCGCACGCGCGGCATCGCCGGTCAGCCCCTGATGCAGCTCAAGCGATTCGCTCAGTTGCCGTTCCAGCCGGTGCAGCGGGTTGAGCGATGTCATCGGCTCTTGAAAGATAAAGCTGATGTCATTGCCCCGCACCTGCTGCAGGGTGGCTTCGGGCGCGCCGATCATCTGGGTGCCGTTGAAGGTCACCGACCCTTCGACGCCGGCACTTTCGCCCAGCAGCGATACGGTGGACAGCGCCGTGACCGATTTGCCCGATCCGCTTTCCCCCACCAGCGCCACGGTTTCGCCCCGGTCCACGGTGAATGACACGCCCTTGACCGCCTCGACCCGGCGCCCGTCCTGACGAAAGGACACGCGCAGATCCTGAACTTGCAACAAGGCGCTCATGAGAAAGTCTTTCTGGGGTCAAACGCGTCGCGCACACCTTCGAAGATGAAGACCAGAAGCGACAGCATGATGGCAAAGGTGAAAAAGGCGGTAAAGGCCAGCCAGGGCGCCTGCAGGTTCTGTTTGGCCTGCAGCGTCAGCTCGCCCAGAGACGGTGCCGATGACGGCAGCCCAAAGCCCAGGAAATCCAGCGATGCAAGCGCGCCGATGGTGCCGGTCACGATAAAGGGCAGCATGGTCAGCGTCGCCACCATGGCATTGGGCAGCATGTGGCGGAACATGATGGTCCAGTTGCCCACCCCAAGCGCCTTGGCCGCGCGCACATATTCCAGGTTGCGCGCACGCAGGAATTCGGCCCGCACCACGCCCACAAGGGCGGTCCAGGAAAACAGCACCATCAGGATGACCAGCAGCCAGAAACTTCGGCCCAGGATCGCAAACATGATGATGATCACGTAAAGCGACGGGGTTGCGCTCCAGATTTCGATGATGCGCTGAAAGATCAGGTCCAGCCAGCCGCCAAAGAACCCCTGCACCGCGCCCGCGACGATGCCGATGACGCTGGCCGCAGCGGTCACGATCAGGGTGAACAGGATCGACAGGCGAAAGCCATAGATCACACGGGCCAGCACGTCGCGCTTGGTGTCATCGGTGCCCAGCAGGTTCTGCGCGTTGGGCGGCAGCGGCGCGGCACCGGGGCGGTCCACGGTGGTGTTGAACGAATAGGGGATCGGCGGCCAGAGCGCCCAGCCCTTTTCGAACCCGTCAGCAGCAAACTGACCATCGTCGATCTGCTGCAGGATCTCGCCTGGGGTATCGAAACAGTCTTCGATGCCGCCGCTGCGGATCAGGCATTGCACTTCGGGGTCGCGATAGACGGCTTCGGTCTGGAAATCCCCGCCAAAGGCCGTTTCGGGGTAGAAGTTGAAGATCGGGGTAAACAGCTCGCCGCGGTAGCTGACAAGGATGGGTTTGTCATTGGCGATGAACTCGGCCATCAGCGACAGCCCGAACAGCACCGAAAAGATCAGCAGCGACCAATAGGCCCGCCCGTTGCGGCGGAAATTGCGCCAGCGCCGCTGGTTGAGCGGCGACAGCCAGGACCGGCGCGGCGTGTCATCAGGGTGCAGAACATCGAGGGTCTGATCGGTCATCATTCAGCCCTCGCGGCTTTCAAAGTCGATACGCGGATCGACCAGGACATACATAAGGTCACTCAGGATCCCCACGACCAGGCTCATCAGGCCAAAGATGAAAAGCGTGCCAAAGATCACCGGGTAATCCCGCGCCACGGCGGCTTCGAACCCCAGCCGGCCCAAGCCATCAAGCGAAAAGATCGTTTCGATGATCAGGCTGCCGGAAAAGAAGATCCCGATGAACACCGCCGGAAAGCCCGCGATCACGATCAGCATGGCGTTGCGGAACACATGGCCATAGAGCACCCGGCGCTCGCTCAGACCCTTGGCGCGGGCAGTCATGACATAGTGTTTCTTGATCTCGTCCAGGAACGAATTCTTGGTCAGCAGCGTCAGCGTGGCAAAGGCCGCGATGGTCGACGCCACAACCGGCAGGGTGATGTGCCAGAAATAATCAGCGATCTTTCCGATCAGGCTCAGCTGGTCGAAATTGTCCGATGTGAGCCCGCGCAGCGGAAAGATCTGCCAGTATGATCCGCCCGCAAACAGCACCAGCAGCATGATCGCAAACAGAAATCCGGGGATCGCATAGGCCACGATGATGGCACCGCTGGTCCAGGTGTCGAAGCTGCTGCCATCCTTGACCGCCTTGCGGATGCCCAGCGGGATCGACACCATGTATGCGATCAGCGTTGACCAGAGCCCCAGCGAAATCGACACCGGCATCTTTTCCAGCACCAGATCTATGACGCTGATATTGCGGAAATAGCTCTCTCCGAAATCAAGCTGCATATAGCTCCAGAGCATGTCCAGAAAGCGCTCGACCGGGGGTTTGTCAAAGCCGAATTCCTTTTCCAGCTCGGCGATGAAATCGGGCGGCAGACCGCGCGCGCCGACATATTCGCTGTTGAAACTGCTTTCGGTTTCCAGATTGTCGCCCTGCCCCCCCGCAAAGCTGCCAAACACATCGCCCTGCCCCTGGGCGCGGGCGATGGCCTGTTCGACCGGCCCGCCCGGCACGAATTGCACCAGCGTGAAGTTGATGATCATGATCCCCAGCAATGTGGGGATGATCAGCAGCAGCCTGCGAAGGATATAGTTGAGCATCCGATTACCTGATCACCCCGGCCTCTTTGAGGGTGGCCGCGCCATCGGCGTCATACCACCACAGATCATATTGCCCCAGTGCAAAGGGCGGCAGAGGGTCGGGATGCCCGTACATGTTGTAATAGGCAACCCAATTCTGATCGTTGTACCACAGCGGAATGTCGAAATTCAGCGACCGCAGCACCCGGTCCAGCGCATGCACGGATGTCTTGAGATCGTCCAGCGTGGTCGCCCCGATCACATGCTCGATCAGCTGATCCACCGCCGGATCGCGCAGGCGCATCAGATTGCGCGAACTGTTGTCGGCGGTTTTCGATCCGAACCACTGAAACAGGCCCAGCGACGGTTCGAACCCCATCTGGAACCCCTGATTGGTCAGGTCGAAATCGCCCGACCGGCGCCGTTCGACATATTGCGCCGTGTCCATCCGTTCGAGCCGCGCATCCACCCCGATCGCCTTCAGGGTGTTCACATAGGGCGTGACGATCCGGTCATAAAGCGGGTTGAACTGGATGATGACGACCTCGAGCACCTCGCCATCCTTGCGGCGGATACCGTCATCCCCGGTGATCCAGCCCGCATCATCCAACAGCTTGCTGGCCGCGCGCAGGGTGCGGCGGCCCGGCTTGACGCTGGCGGCATCGCCTTGCGGCGGGACAAAGGCCTCTTGCGTGAGAACCGCAGGATCCAGCAGCCCCTGATCCACCAGCGGCTGCAGCAACGCCAGTTCGCCCGCGCCCGGCACGCCCGTCGCCGCCAGATCGGTGCCCGGCCAGAAGGACGCGGGCTGTTTGTAGAAATTGCTGAACAGCGTTTCGTTCGACCACGCAAAGTTGAACATCATTCCGATGGCCTGGCGCGTGCGCTGATCCTGCCATTTGGGCTTGTCGAGGTTGAACACCCACGACAGGTGCTGGCCCACATTGCCATCGGGGAATTCGGTCTTGGTGACATACCCGTCATTGAGGTTGCGGAAATCATACCCAGACGCCCATTCCCGCGACGAGCTTTCCACCCGGAACGTGTAGGCCCCCGATTTGAACCCTTCAAACGCGGCCGAGGCATCGGCGAAATACTCTACCCGGATCCGGTCGAAATTGTAGCGCCCCACATTCACCGGATGATCATAGCCCCAGTAGTCGGGGTTGCGCGCATAGACTACGCGCCGGTTGAAATCGAAACTGTCCAGCACATAGGCCCCGGTGGACATGAAGGGCTCTTGGCTGCTTTTGTCCAGGCGCACCCCGTTGTCTTCGAACCAAGCCTTGGAAAAGACCGGCGTGCCGCCCGCCAGCCCGACGCGGTCGCGCAGGGCGGCTTCTTCGGTAAAGGTGAACTTGACGCGGTGCGGGCCTAGCACCTCGACCCCGTCATAAAGCCGCTCGACGATGCGGCGATATTCGACGATGCCCTGCTCCAGGAACAGCCGATGGGTAAAGGCCACGTCTTCGGCCGTCATCGGCGTGCCGTCCTGAAACGTCACATCCTCGCGCAGGTTGAAGATCACCCAATCCAGCGATTCAGGATACTCAACCGTCTCGCAGAGCAGGCAGTAGAGGCCATAGGGGTCATCATAGCTTGATTCCATCAGCCGTTCGGTGCCAATGGTGTTGAGCGCGGCCGGAACGCCTTCGCGCGCATACTGGTTGAAACTGTCGAAATTGCCCTGCGACCAGACCGAAATTTCGCCGCCCTTGGGCGCCTCGGGGTTCACATAGTCGAAATGCGCAAACCCCTGAGGGTATTTGAGATCGCCGTAAAACGCATAGCTGCTGGACACCGTCACGCCATCATCGGTGTCGGCCCGCAACAGCCCGGCCATGCCGAACACCGCCAGAGCGCTCAGCGCCAGCATGCGCGGCCAGCGCCTGTCGTCGGGCCGGGCGGCCTGCATCATGGCGGATCGGGGGCGCATGTCGGGGCGGCGCTGCGTCATCAAGGCTTTGCTCCTGTTTGAGGCCGGGTATCCGGCTATACCTGATGGTTGTAAGCTAAAGTTCCATCGCGCCAACATTCAAGTGATGTTGCGTGATCGAAACGCAAGGATATCGGCGCCACCCCGCCCGCCTTGCCGTTGCGGTGGCGATGCCGCACGATGGCGTCAACCGATACAAAGGATCGACATCATGAACATGACACCGCGCAAAGGCGCATCCGCCACGCTGGTTCTGGCAACGCTGGCCCTGGCGGCCTGCGACAGCACCGGCCAGCCGCAGCTGGCAAACCCGGCGGCAAAATTCTGCGTGTCCGAAGGCGGGCGCTATGAAATCGTCGATTCCCAGTCCGGCGCGCTTGGCTATTGCGTGCTGCCCGATGGCGCCCGCGTCAACGCTTGGGACTATTTCCGCGACCAGACCACGGGCTGAGCCCCGGACGGCCGCGAACACTTGCGCACCTGCCATGGAAAAAGGGGCCTCACCCAACGGTGCGGCCCCTTCGCATTCCAGACTAAGATCCGGTGATCAGTTCGACAGAGTCGAAAGATAAGCCACCAGGTTGGCGCGGTCCTGAACCTTTTTCAGGCCCGAAAAGCTCATCGAGGTGCCCGGCACATATGCGCTCGGCTTGGTGAGGAACGCGTTCAGAGCGTCCGCATCCCACGCGCCACCATGGCCCGCCATCGCCGACGAATAGCCAAAGCCGGCTGCGGTGCCGATGTCGCGGTCAACCACGCCGAACAGATAGGGCCCGGTGCTGTTCGCGCCGTCTTCGACCTTGTGACAGGCGGCGCATTTCTTGAACACGCGCTCCCCTTTGCCCACGTCTGCGGTGGCCAGCAGATCGACAAAGGCGACCTCTTCGTCGGCGCTATCGCCGCCCTCATCCGAGTCGGTCTCGATGATATAGGCCTGTTCGCCATGTCCATCGACATGGTACATCACTTCAGCTGCCCACTTTCCCAGCAGAAAAACCAGGAGTGCACCACACAGGCTGGCCGCGACTTTGGTAAAGGTCATCGTGTCGAGCATTGGTTGCGTATCCATTTCATCCGTTTGCGCGCGTTCCTAAGGGTTCCCTTGGAGTTAGGCAAGGTATAGACCCGCGACCAATCGACCAAACGCAAAACATGGGGACAAACCGCGACATGACCGCGCGAATTGCATTCCAGGGCGAACCGGGCGCCTACAGCTACGAAGCCTGCCGCAAAGCCCGCCCGCAGATGGAGCCCCTGCCCTGCCGCAGCTTCGAAGATGTGATCTCGGCCGTGCGCGGCGGCGAGGCCGAGCTTGCGATGCTACCGGTGGAAAACACCACCTATGGGCGCGTGGCCGACATTCATTCCATGCTGCCCGGTTCGGGGCTGCATATCATCGACGAAGCCTTTGTGCGTGTGCAGATCGCGCTGATGGCCCGCCCCGGCGTGACGCTGACCGATGTGCGCCATGTGCGCGCCCACCCGGTTCTGATCCCGCAGGCGCGCGGATTTCTGCGCGATCACGGCATCACCGGCGAAGGCGCCGCCGACAGCGCCGGGGCCGCCGCCCAGCTGGCGCAGGCCGAAGGGTCGTGCGATGGCGTCATGGCCAGTGCCGCCGCGGCCGAGATCTACGGGCTCGATATTCTGGCGCAGGGGATCGAAGATCAGGACACCAACACCACCCGGTTCCTGATCATGTCGCGCGATGCCGACCGCACCCGGCGTGGTGACAAGGGGATGCTGACCAGCTTTGTCTTTCAGGTGCGCAACATTCCGGCGGCCCTGTACAAGGCCATGGGCGGGTTTGCGACCAACGGCATCAACATGACCAAGCTGGAAAGCTACATGGTCGGCGGATCCTTTACCGCCACGCAGTTCTATGCCGATATCGAAGGCCATCCCGACGACGCGGCGGTCGCCCGCGCGCTGGACGAGCTGGATTATTTCACCACCAATGTGACGATTCTGGGCGTCTACCCGGCCGCCGCGCAGCGCCACTGACGCGCGCGGCCCCTGATCCGACGCTTTGGCGACACGCATGACCCGGAACCGCCACGGGCGTGACCGGACATGCGCGCCCAAACCTCGGGCCGCGCGTTCAGGCGCAATGGGCGAAGGGGTCAGGCTGGGTTGAATTCCTGTTCCACGTCATTGGCGAACTTCCTGACATAGGATCTGAACCGCTCATCCAGGCTGAACTTGGCCAGCTTGACCGCCTGCATCACCATCCGCGCGGCCAGCGAGGCGGGTTTGAAATCAATCACGACCGACATTTCGGTGCGCCCGTCGCCCTTGGGCGTCAACGTGATCGCCATGGATCCGATGGCCCAGTTGCCGCGCCCTGAAAAGCGCAGCACCGATGGCGCATCGCGTTCGGTCAGCGCGATCATCAACGGGCGCATGCCGGTGGGCAGGGGCACCTGAATTTCCCATTGCGTGCCAACCCCGTAATCCGAATTGGGATCGACGCAGACCACGTGCACCCCGCGCCGGCGCGTCGCCTCTTCATAGCGGCGGAACTCGCACAGACGGTCGAAAATGACATCGGCCGGGGCCTGAATGGTTTCGGTGGCTGAAAACTGCATGCCTGTGTCCTTACACGATCTTGCTTACATACTCTAAACGCGATTGATCAATCGAGTGTATCTGCCAGCCAGTGTTGCAGCAGAAAATGGGCAATCGCCCCTTTTCGCGCCGGTTTGATATGCGGGTGATCCCCCGAAAAGGCCCGCAGCATGTCTTCGCGGCTGACCCAGAGCGCCTCTTCGATCTCGGCAGGGTCGATGGTGATGGACCGGTCCAGCGCCTCGCCCCGGCACCCCATCATCAATGACGACGGAAATGGCCAGGGCTGGCTGGCCAGATAGTCCACCGCACCGACACGGATCCCGGCCTCTTCAAAGACCTCGCGGCGCACGGCGGCTTCCAGCGTCTCACCCGGCTCGACAAAGCCCGCCAGCAGCGAAAACATCCCCTCGGGCCACCCAGGAGAGCGCCCCATCAGCACCGAATTGCCATGGGTGATCAGCATGATCACCACCGGATCGGTGCGCGGGAAATGATGCGCGCCGCAGGACGGGCAGGTCCGTTGCCAGCCGCCCTGCGCAATCTCGCTGGCCGCACCGCATTTGGCACAGAACCCGTGCGTGGCGTGCCAGCCTGAAATCGCCTTCGCGGTGGCCGCAAGTTCGGCGTCACGCGGATCCAGCACCGTCATCAGCGTGCGCAGCTCGGCAAAGACCTGATCCTCGGGCAGGGCTGGGTGATGCTGCAGGCTGCGGTCGATGAACCCGCCCAGCCCCGACAGATCCTGGCCTTCGGGCTCCCACGCAGAGAGATCGACGGCAAAGACCGGGCCCGCGTCTTCGCGGCCCAGCAGAATCGGATCAGGCAGGATCGGTGACACATCATCCTGCAGCGCGGCATGGGTCAGCGGCAGGCGCACCAGCCCCCCGCGCCCGAATTGCGACATCAGGACCTTGCCGCGCCACAGCACCACCGCCCGCGCGTCCGGATCCCGGCGCAGCCGGCCCAGCGTTTCGGGCGACCCGCGATGCAGCGCGTCACGTTCCAGGCCCGACCCGCCAAAGGTCACCGTTTCCGCAAGTTTCATTCCCTGGCTCCTGTCGTCGGGCTGCACCCGCAGGCTTCGCACGGGATCGGGGTCAGCGCAACTGCGCTTGCACGGCGCTGCGGCGCGGCTCAAGGTCGGCGTCACCGCCGCAGGGCGCGACATTCGAATTCACGATTTCCGACATAAGTATAAAGTCTTGTAATACACCTTAGATTGAGCTGTTCTTCCATTGGTGGTAAAAATACCGTCAGACATCCATCCCATATGTCGGAGCCCGATTGTGCCGTTGCCCCCAGTGCCCGTTTGCGAATGACACAGACAGATCCTGTTCACCTGCGTATCCTCGGGACGACCGATCTCCATATGAACCTGCGGGGCTGGGATTATTATGGTGACCGCCCCCAGACCGACATTGGCCTGACACGAACCGCCGCCCTTATCCGCCGGGCCCGGACCGAGGCCGAGGACGCCGGCGGGCATTGCCTGCTGTTCGACAATGGCGATTCGCTGCAGGGCACGCCGCTGGTGCACGGCCTGTGCGATGACGACACCGCCCACCCGCTGATGCAGTGCTTTGGCGCGCTTGGCTATGATGCGATCGGGCTTGGCAATCACGATTTCAACTTTGGCCTGCCCAAACTGGCCCGGATCCTGCGCGATGCCCCCTGCCCGGTGATCTGCAGCAACCTGATCTGGCCCGAACGCCCCGCATTGCCGCTGGTGCCGCATCTGATGATCACCCGCGACACCGCGCAGGGGGTGCTGCGCATCGGCGTGCTGTCGGTGCTGCCGCCGCAGACCCTGGATTGGGACAAGCACCTGCTGGCGGGCAAGCTGGCCATCGCGGGCATGGCCGCCAGCGCGCGCGACACAGCACGCCATCTCAGGGCCACCGGTGCCGATCTGGTGATCGCTCTGGCCCATACCGGATTTGGCGAACGTGACGCCCACAGGGCGCAGGAAAACGCCCTGCGCCCGCTGGCCGCCCTGCCCGAGATCGACGCCATCGTTGCGGGCCACACCCATCAGGCCTTTCCCGGCCCCCATGCCCCGGACGCCCCCGACATCGACGCGACGATGGGCCGGGTGCATGGCACACCGGTGGTGATGGCCGCGTCTGCTGGCAGCTGTCTTGGGGTGATCGACCTGTGGCTTGAGCGCCCCGATGACGCCACCGGCTGGCAGCTGCGCGATGGGCGCGGCAGCCTGCGCAACCTTGCCAGCACCCCGGCCGACGAAGACCCTGCTCTGGTCGCCCTGCTGGCCCCCTATCACGAGCGCGCCCGCGCCAGCATGAACACCCGCATCGGGCAATTTGACAGGGCGATGCACTCCTATTTCGCCTTTGTCGCCCCCGACCCGGCGCTGGCGCTGGTGGCAGCGGCGCAGGCCTGGGGCGTACGGCGGGTTCTGGCGGGCACCGAACCGGCCGGGCTGCCGCTGCTGTCGGCGGTGTCACCGTCGAAATCGGGCGGGCGCAACGGGCCCTGGCATTATACGGATG
Organism: Marinibacterium sp.; assembly: GCA_025800215.1. GTDB lineage: Bacteria > Pseudomonadota > Alphaproteobacteria > Rhodobacterales > Rhodobacteraceae > JAOXSC01. The sequence continues at coordinate 15,071 of JAOXSC010000138.1, forward strand.
TGCCCAAAGGGCATGCGTTGCGGCGGCACATCCTTGATCTTCAGGTCTTTCCCAATGATCTGCGCGCGGTGGTGGTCACCGGCGATCAGATCCGCGACTGGCTTGAGATGTCGGCCACGGTTCTGCAACAGGTCGCCCCCGGCAGCCAGGGCGTCGCGCTGACCGATTTTGCGCTTCCGGGCTACAATTTCGATGTGATCTACGGGCTGGAATACAGCATCGACCTGTCGCAGCCACCGCGCTTTCGCGCCGATGGATCGCTGATTTCGCCCGACCACCGGCGCATTGCCGAGCTGACCCATGACGGGCGCCCGGTTGCGGCGGATGCCCGGTTTCTGGTGGCGCTCAACAATTACCGGCTGAACGGGGGTGGGCATTTCCAGGCACTGCGGCAGGCGGTGCCGGTGCCGGTGCCGCGCATGCGCATCGCACAGCTGGTCGAAGACTACGTGCAAAGCCGGGACAAGGATCCGCTGGACAGCGCGCCGCCGCCCTGGCGGCTGATGCCGCAGCAGGGCACCGAAATCCGCGTGCGCACCGGCCCGGGCGCACGGGCCTATCTGGATGGCACCCGGTTTCGCGACTGCGGGCTGGATGCGGACGGGTTTTTGTGGCTGTCCATGGATCTGTCGCCTGCCACGGTCGGAACATCGTGACAGCACGATGACAGCATCTTGCGAATCCGCGCCGCCCGGCCTATGTGAGGGGCGAGAGGTTGGCGCGGGCGAGCGCCTCGCCAACCCGGTCAGGTCCGGAAGGAAGCAGCCGTAACGAGCCCCGCTTGGGTCGTTGTCCAGCCTCTCACCGTTTTCCCGTCAGCCTGCTGCGGCCTGAGCGCCCGCATCCCCTGCGATCAGCATGGGCCAGCGATGAGCGTTCTTGCGCTGAAAGACCGACACATGGCCGATGCTACCCTGGGCGCCCGGATCAACCCGATAAAGCGATGCGCGCGGGCCATAGATCCGCGACAGCCGCTCGACCGCGGGAAAAGGGCACATCACATCATCCGCGAAACCGAACAGGTCAACCGGCACGTGGTCCGGCCAGACGGTGTCCGGCAGATCCAGCGCGGGATCGTCATAGTAGAACCCTTTGCTGGTGCACCACAGCCGCCACTGGCGGAACAAGGGCGCGGGCAGATCCGCCCCCAGCCCTGCGGCCTTGGGCAGGTAGCCTGCAATCGACGTCATCGCCGCCCCGTGACCAAACCAGAAACTGCGGGCCATGATCTGATAGGGCCAGGGATGTTCGCGCACATCCACCATGCCCGATGCCACCGTCACCACCCGCGCGATGTCGTCCAGATCATCCTGAAACGGCAAGGTCAGCGCGCCCAGAGAATGCCCCATCACCCACAGCGGCAGATCCGCGAACCGCGCCCGCAGCGCCCGGCGCGCAGCGGGCTGATCCACAAAGCCCCAATCGGCCATGGTCACCGCCGACGCCCGTGCCGGTCCGGTCGCCGATGCGCCAAAATCGCGGTAGTCATAGGTCAGGCAGGCAAAGCCCTGTTCCTGCGCGAGCCAGGCGGCGAAATGCCGGTACATCCCCTGCGGCACACCCGTTGCACCGTGCAGCACCAGGCAGGCTGTGGGCGCGCCCTCGGGCAGAAAAAGCCGCCCTGCCAGCATGTGATCCTGCGATGGGATCCGGATCTGTTCGACAGGCATGTTTCGGTGCTCCCACAGGGTGGATGATCGCCATGTGGTAGCACCGGCCGCGCGGCAAAGACATGATGCCGGGCGGGTGTCGTGGCGTCAGCGCGCGTGGCAGGTCGTGACGTCAGCGCGCGGGGCAGGTCGTGGCGTCAGCGCGCGGGGCGCGCTGCATCACGCAGGCGCCCACCCTTCGAACAGCAGCTCCATATCCGCCCGCACAGGCCCGTTGCGATCCGCGTCAAGCAGAGGTGCCCCGGCCTCGAGCGCAAGGCGCGCGCAGGTCAGATGATCACGCCTCGCTTGGGTCGGGCAATGATCCGCCCCGTGCAGGATCGTGCTGATCAGCCCACCTCCATACTGGTTCACATGGGTCAGATCGGGGCCGAGCGACAGGAAATAGCGCATCTCATCGGCCAGACCTTCCCAGCCCGCAACCTGCACCGGCGTCAGCCCGTCATCATCGGGTGCATCAAAGGGCAGGCCCAGATCCACCAGCCGCCGCACATGATCCAGACGCCCGCCAAGCGGCAGGATCTGACGGATCAGATGGCCATAGGCAGGTGGCAGATCGCTCGCCCGAAGCTGCGCGGGGCTGGCCCGCCCTTCGGCAGCGGCGACAAGGGCGGCTTCCTGCGGAGCAAGCGCCACCGCCCCGCCCCGCGCCGCAATGGCATCGGCAAGCGCGGTATGGCCAAAGACCCGCGCAAACCCATAAGCGCTTGCCCCCTGATAGACGCCGCCCGGATCCGCCCCGTGATCAAGCAGCAGCGTCACGACCTCGGCGCCGCAGCCCCGCCGCGCCGCCTGATGCAGCGCCGGTATCACCGCAGGGCGCTCTCCGCCGATCTCTCGATCATCAAACGCGTCAACCTGGGCGCCATGGGCCAGCAACAGGCGCACCGCACCTGCATCGTCAAAATCCAGCGCACGCAGCAGCGCATTGGTGCCTGTCGGATCGGCCCCATGGTCCAGCAACAGGCGCAGCCCGTCGTGATGGCCAAGCTCGGTCGCGTGATAGAGCGATTCTCCGTCATTGGGATCGGCGCCATGGTCCAGCAACCAGCGGCCCAACGCGATGTTGTTGGCATGCCCGATCGCGCCATAGAGCGCCGACAGAAGGTGATCCGATCCCGGCGCCGCGGCAAAGCCGTCATTCACATCCGCCCCATGGGCCAGCAACAGGTCGGCCACCTGAAGCATCGCCGCGCCCAGGTCCGGGCGCTCATGGATCCAGTGGGAATAGGCCAGATGCAGGATCGGCCGCCGCCGCGCCACCGGGGCCAGCGCCAGCGCCGGGTCTTCGGCCAGTGCCGCGCGCACCGCATCCACGTCATAAAGGGCACAGGCCAGATCAAAGCAGCCCGCCGCCAGATCCGGCGTCTTGGCCAGCAGGGCGCGGGCCATCCAGCCCTGCCCATGATACAGCGCCTGCCGCAGCCGCTGCACCCGCGCCGCCCGATCAAGCCCCTGCGTATCGGCCGCAAATTTCAGTCTGGGCCAGCTGTCAAACCCGGTTTCGCGGGCGATCACCTGCAGATAATCGGCATGTTTCAGACGCGCCCCATCGGCACGCGGCGCGGCCATGCGGACGCGCTGAATGGCGCTTGGGTCGCCCAGGGCATGAGATTTGGCAAGCGCCTTGGCTGACCGGCGCAGTTGGTCGAGTGACAGCATGGTGGATCCTCTCAGAACACCGGCCCGGCGGTTCGCTGATCTGGGCCCGAGAAAACCACAGCTGGGTTTCGAATGTCATCAAGGATGCCGATACCGGCTTTCCGCGAACCTGGGTGCCGTCCCTCCGGCGGATCCAGCAAAACCGATCCGCCGGTCGATGGCAAGCCACCTTTGGCGCGGCGTCAGGTCTGGGCCAGAAACTCTTCGATGGTTTCGTCGATGGTGGTCAGCCCGGCCAGCGCGCTGACGATCACGTCCACCGCCAGTTCAACCGCCCGATCGCGGATCTCACGCGGGAGCATGGGGATGCGCAGCAGATCGCTCAGCAGCGGCACCAGGTTGTCCTTGAGCGCCTGGGCGATGATGTCTTCGATCTGCAGATCCGGCGCCTGCGACGCGCGCAGGATTTCATCGGGGGTGTATTGGCGGATGGTGCGATCCATCGCCCGCACGGCCTTTAGAAAGATGGCCGGTTCGTTCTGATTGCGGATGAAGGGAAGGTTGATCTTCTTGTCCAGAAATTCGGCCAGCTTGACCTGCTGGGTTTCGGACAGAAAGAACTCGGAACCAAGATCCAGAGCTGTCGTCATCGGATGTCCTCCTCAGTGTCTGTGTCCTCCCAGGACAGGAACAAGTCTAGTCGCGCAGAGGGCGATTCGCACAGTCAGGGGATCCTTACCCGCCAGCATCGGCGCGGGCGCGGCGTTGCCCCCAACTTCCCTTGGGCCGCCCCTTGCCGCGCCCGGCTGCGCCCCGTAATCTCGCCCCGACCAGCAGCGAGGCGACATGTCCGACACCACAGATCACGACCCCGGCGCCTATCGCGTTCTGGCGCGCAAATACCGGCCCGAAACCTTTGCCGATCTCGTCGGTCAGGACGCCATGGTGCGCACCCTGAAAAACGCCTTTGATGCCGACCGCATCGCGCAGGCCTTCATCATGACGGGCATTCGCGGCACCGGCAAAACCACCACCGCGCGGATCATCGCCAAGGGCATGAACTGCATCGGCCCCGATGGCACCGGCGGGCCCACCACATCGCCCTGCGGGCAGTGCGAACATTGCACCGCCATCATGGAAGGCCGCCATGTGGACGTGATGGAAATGGACGCGGCATCGCGCACCGGCGTCAATGACATCCGCGAAATCATTGACAGCGTGCGCTATCGGGCGGCCTCGGCGCGCTACAAGATCTATATCATCGACGAGGTGCACATGCTGTCGACCAGCGCGTTCAACGCGCTGCTCAAGACGCTGGAAGAGCCGCCCGCGCATGTGAAATTCATCTTTGCCACCACCGAAATCCGCAAGGTGCCGGTGACGGTGCTGTCGCGCTGCCAGCGCTTTGACCTGCGCCGGATCGAACCCGAAGACATGATCGGCCTCTTGCGCCGCATCGCCGGGTCCGAAGGCGCGCAGATCAGCGATGACGCGCTGGCCCTGATCACCCGCGCCGCCGAAGGCTCAGCGCGCGACGCCACATCGCTGCTGGATCAGGCGATCAGCCACGGGGCAGGCGAAACCACCGCCGATCAGGTGTGCGCGATGCTGGGCCTGGCCGACCGGGGCCGGGTGCTGGATCTGCTGGATCTGATCCTGCGGGGCGATGCGGGCGGCGCGCTGACCGAGCTGGGCGCGCAATATGCCGAAGGCGCCGACCCGATGGCGGTGCTGCGCGATCTGGCCGAAATCACCCACTGGGTGTCCATCGTCAAGATCACCCCCGATGCCGCCGAAGACCCCACCGTCGCCCCCGATGAACGCAGCCGCGGCCAGACCATGGCCGAAACCCTGCCGATGCGCGTTCTCACCCGCATGTGGCAGATGCTGCTGAAGGCGATGGAAGAGGTCTCGGCCGCGCCCAACGCCATGATGGCCGCCGAAATGGCGGTGATCCGGCTGACCCATGTGGCCGATCTGCCCAGCCCCGAAGATCTGGTGCGCAAACTGCATGACACCCCGCCTGCGGGCGGCGCGGCCCCCACGCCGAACGGCGCCCCCAACGGGCCGAGCGGCGGGGCGACGCGCGCCTATGCCGCCAGCACCCCCGCGCCGCAGCCGCGCGTGGTGCAGGGCATGGCACCCGGCCGGGCACAGGGCGGCGGGGCCGCTGCGGCCCCGGCGATGGATCCCACCGTGGCCCTGGCCGCCTATCCCAGCTTTGATCACGTGGTCGAGCTGATCAGTCAAAAGCGCGACGGGCTGTTGCTGCAGCAGGTCAAAAGCGGTGTGCGGCTGGTGTCCTATCAGCCCGGCCGCATCGAATTCGAACCTTCGGACAACGCGCCAAGGGATCTGGCCGATCGCCTGGGCCGCGCCCTGCAGGGCTGGACCGGCAGTCGCTGGGTGGTCAGCGTCAGCAGCGGTGGTGCGCCCACGATCCACGAAAAGGAAGAGGCCGCCGACATCGCCCTGCGCGCCGAAGCCACCGAACACCCGCTGGTGCAGGCCGTTCTGGCCCAGTTCCCCAAGGCCCGCATCACCCATGTGCGCACCCAGCAGGAACAAGAGGCCGAAGCCATCGCCGAAGCCCTGCCCGAGGTCGAAGACGAATGGGACCCTTTCGAAGAGGACTGACCCCATCGCTTGCTGATGCCCCTTCGGGCTGCAATAAGGACCCACCCAATCAAGACCCCCAAGGGGTGCTGCCCCAGGATCAGGAGAGAGACCATGTTCAAAGGCCTCGGCAATCTCGGCGATATGGCCGGGATGATGAAAAAAGCCCAGGAAATGCAGACCAAGATGGCCCAGATGCAGGACAGCCTGCACGACATCATGGTGGTGGGCGAAAGCGGCGCGGGTCTGGTCAAGGCCACCGCATCGGCCAAGGGCGAGCTCAAGGCGCTCGACATCGACCCGTCGATCTTCAACGGCGATGACAAAGAGGTCGTCGAAGATCTTATCCTTGCCGCCATCAAGGACGCGCAGTCCAAGGCATCGGATCGTGCCCAGGATGAAGTGTCGAAAATCACGCAGGAGCTTGGCTTGCCTGCGGATATGAAACTGCCCTTCTGATCGGTCGCCCCGCATGTCCGCGCCTTCGGAAATCGAAAATCTGATTGATCTGATGGCGCGGCTGCCCGGTCTGGGCCCGCGATCGGCGCGCCGCGCGGTGCTGCATCTGATCGCCAAGCGCGCGCTGCTGCTGATGCCGCTGGCCGATGCCATGGCGCAGGTGGCCGAAACGGCGCGTGAATGCCTCAATTGCGGCAATGTGGGCACCGCCGACATCTGCGACATCTGCGCCAGTGACGCCCGCGCCACGGGCGAAATCTGCGTCGTCGAAGATGTCGCGGATCTCTGGGCGATGGAACGCGCGGGCGTGTTCAAGGGCCGCTATCACGTGCTGGGCGGCACGCTGTCGGCGCTGGATGCCATCGGCCCCGAAGACCTGCGCATCCCCCGCCTTGTGGACCGCGTGTCAAGCGAAGCGGTGTCCGAAGTCATCCTGGCACTGAACGCCACGGTGGATGGCCAGACCACCGCCCATTACATTGCCGATCAGCTTGACGGGCAGGTGCGCCTGACCTCGCTGGCGCAGGGCGTGCCCATCGGCGGCGAATTGGATTACCTGGACGAAGGCACCATCACCGCCGCCCTGCGCGCCCGCCGCGATCTGTGATGCAGACCGAACCGCGCCTTGACCAGATCGGCGCGGCACTGGCCGATCCCAGCCGGGCACGAATCCTGTGCCTTTTGATGGATGGGCGCGCCCATACCAACAAGGAACTGGCCAGCCGCAGCGGCGTCACCCCCCAGACCGCCACCGCGCATCTGCAGAAACTGCAGGCCAACGGGCTGACCACGGCCCTGCGCAGCGGGCGGCATGTCTATCACCGCATCGCCAGCGCCGAGGTGGCCGGGGTGCTGGAAACCCTGGGCCAGCTTGCCCCGCCCGATCATCTGCCCGACCACCTGACGGGACGTGCCGGCCCGGCGGCGCGGGTGCAGCTGGCGCGGTCGTGTTACAACCACATCGCCGGGCGCCTTGGGGTGCAGATGGCCGACCGGCTGCTGGACCTGCAGGTGCTGACCCTGAGCGGCGACACCACCCGCCCCGGCCCGGCCTTTGCGACCTGGATCGCCGGGATCGGGCTGGAGTTCGTGCCCAAGGGAACCGGCCCGGTCGCCAAGCTTTGTCTGGACTGGACGGAACGCCGGGAGCATCTGTCGGGGCCGCTGGCCACCGCTCTCATGCGGCACGCCCTTGACCGGGGCTGGATGGCGCGTGACCGCGACAGCCGGGCGCTGATCCTCAGCGATGCCGGGCGGGCCGCCTTTGGCCGGGCCTTTGGTCTGACCGATGCCGATCTGCGCGCGCCGGGCTGAACGGGGCGGGCTGAGCGGGGCGCGCTGAGCAACGCTTCGACCGTCACCGAAACGATGGCTCGGGATCGGCCCCCCTGCCCGCGCTAGGCTGGGCGCATCCCGTGACCAGAGGCCCGACCGTGACCCGACCCCAAACGCCCTTCCCAGACCACCCCACCCGATACACACCCCAGCCCGGCCTGCGCCTCGTGATCCAGATCCCGCAGCCCGATGTGCGCCGCGTGCTGGATGCGATCACCGCCACCGACCCGCTGCGCTATGGCGACTATGATCAGGTGTCGTTTGAAACCCAAAGCGGGCAGCAGCGCTTTCGCGCGCTTGGCACCGGGCGCAACACCGCCACCGACAGCGCCGTCAGCGTGCCCTGCGCCGAGCTGTCGGTGTTTCTGGCCGACGACCCCGAGCGGCTCGATGCGGTGCTGCGGGCGATCTATGACAGCCACCCCTACGAAGAACCGGTGATCCTGATCCAGCCCTGCTGGCGCAGCTGCCATGTGCGGGGGCTGGATGAAGACAACCCCAACCGGTTCTGGAACCGCGCCCCCGCCGATTGGGTGCCGGGCCCCCATCGCGGCCCCGATCAGTCGAAAAACTGACCCACCTGATCGGCCAGCGTGGCAATGGCCAGAGGCGGCACATCCTTGTGCAACACCATGCGGATCGGACCATAGCCACCGGCGATGCGGATGCCCTGCCCTTCGAAATGGGCGCGCATCGCGTCATGGACAGGCTGCACCGGTTCAAAGAACACCATGTTGGTGCCCTGCGAAACCGATCCATAGGGCGCCAACGCATCGGCCAGCGCCGCTGCGGCCTGATGATCCTGACTCAGGCGATCGACATTGTGGTCCAGCGCATAAAGCCCTGCCGCCGCCAGCACCCCGGCCTGGCGCATGCCGCCACCCAGCATCTTGCGCCAGCGCCGCGCCCGCGTGATCAGATCGCGCGGCCCCAGCAGGACCGAGCCCACAGGCGCGCCCAGCCCCTTGGACAGGCACACCGACACCGTATCCACCATCCCCGCCAGATCCTGCGGGTCACAGGCCAGTTCGGTGATCGCGTTGAAGAACCGGGCCCCGTCCAGATGCACCGCCAGCCCGGCAGCGCGCGCCGCATCCACGCTGAGTTGCATCACCCCCAACGGGATGGCGTGGCCGTCATGGGTGTTTTCCAGGCTCAGCAGCCGGGTCACCGCAAAATGCACGTCATCGGGGCGCACGGCGGCGGTGATGTCTTCGGGGGCCAGCGACGCATTGGGCTGCGGGTCGATCGCGGTCAGCGCGATGCCGCCCAGAACCGACGCCCCGGCCGCCTCGTAATATTGCACGTGATAGCCGCGCCCCACCAGGATCTCTTCGCCGCGCTGGCAATGGCAGAGCAGCGCGATCAGGTTGCTTTGCGTGCCCGATGGCACGAACAGCCCGGACTCTTTTCCCAGCCGTTCGGCCAGCACCGATTCCAGCCGGTTGACCTGCGGGTCTTCGCCATAGACATCATCGCCCACTTCGGCCGCGGCCATCGCGCGGCGCATGCCCTCATCCGGGCGGGTCACCGTGTCGCTGCGCAGATCCGCCAGAAGCGGCGCATTCGGTATCGTCTGTGTTGCCGCATATTGGTTCATCATCGCCCCCATCGTGATCCTGTGCGCACCAAAACCCGCGCCCACCTGGCGCGACCCTAACGCCGGGCCGAAGGGATCGGCAAGCATCAAGATCTGCCCAATTTTTGGGCGCACATGACCCACACTGCCGATCTGCTGCGCGGTTTTCGCAACCTCCTGGGCTTTGGCCCTTGGCTTTGCCCAAAATCTGCGCCGATCTTGCAGGGGACCTCAGACCATGCCCCCGAACGACCCCGCGCCGGAGTAGCCCGATCAACGCCCACGCCTCATATCCGACGCAGAGCACGGCCCCGCCCGCGCAGCCCCGCGCCCGGGGCGAGGTGCGCCTGACCGTGAAGCCGGGCCCCCTGCGCAGCCGGATCGACGGGCTGCATCAGGCCGGATCGCTCAAGCTGCTGTTTCCGCGCACCGATGACGGGCTGCAGGCGGTTCTGGTGAACACCGCAGGCGGCATCACCGGGGGCGACCGGTTCACCGTGTCGGCCACCGCACGCAGCGGCACCGACCTGACACTGACCACACAGGCCGCCGAACGCGGCTATCGCGCGCAACCCGGCAGCACCGGGTGCCTGACCACCGATCTGCGCATCGAAGACGGCGCGCGGCTGAACTGGCTGCCGCAGGAAACCATCCTGTTTCGCGGCTGTGCGCTGACCCGGCGGCTGAACGTGGATCTGGCCGACAGCGCCCGGCTGACGCTGGTCGAACCGCTGGTCTTTGGCCGCAGTGCCATGGCCGAAACGCTGGATGACGGGCAGTTCCGTGACCGCGTCGCGCTGCATCGGGGGGGGCGGTTGCTCTATCTGGATCAGATGCGCCTGACGGGCGACATCGCCGCCCATCTGGCCCGCCCCACCACCGGCGCAGGCGCGGGCGCGCTGGCCACGGTGCTGCATGTTGGGCCAGATGCCGCCGCGCTTCTGCCCACGCTGCGCGACGGCCTGCCCGACAGCGCCGGTGCCAGCCTGATCGGCGATGATCTGCTGGTGATGCGCCTTCTGGCCCCCGACAGTTTCGAGCTGCGCCGCACCCTTCTGCCCATTCTTGCGCGCCTGACCGGCGCCGACCTGCCCAGACCCTGGATGATCTGACATGCAACTGACCCCCCGAGAAAAAGACAAACTGCTGGTGGCCATGGCCGCCGAAGTGGCCCGCAAACGGCTGGCGCGCGGCGTCAAGCTGAACCACCCCGAAGCGATTGCCCTGATCACCGATGCCGTGGTCGAAGGGGCCCGCGACGGGCGCAGCGTGGCCGAAATGATGGAGGCCGGCGCGCAGGTCATCACCCGCGAACAATGCATGGATGGCATCCCCGAGATGATCCACGAGGTTCAGGTCGAAGCCACCTTTCCCGACGGCACCAAACTGGTGACCGTGCACAACCCCATCCGCTGATCCGCGTACAGGAGCCCCAAGATGACCCATTCGATCCCGCTGGCCACCCTGATCCTGTTGACGTCCAAACCGGCCCCTTCCCCCACCGAACGAGGCCGCACATGATCCCCGGAGAGCTCTTTCCCGCTGCAGGCGATCTGGTGCTGAACCCCGGCCGCGAGGTTCTGACCCTGATGGTGGCCAATACCGGAGACCGCCCCGTGCAGGTCGGATCGCATTACCATTTTGCCGAAACCAACAGCGCGCTCGACTTTGACCGCGCCGCCGCCCGCGGCATGCGGCTGGACATCGCGTCGGGCACCGCCGTGCGGTTCGAGCCGGGCCAGCGGCGCGAGGTCAACCTGATCCCGATCGCAGGCGCGCGCCGCATCTATGGGTTCAATCAGCAAGTGATGGGAGAGCTCTGATGCCCGCCACGATCAAACGTTCGGACTATGCGGCCATGTTCGGCCCCACCACCGGCGACCGGCTGCGGCTGGCCGATACCGATCTGATCATCGAAGTCGAACGCGACCTGACGGCCGAACGCGCCGGGCAGGCCCTCACCGGTGGCTCAGGGCCAAATGCCGTCAGCTATGGCGAAGAGGTCAAGTTCGGCGGCGGCAAGGTGATCCGCGACGGCATGGGCCAGGCCCAGACCACCCGCGCCGACGGCGCGGTGGACACCGTCATCACCAATGCGCTGATCGTGGACCATACCGGCATCTACAAGGCCGATGTGGGGCTGAAGGACGGGCGCATCGCCACCATCGGCAAGGCGGGCAACCCCGACACCCAGCCCGGTGTCGACATCATCGTCGGCCCCGGCACCGAAGTCATCGCCGGTGAAGGCCGCATTCTGACCGCTGGCGGGTTTGACAGCCACATCCATTTCATCTGCCCCCAGCAGATCGAAGACGCGCTGCATTCGGGCCTGACCACGATGCTGGGCGGCGGCACCGGCCCGGCCCATGGCACGCTGGCCACCACCTGCACGCCGGGGCCGTGGCATCTGGGGCGCATGCTGCAGGCCGCCGATGCCTTTCCGATGAACCTTGCCTTTGCGGGCAAGGGCAACGCATCGCTGCCCGCCGCGCTGGAAGAACAGATCCGCGCCGGGGCCTGCGCGATGAAACTGCACGAAGACTGGGGCACCACGCCGGGCGCCATCGACTGCTGCCTGTCGGTGGCCGATGCGATGGATGTGCAGGTGATGATCCACACCGACACGCTGAACGAAAGCGGCTTTGTCGAAAACACCGTTGCCGCCCTCAAGGGGCGCACCATCCACGCCTTTCACACCGAAGGCGCGGGCGGCGGCCACGCCCCCGACATCATCAAGATCTGCGGCGAAGAGCACGTTCTGCCGTCATCGACCAACCCCACCCGTCCCTTTACCGTGAACACGGTGGAAGAGCATCTCGACATGCTGATGGTCTGCCACCATCTGGACAAGTCGATCCCCGAAGATGTCGCCTTTGCCGAAAGCCGCATCCGCCGCGAAACCATCGCCGCCGAAGACATCCTGCATGACATGGGTGCCTTTTCGATCATCGCGTCCGACAGTCAGGCCATGGGCCGCGTGGGCGAGGTGCTGATCCGCACCTGGCAGACCGCCGACAAGATGAAGGCGCAGCGTGGCCGCCTGCCCGAAGAAACCGGCGACAACGACAACATGCGCGTGCGCCGCTATATCGCCAAATACACCATCAACCCGGCCATCGCCCATGGCATCGGCCATGAAATCGGCAGCATCGAGCCCGGCAAACGCGCCGATCTGGTGCTGTGGAACCCGGCCTTTTTCGGGGTGAAACCGGAAATGGTCCTGCTGGGCGGCACCATTGCCTGTGCCCAGATGGGCGATCCCAACGCGTCGATCCCCACGCCTCAGCCGGTCTATTCGCGGCCCATGTTCGGGGCCTATGGGCGATCGGTCGAACATTCGGCGGTGACCTTTGTCAGCGCTGCAGCTCAGGACGCGGGCATCGGGGCCGACCTGGGGCTGGCCAAGCAGACCGTGGCGGTGACCAACACGCGCGGGATCGGCAAATCACATCTCAAGCTCAACACCGCCACCCCACAGATCGAAGTTCACCCCGAAACCTACGAGGTGCGCGCAGATGGCGAACTGCTGACCTGCCAACCGGCCGAGGTGCTGCCCATGGCGCAGCGCTATTTCATGTTCTGACAGGGGCTGACGATGACCGACACCTGCCTTGTGGCGCGCCACTATCACCCGCATCTGCACCATGCCGCCGCCGATGAAATCGCGCTCGGTTACGACGCGCGCTTCCTGCGCCGCAAGATGCTGACCACCGCGTCGGGCAAATCGGTGCTGGTGGATCTGCCGCAGACCACGTCGCTCGACCATGGGGGCGCACTGGTGCTGCAGGACGGGGCCGAGATCGAAATCATCGCCGCCCCCGAAGATCTGCTTGAAGTGACCGGAGACGACCTGCCCCGGATCGCCTGGCATATCGGCAACCGCCACACCCCCTGCCAGATCGAAGCCGGCCGGCTGCTGATCCAGCGTGACCACGTGATCCGCGACATGCTGGGCAAGATCGGCGCCCAGGTGCGCGAGGTCACCGAACCCTTCACCCCCGAAGGCGGCGCCTATGGCCACGGACGCACCCATGGCCATAGCCACTGAAGACCTGCTGACGCTGCTGCAATGGCTGTCGCCGTCTTATCCGGTGGGGGCGTTCAGCTATTCGCACGGGCTCGAACAGGCGATCGAGACCGGGCAGGTTCGCGATGCCGCGTCCCTGCAGGGCTGGATCGCGGATGTGCTGGAGCACGGCGCGGGGGCCTCGGACGCGATCCTGCTGGTGGCGGCCCATGCCGACCCGGCGGCCGCAGACCGGTTCGACGCCACCGCCCGCGCGCTGGCCAGTTCGGCCGAACGGCTCAAGGAAACCGATCTGCAGGGGGCCGCCTTTTGCAACATCACCCGTGCGGTCTGGGATCTGCCTCTGGCGGGACTGACCTATCCGGTGGCGGTGGGGACGGCCGCAGGGCTGCGCGGGCTGGCGCCCGACGCTGTGGCGGCGGCCTATCTGCATGCCTTTGCCAGCACGCTTGCATCGGTCGGAATGCGGCTGGTCCCGCTTGGGCAGACCGACGGGCAGCGGATCATCCGGGCGCTGGCGCCGCTCTGCCAGCACATCGCCGCTGACAGCCTGCATGGCGACCCGGACCGGATTGGCACCAGCACCTTTCTGGCCGATATTGCAGCGATGCGCCATGAAACCCAGTATTCAAGGATCTTTCGCACATGACACAGTTCAACGGACCCCTTCGTATCGGCATCGGCGGCCCGGTGGGCGCGGGCAAGACCACGCTGACCGCGGCCCTGTGCGAAGCCCTGCGCGACCGCCATTCCGTCGGCGTGATCACCAATGACATCTACACCCAGGAAGACGCCGAAGCGCTGATGCGCATGCAGGTGCTGCCGCTGGACCGGATCATAGGTGTCGAAACCGGTGGCTGCCCGCACACGGCGATCCGCGAAGATGCGTCGATCAACCTGGCCGCGGTGGCCGAAATGCAGGGCCGCCACCCCGATGTGGAAATCGTCCTGATCGAAAGCGGCGGTGACAACCTGTCGGCGACCTTCAGCCCGGAACTCGCGGATCTGACGATCTATGTGATCGACGTGGCCGCCGGGGAAGAGATCCCGCGCAAGGGCGGCCCGGCCATCACCAAATCGGACCTGCTGGTGATCAACAAGACCGATCTTGCCCCCCATGTGGGCGCCGATCTGGCGGTGATGGAGCGTGACGCCACCCGCATGCGCGCCGGACGCCCCTTCGTGTTCACCAGCCTGCGCCAGCGACAGGGCATCGACGCGGTGCACCGCAAGATCGCCGAAATCGGCGGGCTGGCCCTGCCCGATGCGGATCTTGCCGCAACGGCCTAGGATCAAAGCGGTTTGCGCCGCGCCCAAACCCGCTTAGAACGGGCCTGACGCCATTCACCGACAGGCCCGCCCCATGACCCGCCCTTTCCTGCCCCGCCTTGACGAGATCGAGCTGCACCTGGCCGAACTGACCGGAGCACGGGTGATCTGGCAGCTTCTGGCCGTGGGGCTGGTGTCGCTGCTGCTGTTTCTGCCGGGCTTTTTCGTCCTGCCGGTGGTGGATCGGGACGAGGCGCGCTTTTCCCAGGCCAGCCGCCAGATGGTGGGAACCGGCGATCTGATCGACATCCGTCTGGGCGAAGACACGCGGTACAAGAAACCCGTTGGCATCTACTGGCTGCAATCGGCCGCCGCCGCCGTTGCGGGGCCCGACCATGCGCAGGACATCTGGGTCTACCGGATCCCGTCTCTGATCGGTGCGGTGGCCGCGGTGATGCTGACCTATCTGGTGGCCCTGTCGCTGAGCGGCGCCACGCGGGTGGCGTTTGTGGCGGCACTCTGCCTGTCGGTGACGTTGGTGCTGGCTGGTGAGGCCCGCATCGCCAAGACCGATGCGGTGCTGCTGGCCACGGTGCTGGGCGCGCAGTTGGTTCTCGCGCGGCTCTGGATGCGCGGGGCGGCGGCGATGACGGGCGCGTGGCCCTGGGCCTTCTGGGCGATCCTGGGCCTGTCGATGCTGATCAAGGGCCCGGTGGGGCCGATGGTGGTGGGGCTGACGGTGCTGGCCCTGTCGCTTTGGACATGGGATCTACGCTGGCTGGCGCCGCTGCGCCCGCGCGCGGGCCTGATCCTGTTTCTGGCGCTGGTGCTGCCCTGGTATATCGCCATCACCATCAAGAGCGGCAGCGCCTTCTGGGCAGAATCGCTGGGCCGGGATCTGCTGGGCAAGATCGGCGAAGGCGAAGCCAGCAAAGGCGCCCCCCCCGGCACCTATGCGCTGGCGGTGTGGGCCACGTTCTGGCCTGCCGCGATCCTGCTGCCCTTCGGGCTGGCCGCCGCCTGGCGTGACCGTGCGCAGCATCACGTGCAATTCCTGATCGCCTGGATCCTGCCCAGCTGGATCGTCTTTGAACTGACCGCCACCAAGCTGGTGCACTATGTGCTGCCGACCTTTCCGGCGCTGGCGGTGCTCTGCGCCCTGGGATGGCTGGGCCGCGATGACCGGCGCCCCGGTCCGGGCTATACGGTGTTTTTGTGCGCGATGCTGGGGCTGGGGGGCATTCTGCTGGCGGTGCCGCTGGTCTTTGCCTGGCCGCTTGGCCAGCGCCTGACCCTGATCTGGGTGGTGGGCGCCGCGATCCTGCTGGCGGGCGTCTGGTTCACCTGGAACCGGATGCGCGCAGGCGACCGTCTGGCCCCGGTGCTGGGCTTTGCCTTGATGACGGCGGGGCTGGCCACGGCGCTCTTTGGGCATCTGGCGCGCACGCCTGCGCTCTGGCCGTCGAACCGGCTGGCCGACATTCAGGCGGCGACCCCCATGTGCGACGGCGCGGCCTATGCGTCCATCGGGTATCACGAGGCGTCAATCCTGCTGCTGACCGACCCGCGCGTGCGCCTGCTGGAGCTGCCCGAAGGCCTGACCTACGCCCAGTCCGCCCCCTGCGCGCTGGTGTTTGTGGGTGATCGCCAGCGCGAAGCGTTCGACGCCGCCGCCGATGATCGGTGGTCCCATATCGACACGGTCACCGGCATGAACCTGGGCAACACGCGCAATGTGACGGTGCACGCCTACCGGCGCAACTGACGGGTCAGGTTCAGCCCGGCCACGCGCAGCGCGTGGATCCCGCCCCGGATCCGCCGCGCGCACCAGCGCCATCCGCCCTGAAAGGCGCGGTCGAACCCGGCCAGCACCAGAACCTGCGTCAGCCAGCCCAGGATCGCCCCGGCGATGATCTGGCGCACGTCATGCGCCCCCACCGCAACCCGCGTGCTGGCCACAAAGCCTGCGGCCACCACCACACCGGCCTGTGCTGCGGGACTTGCGGCCAGACAATGCTGCGCCAGCCCGGCCGCGCCGAAAAACGACGCCGCCGTGTGGCCCGACGGAAAGCCCTGCAGGCCGCCATTGGGGCGGTGATTGATCGGGATGTCTCCAAGCGCGTTCTTGGACCCGTGCAGCAGCGTCGTCATCAGCACGAACCGGCCAAAATACTGCACCCCCTGCCCGGTCGCCACCGCACAGCCCAGCCCGGCCAGAGGCAGCGCGATCTGCACATTGTCCCCGAATTTCTCGGCCCGGTGGGATGGCAGCGTGGTCATGATCAGCACAAAACCAAGGCTCAGCACCAAAAGCCCGCGCCCCGCGCGCAGCCCGATCCCGGCCCAGCCCCGGCGCAGATCACGCGGCAGGATCCAGCGCAGATGCCCGAAAAGGCGCCTGAGGTCGCTCCAGATTGCGGCAAAGGTGACGCGGTCCATCAGCTCGGCAATGCGAAAGAGCCGCCCGAGCCCCCAGGCCAGCGTGCTCATCAGCAGCACCGACCACAGCACATCGGACAGAAAATGCCGCCCCTTCATCACCCGCATCAGCGCCGTCAGCACCACCAGCGTGCCAAGCGCGATCAGCCAGGCCCGGCGGCGCGGTGCGGGCACCGATGCCCAGACCACCAGCCCCACCAGCAGCGCCGCCGCCGCCATCGAGGCCGCTTCGCCCGAGACAAAGGAACAATTGCCCAGACACTGATCGGTGATCTGCCAGGGCCGTGTGAACTGCGCGTCACCGCCAAACTGGGCGATCTCGGCGGGGCGCGCGCGGCCCCAGTATTCCTTGAGCCCCAGATTCACGATCACCACCGGCCCCAGCACCACAAAGCTGCTGGCAAAGGCCCAGAACCGGGCCGGAACAGCGCCCGGCTGGCGCGACAGCGCAGCCTGCGCGCTCAGCGCCAGAACCACGGCAGCAATCACATAGGTGGCGTCCCACAACAGGCGGCGCAGGGTCGCCAGCCCGCCATGATGATCCAGCGGGAACCGCCCCGACGCATCATCGAAGAACAGCCCCGACACCGCCAAATCGATGCCCGGCACCAGTCCGAAGATCACCAGCATCCCCGCCCAGAGGATGGCGAACAGGCGCAGATCGTGGTTCATTTCGGCCCCCTCAGGCAATCGGGATCCACCAGATAGGCATAAACCGGACGTCCCCGGTGCGCGCCCTGCGGGGCCGCCCATCTCAGATCCGGCGTGGCGCGGTTGCAGGCGTCCGGCGCAGGATCAAAGCTGACCAGCAGCACCGGCGCGACCCGATCTGCGGGCAGCGCGTGTTTCTGGGCATAGTAATGCGGGACATAGCCCTGCGGCGGTTCGGCATAGATCGTCACATCGCTGTCGCGGGCAGTGTGAAAGAGATCGGACAGAACATGGCGATGGGCGGCCACGACCGCATCGGCGCCGGTTTCATGCGCGGCGTCGATGATCTGGCGGCTCAGCTCGGCCCGGCCGGTATAGTTGCGCAGCACCGGTGCGCCGTCCTCATGGGTCCAGCTGGTGATCTGCGTGGCCACAACCGGCAGCGCCAGCGCCAGCGCGCCGTTGATTGCAAGCCCCGCCCAGATGGCCCGGCGCGCCCAGCCCGCCCGATCCCACAGCATCGCCACAACAAGCGGGATGCCCGCCGCATAGGCCGTCGCCGCCCAATTGGCAAAGGCCTTGGACAGCAGCGCCTGCCCCACCACCAGCAGCAGGATCGGCAGCGACATCCAGACCAGCCAGCGCCGCGTCCAGTCCGCACTGCGCAGCGCCATCGGCACCACCAGCAGATAGGCGGCAAAGAACACCGGCCCCAGCACGCCGAACTGGCCGCCGATGAACTCAAGCGCGCCGCTGACATTCAGCGAAATCCCCGGCTCGTTCACCCAATCGACATTGTCGGCCGTGTGCGACAGCGTCACCAGATCATTCTGCAGGTTCCAGATCACATTGGGCAGGATCACCAGCCCAAAGCCCAGGGCCGCCATCAGCACCGACCGCCAGCCGATGCGCGCCTGTGGCACAAACAGCATCGCCAGCGCGGAACACAGGATGAAATAGATCGCGGCGTATTTCGCCATCATCCCCAGCCCCAGACAGATCCCAAGCGCCAGCGCGATGCCGGGCCGGTCGCGATCGACCAGCAGCAGCCACAGCCACAGCGCTCCGGCAAAGAACGGCAACAGGATCGTGTCGGTGGAAATCAGCAGTGACGCCAGCGCCACGGCGGGCATGGTCAGATAGACCAGACCCGCCAGCACCGCTGGCCAGGGATCCATGATGCGCCGGGCAAACCCCATGAGGATCAGCGCGGTCGCCCCGTGAAACAAAGGCCCCGGCAGGCGGATCCAGAACGCGGCATCGCTGCCGCCCAGTTCGGTAAAGGCGCGGATCACCCAGCCGATCAGCGGGGGTTTGGAATAATAGCCAAAAGCAAGTTCTTCGCCCCAAAGCCAGTATTGCGCTTCGTCGACAAACAGATCCGCCGTGGCGTGCGGCAGCAGCAGCACGCGATAAAGCGTGACCGCCGCGACAATCGCAATGCCCGCCAGACGCGGATCAGGTGTTGGCCGCAGCGCTGCGTTTTTCTGCATAGATCAGCCACAGATTGCGTGCATAGACCACGACGCCAAAACACTGCCCCATGATGAACACCGGATCCTTGCGGTGCACCGCATAGGCAAACAGCGTCAGCCCCCCGATGATCGAAAACCACCAGAAAAGCTCGGGCACCACCGATTTCTTGAGCTTTTCCGACGCCAGCCACTGGACGATCCAGCGCCCGAAAAACAGCATCTGCGCGCCAAAGCCGACGATGACCCAGATCAGCTCGGCCCGGGTGTCGACCTTGAAGAACTCCAGCGCCTGCTCGATCATGCCGCGCCCCCCTGTGTGTCAGAGCCCTGCGGCAGGGTTTCCGGCAGCGGCCGCACGGTTTTCTTGCGGCGGATCAGCCAGGCCACGCCGATCAGATCACGGATCCCAACCAGCGCGCGCTGCAGGTTGGTGTATTTCGAACTGCCGCCCCCACGGGCGCGGTGGCTGACATCCACATGGGCAATGTCCCAGCCATCGCGGGCAAACAGGGCCGGCAGATAGCGGTGCATGTGGTTGAAGAACGGCAGATCCAGAAACGCATCGCGCCGGAACGCCTTGAGCCCGCAGCCGGTGTCGCGGGTGTGGTCATCCAGCATCCAGGCCCGCAGCGCATTGGCAAATTTCGACGCGTAGCGCTTGGCAAACGTGTCCTGGCGCTTGACCCGCTGCCCGGCCACCAGCCCCAGCGATGCAGGCGCATCCGCTGCCATCAGCGGTGCCACCAGACCGGGGATTTCCGATGGCGGGTTCTGCAGATCGCCATCCAGCGTGCAGCACACGGCCCCATGCGCGGCGCGCACGCCCGTATGCACCGCAGCCGATTGCCCGCCCGCAGTGGGGTGCTGGATCAGACGCACCCAGGGGTGGCTGTGCTGTTCGGCACGGATCAGATCGGCGGTGGCGTCGGACGAACCGTCATCGACCAGGATCAGCTCCTTGTCGGCGATGTCGCCACAGGCCTCGGCGATTTCCCGCACCAGGGGGCCGACATTCTCGGCCTCGTTATGCATTGGCACGACGATCGACAGTTTCATCTCGTGGCTTCCATCTGCTTGCTCAGGGGTGCCCTAAACCAGTCGCGGCACCGGGGCAACAGATAGCCACCTCCGGCCCCGGTTTCACCCCTGCACCGTTGCATGCGCGCCGAGCCCCGCGATCCGGGCGCCTCAGCCCTGCGCTACGGCGCGCGCCGGCCCGCCAAAGATGCGCCGCAGCGGGCGTCCGCCCACCCGCAGGCAGAGCACGCCGATCACAAACCCCATCAGCGATGGCACATAAAGCAAGGGCCACAGATGCGGCGCGCGTTCGACCATCGGCGCGGCCACCCCGCGCAACCCTTCAAGCACCAGCAGAATGACAAAGGCCGTGGCCACCTGCGGCCAGAGCCCAAAGCGCGAAAATCCGCCGACCATCAGCACCGAAAACCCCACAAAGGACACCGCCACGCAGATCAGCGCCCAGGAAAAGCGCTGGTGCAGTTCTTCGACCAGCACGCCGATGGGGATGCCATATTGCGCGCTCAGCCCCTCGATGTCGGTCATCAGGGCCAGCGTCGGAAAGGCGCGAGGATTGACCCGCAGATCCCCACCCCCGCCGGTCATGTCGGCTATGGAATAGGTGGTATCCCGGAACCAGGTGGTCGACAGCGTGTTGTCCGCATGATCCGACTGCAGCGCGATCCCGTCCAGCATCACCAGATTGGGGGCGCCGTCAGACCACACCAGATAGGCCTCGCGCGCGGAATAGGATGTGGACCGGTCAGGCTTACGGCGGTCGGACAGGAACACGTCATGCATGGTGCCGTCTGTGTCGATGGATCCGATATAGAACGTCACGCCGTCCACCGGGTGCATGAACCGCCCGTCGCGCAGCAATTGCGCGGCCAGATCCTGGGACACTTCGGTTTCGCGCTTGTCCAGCCGTTCGATCGACATCGGCCGCAGCACCAGCGTCACGATCAGCATCATCGCCGCCACGATCAGGCCGAAGGTCAGCACCGGCCGGGCCAGCCTCCAGGGGCCGACGCCCGCCGACAGCATCACGATCATCTCGCTTTCGCGGGTCAGCCGGTTGGTGACATAGACCGCCGCGCCAAAGGCGGCCATCGGCATCACCGTGCGCACCAGCGTGGGCAGCGACAGGGCGGTGAATTCCAGAAAGACCAGCGCCGACTGGCCATTGCCGATCAGCCGGTCAAACAGGCTGACCGCGCGCGAGATCCAGAACACGCTGACCAGGATCAGCGCGAAAAAGCAGAACAGCACCAGAAGCTGGCGCAGAAAGTAACCGTCAAATCGCGACACCGGGCGCCTTTCTAGATCCATGGTCGGGCGGCCGCGACCCTAGGCGATTTCCGCGCCCGATGGAACCGCCGGTTGATCGCTGCACAGACGCCGCAGAACCGGCTGCGGCGAATCCCGTGATCTGCGCGGCGGTGATGCAATGTCTACGACCCCGACTGCCCAAGTTGACCGGCATCATACTGCACAGCGCCCCCGGCCTTACCCAATTTGTCCGCATCCCAGAGCGGGCGGGAATAAACCTTGCTGCGCAGGCGCAGGCGTCGCTAGCGTTTTCTACAGACCGCCCCCTTGGCCGATCAGACGGATGCGCCGCCGGGGACGGGAAACGACGATCTTGGGAGGGATCTTGCATATATGAACACTTTGCTACGTGCCGTGGTCGTGGCCGCATTCGGTCTTGCCCTGGCGCCGCAGCCAGGTTTGAGCGGGGACAGCGCAGCCACGAAAACCGCCGCCGCGCCGGTGGATGTCGAGGCGGCGGAAAAGCTCTACAAGCGGCAGTGCCGGGCCTGTCACGGGCCAACAGCCAAAGGGCTGGCGAGCTATCCGAAACTGGCCGCGCAGCCCGCCGATTACATCGAAGGCAGGCTCAGGCAGTACCGGGCGGGCGAAACGCTTGGCCCCAACACGCCGCTGATGGCGCCACGCGCGCGCAAGCTGTCGGATCAGGACATCGCCAATCTGGCAGCCTTCATTTCGTCGCTGCCGGGGTGACAGGCCACGTTTGGCCCGGATCTGGCCGGCCCCTGCCGCTGCAGCGACCACCACACGAGGGATCAACAGTCTAGGGAGGAGACGATGATGACACTCAGACACAGCGTTCTGTCGCTGATGGGAGGGGCCGCCATGCTGGCGTCCCCTGCCCTTGCGAACAACACATCCAGCCTGAGCCACGCGGTGGTGCTGGACAATCTGGAAAACCCCTGGGACATGGCGTTTCTGGATGATGGCACCATGTTCTTTACCGAAAAATGCAAGGGCCTGTCGGTGCTCATGCCCGACGGATCGGTGAAGGCTCTGCTCGGGATTGGTGGTGCGGACGGCTATGCCAGCACCGCCGATGATCTCTTTTGCGAAGGCCAGGCCGGCATGATGGGCGTGGCGGTGGACCCCGATTTTGCCGACAACCGGCGGATCTATGTCTATTCGACCTCGAACATGGTGACGCCGCATACCAACCGGCTGATGCGTCTGGTGGTCAGCGATGACTTTTCGGGCGTGTCGGATCGCACCGACATCGTGGATGACGTACCCTACAAGATGGCCGCATCCGATCACCCCTTTGGCGGACCGGGCGCGCATAATGGCGGGCGCGTGCGGTTCGGCCCCGAAGGCTGGCTGTGGCTGACCACCGGCGACAACCACAACGAAGACGTACCCCAAAGCCCCACCCTGATGGGATCCAAGGTGCTGCGCATGGACACCGACGGTCAGGCCGCGCCGGACAACACCCCGCCCGACGGGTTCGATCCGCGCACCTTTACCTATGGCCACCGCAACGTGCAGGGCATCGCGTTCCACCCCGCCAGCGGCAATGCGATCACCGCCGAGCACGGGCCGTGGCATTCGGACGAAATCACCTTTCTGGTGAATGGCGGCAATGCCGGCTGGGATCCGCGCGGCAACATGGCGGGCCGGGGTGACTGCCCCGACGGCTATTGCGGCTACAGCCCCAACCAGATGGACGGCATGAACCGCTATGAACGTGCCGCCTTCATGCCGATGACCGATCTTGAGACCTATCCCGATGCCATGGTGCCCATGTGGGACAACAATGGCTGGTCGCAGGGCACGTCTTCGGCGGCCTTTCTGGAAGGTGACGCCTGGGGCGACTGGAACGGCCGCATGGTCGTCGGCGTCATGGGCATCGGCTTTGGCGGCACCCCGCTGGGCCAGCGCATCGACGTGTTCGAACTGTCGGATGACGGGACCGAAGTCTATGACGTGGTCGAAATGACCCTGCCCGACGGCATGGAGCCGGGGCGCTTCCGTTCGGTCGTGCTGGGCCCCGATGGCAGCCTCTATGCCGCCGTGGATGAAGGCATCATCCACAAGCTGACGCCCTGACCCCCTGACCAAACGGGCCGCGCCGCGCGGATGCGGCGCGGCCTTTGATGCGCAGCCGGGACAGGATCAGTCGCCCAGCACGAACCCCACGGGGATTTCAAACCGCTGGTCATCAACGCGGATGTGATGCACCCCGGCTGCGACATGCCAGTCCGTATCGCGGCCAACCCCCGACATGGTGGCATTGCCTCGAATGAACGCGCCCCCTTCGAAGATCAGCAACCGCACAAAGCCGTTGGGAAAGGTCACCGCAACAGTGGCGCGGCCGTCGCTGCGCGCGACGCCCATGTCGCAACGCCCAAGCGCCTGCCCCACCTCTTGCGCGCAAGGGGCCTGCCCAGTGGCATCAAAGCGGCCACGGGCGGCGCGGGCCCGGCTGTCATCAGCCGCCAAGACCCCGGCCCCCGAAACCCCGGCCCCCGCCCCACCCGTCGGCGCATCCCCGGCCAGCGCCAAAGGCGCTGCGCCAAAGGCGCTGCGCCAAGCGCGATGATGGCGATCAGCATGGGGTAAACCTGCGGCATGATCTGACCTCCTGACGCCTCAATATCCCGTCAATTTCCCCTCAGTATCCCGCAGTTTCGCAAAATTCCCAAACCCGGCGCGGTGCGACCATGGCCGGGGATCGCGGGGGGCAGGTTCGGGCGCTGATCTGGCCTTGGGCTTGACAGTGCTGCGGCTCTGGCCCATTGCCATGAAATGCTGGTGTTCCGGGCCCATCACCCGGAATGAAAAGGGAATGTGCAGCGCCCCCGGCGTGAGCACAGCCGCCCCCGCGACCGTGACCGGAAAGGGCGCCCAAAGCCACTGATGCACCCGCATCGGGAAGGCCGGGCCACCCGACGGGGCAGACCGCCCCTGCATCCGCAAGCCGGGAGACCTGCCAGCAGACCGAGAACGACACCTGGCGGGGCGATCCGGGATCGGGACGCGCGGATGCGCCCCCTGTCCCCCAGCACCGCCACAACACAGGAAGATGGCGATGAGTGCGAACAGCACCGGCTCGGACATCGAGCTTCTCATCTGTACCCGCTGCCGGAGGGGCAGCGCGGACAGCGAAACCCACACCCGCCCCGGCGCGCAGCTTTATGACGCGCTGGCCGCGGGCGATCTGCCCGACGGCGTGCGGGTGCGCGCGGTCGAATGCCTGTCGAACTGTTCGCAGGGCTGTTCGATTGCCCTGCGCGGGCCGGGCCGCTGGTCCTATGTTTACGGAAACTTTCACGAAACGTCGCAACTGGACGTGATCCGCGACGGCGCGGCGCGCTATCAGCGCACCAGCGACGGGCTTGTGCCCTGGCGCGAACGCCCCGAACATTTTCGCAAGAACTGCATCGCCCGCATCCCACCCCTTGATCTGGAAAGCTGACCCATGACCGATCTCGCAAAACTCCCCGTCACCGTGATCACCGGCTTTCTGGGCTCGGGCAAGACCACGCTCATCCGTCACCTGATGCAGAACCCGCAGGGCAAGCGCCTTGCCGTGGTCGTCAATGAATTCGGCGATGTCGGCGTGGACGGAGAGATCCTGAAATCCTGCGCCATCCCCGACTGCCCGGCAGAAAACATCATGGAACTGGCCAATGGCTGCATCTGCTGCACCGTGGCCGACGATTTCATCCCCACGATCGAAGCGCTGATGGCGCTGGACCCGCGCCCCGATCACATCCTGATCGAAACCAGCGGGCTGGCCCTGCCCAAGCCGCTGCTGAAAGCCTTTGACTGGCCCGATATCCGGTCGCGCATCACCGTGGACGGGGTGATCGCGCTGGCCGATGCCGAAGCCGTCGCCTCGGGGCGCTTTGCCCCCAATGTGGCGGCCGTGGACGCGCAGCGCCTTGCCGACGACTCGCTCGATCACGAAACGCCCCTGTCCGAGGTCTTCGAAGATCAGATCTCGTGCGCGGACATCATCCTGCTGACCAAGCCCGATCTGGCCGGGGCCGATGGCGTGGCGCGTGCCAAGGACATCATCGCCGCCGAAGCCCCCCGCCCTCTGCCGGTGGTCGAAGTGGCCGAAGGCGCGGTGGATCCCCGCGTGATCCTGGGCCTCGGGGCCGCTGCCGAAGATGACATGGACGCCCGCCCCAGCCATCACGACCACCCCCATGACCACGATCACGAAGATTTCGACAGCGTGGTCATCGACATCCCCGAACTGACCGACCCGGCCGAGCTGGTGACCCGCATCGAAGAGCTGGCCAATGGTCAGAACATCCTGCGGGTCAAAGGCTATGCCGCCGTCGCGGGCAAGCCCATGCGCCTGCTGGTGCAGGCTGTGGGGGCGCGGGTGCGTCACCAGTATGACCGCCCCTGGCAACCCGACGAGGCGCGCCAGGGCCGTCTGGTGGTCATCGCCGAACATGATGACATCAAGGTCGATGCCATCCGCGGCGTGCTCACCGGTCTTGCCACCGCCGCCGAATAACGCCCCGACATAACCCACCGGACCCAAGCCAATGCATGTCGTCTTTCGCGAAAGCCACGGGCTCGAAGAAACCGAGACCCCGACCGATCTGGGCCAGAGCCCGGCGGATCTGGTGGTGCTGTCCTTTTCCGACAGCGATCTTGGGGCCTTTGCCGCCGGGTGGCATCGCGGAGGCGGTGTGGATGGGCGGATGCCATCCCTGCGGCTGGCCAATCTGGCCGCGCTGAAACACCCGCTGTCGGTCGACACCTATGTGGAACAGACGCTTGTGGGCGCAAAGGGCATCCTGATCCGGCTGATCGGCGGGGTGCCCTACTGGTCCTACGGGCTGCAGCAGGTGCAGGCGCTGGCCAGCGAACGGGGCCTTGCGGTTGCGGTGCTGCCTGCTGACGGGCGTCCCGATCCGCGTTTGGACGAGGTCTCGACCCTGCCGGTGTCGACCCTGAGACGCCTGCAGCACCTGTGCGACACCGGCGGCGAAGTGGCCGCCCAGGCCGCGCTGGCCCAGATGGCGCTTGCGACCGGGCTTTATGCCGGGCCGGTGGCGGGCTCCAAGGCCTTGCCGATGACGGGGGCCTGGACCCCCGAAACCGGCGTCACCGATCCCGATCTGACCGAACGGGATGGCAAACCGCTGGTGGTGGTCAGTTTCTACCGCGCCTACCTGACATCGGCCGACCTGTCGCCGATCCGTGGCCTCTTTGATGCGCTGCGGGCGCGCGGCTTTGCGGTTCTGGGCCTGTTT
This sequence comes from Marinibacterium sp., assembly GCA_025800215.1. Taxonomy (GTDB): domain Bacteria; phylum Pseudomonadota; class Alphaproteobacteria; order Rhodobacterales; family Rhodobacteraceae; genus JAOXSC01. Next base: position 41,758 of record JAOXSC010000138.1, read on the forward strand.
GCACCATCGCTCAAGGCGCCCGAGGCCGCCGAATGGCTGGCCGACCAGATCGCGCGTCTGGCCCCGGCGGCCATCGTCAATGCCACATCCTTCAGCGGCAAGGGCGCGGCGGGCACATCGCCGTTGGACGCGGGCGAGGTGCCGGTGTTCCAGGTCGCACTGTCCACATCGCGCCGCAAGGCCTGGGACGAGGCTGAACGCGGCCTGTCCCCGGCGGATCTGGCCATGCATGTGGTCTTGCCCGAAGTGGACGGGCGGCTGTTTGCCGGGGTTGCGTCCTTCAAGGAACCGGGCCGCAAGGATCCGCATCTGGAATATTCCCGTTTCGCCCATCAGGCGGAAACCGGTCGCATCGACGCCATCGCCGACAAGGTCCGCGCCTGGACCGATCTGGCCGCCCGGCCCGCCGCCGACCGGCGCCCGGCGCTGGTGCTGTCGACCTATCCGGGCAAGGATTGGAACATGGCCCATGCCGTGGGCCTTGATGCGCTGGCCTCGGCCGATGCGATCCTGGATAATCTGCGCGATCGCGGCCACGCCACCGCCCCCGCCGCACCGCTGGCGACGGACCTGCAGCAGGATGCGGTGATCTGGCCGCTGGCCGATTACCACGCCGCGCTGGCCACCCTGCCAGACGCGCTGCGCACTGATCTGCACGACGCCTGGGGCGCGCCCGAGACCGATCCGCTGGCCACGCCGGACGGGTTCCGCTTTGTCGCCACGCGGCGCGGGGCGGCGCTGGTGGCGCTGCAACCCGAACGTGGCACCCCCGAAGCACGCGACGACGATTATCACGACCTGTCGCGGGTGCCGCGCCATTCCTATGTGGCGTTCTACCTGTGGCTGCGTCAGCAATCGGATGCGCTGATCCATATCGGGGCCCATGGCACGCTGGAATGGCTGCCGGGCAAATCCGTCGCCCTGTCCGACACCTGCTGGCCCGACGCGTTGATCGGCGATCTGCCGGTGATCTACCCGTTCATCGTCAACGACCCCGGCGAAGCCGCTCAGGCCAAGCGTCGCATCGGCGCCGTCACCCTGGGCCATATCCCGCCGCCGCTGAAGGCCAGCGGCGCGCCGCAGCATCTGGCGCGGCTGGAATCGCTGCTTGATGAGTTCTCCAATGCCGACGGGCTCGACCCCAGACGCCGCGACCGGCTGCAGCAGGACATCCGCGACGAAGCACAGGCCCGTGGCGTCGAAGCCGATCTGGGCGTGACCGCCGACACCTGCGCCGCCGAAGCCCTGACCCGCATCGACCGCTTTGTCTGCGACATCAAGGAAAGCCAGTTCGGCGACGGGCTGCATGTCTGGGGCCGGCCACCGCAGGGCGACAGCCCGTTTGACACCGATGCCGCCGCCAATGGCGAACGCCTTGCACTGGTGGATGCGCTGGATGGCCGTCGCATCGCGGCGGGGCCGTCGGGATCGCCCTATCGCGGGCGGCGCGACGTGCTGCCCACGGGGCGCAACCTTTACACCACCGATCCGCGCAGCGTGCCCACGCGTGCGGCCTATGCGCAGGGCGTCAAACTGGCCGAAGAGCTGGTGCGCCGCCACCTGCAGGATGAAGGCGACTGGCCGCGCGGGCTGATCGTGGATCTGTGGGGCTCGGCTACCATGCGCACGGCGGGCGAAGAATTCGCCATGGCGCTGCACCTGCTGGGCGTGAAACCCAAATGGGACGACGGATCGGAACGTGTATCGGGGATCGAAGTGCTGCCGATCACCGATCTTGACCGGCCGCGCATCGACGTCACGCTGCGGGTGTCGGGCCTGTTCCGCGACGTGTTCCCGACGCTGTCGGCGCTGTTTCAGCAGGCCGTGCGGGCGCTGGCCGCGCGGGACGAGGCCGCCGACTGGAACCCCTATGTGGGGCGCGACGACAACCGCGTCTTCGGCCCGGCGCCGGGCAGCTACGGGCTCGGGATGGGCGGTGCGCTTGAGGACTATTCCGAAGACGCCCGCGCCCGCGCCGGAGAGGCCTGGCTCAATGCCAGCGCCTGGGCGCTGGACGGGGCACAGGCGGCGCGCGATGATGCGGGGCTGAAGGCGCGCGTGCAGCAGGCCGATGCCTTTGTGCACCTGCAGGATCTGCCGGAAACCGATCTGCTGCTGGCTTCGGACTATGCCGCACACGAGGCGGGGTTCGCCGCCGCACAGGCCGTCACGGGAACAAACTCGGGTGGGGCCACGCTCTATCATCTCGACAATACCGACCCCACGCGCCCCCGCGCGCGCACCCTGCCCGAAGAAATCGCCCGCGTCGTTCAGGCCCGCGCCGCCAACCCCGACTGGATTGCAGGCATGCGGCGCCATGGCTTTCGCGGGGCTGCGGAAATTGCCGCGACGCTGGATCACATGGCGGCCTTTGCCCATCTGGCAGGCGTCGTGGGCCCGCATCTGTTCGACCTCTATCACGACGCCACGCTGGGCGATGACGCCGTGACCGACTTTCTGGAACAGGAAAACCCCCAGGCGCTGGCGGCCATGCGTGACCGCTTTGCCGAACTGCATGCGGCAGGCCTGTGGCAGACGCGGCGCAATTCGATCCTGGCCGGGCTGGAGCGGCCCGCATGAGCGGGGTGCAGGTCAAAGGCTTGTGCCCCGGCGCCTATCGCCCGATGATGTCGGGCGACGGGCTTGTGGTGCGCGTGCGCCCGGTCTGCGCGCGGCTTGATACCGATCAGATCGCGGGCCTGACGGCGGCGGCGCAGCGCTTTGGCAACGGCACGCTCGAGCTGACCAACCGCGCCAACCTGCAGATCCGGGGCGTGCCCGAAGTGCATCATCAGGATCTGATCGACACGCTGGCCGGGCTGGGCCTGCTGGATGCCGATCCACAGGTCGAAGGGCGGCGCAACATTCTGGTCACGCCGCTCTGGTCGCAGGGGGATCTGACCCACCGGCTGACCCGCGCACTGATCGCGGCCCTGCCCCAATTGCCCGATCTGCCCGCCAAGTTCGGCTTTGCAGTGGATACCGGCCCGGCCCCGATGCTGACCGACGCCTCGGCCGATCTGCGGCTTGAGCGCAGCGCCGATGGTGTGCTGATCCTGCGTGCCGACGGGCGCGACGATGGGCGCATGGTGACCCCCGACAGCGCCATCCCCGCCCTGATCGAACAGGCACAGTGGTTTGCCGGGCGCGCCGGCGGCATCAAACGCTTTGCCAAACTGCCCGCGCGCCTGCCCGCGGACTGGACCACCACCGCCCCCGCCGCACCGGCCAAGGCGCTGCACCCCGGCACCGCGACCGATCAGGGCGCGGTCTATGGCGTGGCCTTTGGCCAGATCGACGCCGCAGCGCTGGCCGATCTGGCGCTCCGCACCGGCGCCACGGCCCTGCGCGTGACGCCCTGGCGTCTGTTTCTTCTTGAAGGGGCGGCCCCCGCGCCCAGCCCCGTCTTTCTGACCACGCCGGGCGATCCGCTTTTGACCACCGATGCCTGCCCCGGAGCCCCCGCCTGCCCGCAGGCCAGCGTGCCCACCCGCGACCTGGCCCGCAGGCTTGCCCCGCTGACACGCGGCAGCCTGCACGTGTCGGGCTGCGCCAAAGGCTGCGCCCGCGCCCGCCCCGCCGACACCACGCTGGTGGGCCGGGATGGGCGTTTTGACCTTGTCCGCAAGGGATGCGCATGGGATGAGCCCCGTCATCGCGGGCTTTCCCCCGAAGATCTGACCACAACAGCCGTTTGAGACCCGATGCCTTATACCTATGAAACCGACGGTGCGGCCATCTACCTGCAAAGCTTTGCCACCATCCGGGCCGAAGCCGATCTGGGCCGGTTCGATGCCGATGAAGAACAGGTCGCCGTCCGCATGATCCACGCCGCCGGGATGGTGGGGCTGGAACAGCATGTGCATTTTTCCCCCGGTTTCGTGCAGGCCGCCCGCAGCGCGCTGGAAAACGGCGCGCCGATCCTGTGCGATGCGCGCATGGTCAGCGAAGGCGTCACCCGCCCGCGCCTGCCCGCCGACAACGCGGTGATCTGCACCCTGCATGATGACGGGGTGCGCGATCTGGCCGCGCAGATGTCGAACACGCGGTCTGCCGCCGCGCTGGAACTCTGGCGCCCGCATCTTGAGGGCGCGGTGGTCGCCATCGGCAACGCGCCCACGGCGCTGTTTCACCTGCTCAACATGCTCGAAGACCCCGACTGCCCCCGCCCGGCCGCCATCATCGGCTGTCCGGTGGGCTTTGTCGGCGCGGTCGAAAGCAAAGACGCACTCTGGGCCGATCAGCCGGTGCCCTGCTGCATCGTTCAGGGCCGTCTGGGCGGCAGCGCCATCACCGTGGCCGCCATCAACGCCATCGCGAGCCGCAAGGAATGAGCGCGCCGTCAAAAACCGGGACGGTTTATGGGCTGGGGCTTGGCCCCGGCGCCGTCGATCTGATGACCGTGCGCGCCGACCGGCTGCTGCGCGGGGCGCGCCATGTGGCGTTCTTTCGCAAGGCCGGGCGATCGGGTCAGGCGCGGCGCATCGTGGACGGGATGATCCCCGACGGTGCGGTGGAATTCCCCATGGAATACCCCGTGACCACCGAAATCCCGCTGAGCGATCCGCGCTACAATGAAATCCTGTCGGAGTTCTACGCCGACTGCACCGCCCATCTGCGCGCGCTGGCCGAAGCGGGCGAAGATGTCGTGGTCCTGTGCGAAGGCGATCCGTTCTTTTACGGGTCGTTCATGCATCTCTACACCCGGCTCAAGGATGATGTGCCGGTGCAGGTGGTGCCCGCCATCACCGGCATGTCGGCCGCCTGGACCGCCACGGGCGCTCCGATCACCTGGGGTGATGACGTGCTGACCGTGCTGATGGGCACCCTGCCCGAAGACGATCTGGCCCGTCGCATGGCCGACACCGATGCGCTGGTCGTGATGAAGATCGGGCGCAACATCGACAAGGTGCGCCGGGCCCTGAAAACCGCCGGGCGCTATGACGCGGCCTGGCTGGTGGAATATGCCGCCATGCCGACCCAGACGGTGACACCGCTGGCCGATGCGGGCGACAAGATCACGCCCTATTTCTCCATCATCATCGTGCATGGACAGGGGCGCCGGCCATGACCGGGTCGCTGTCGATCATCGGAATCGGGCCGGGCCGCGAAGACCTTGTCACACCGCAGGTGCGCGCCGCCATCGACCGCGCCACCGATGTGGTGGGCTATATTCCTTATGTCGAACGGATCGCCGCGCGGCCCGGCCTGACGCTGCACCCGTCCGACAACCGGGTCGAGCTGGACCGGTCGCGCCACGCGCTCGACATGGCGATGCAGGGCCGTCACGTGGTGGTGGTGTCGTCAGGCGATCCCGGCGTCTTTGCCATGGCCGCAGCCGTCTTCGAAGCCGTCGAAGCGGGCCCCGCCGACTGGCGCCGGCTGCCCATCGAGGTTCTGCCCGGCATCACCGCAATGCTGGCCGCATCGGCGGCCTGCGGCGCACCGCTGGGACATGATTTCTGCGCCATCAACCTCAGCGACAACCTCAAGCCCTGGGCGATCATCGAAAAGCGCCTGCGCCTTGCGGCCGAGGCCGATTTTGCCATGGCCTTCTACAACCCCCGGTCCAAATCCCGGCCCGAAGGCTTTGCCCGCGCCCTTGATGTGCTCAAGGATGCCTGCGGCGATGCCCGCCCGATGATCTTTGCCCGCAACGTGACACGCCCCGATCAGACGATCCGCGTGGTGCCACTGCCTGACACCACGCCGGATATGGCCGATATGCGCACGCTGGTGATCCTGGGGTCATCCACCACCCGGCTGATCACGCGGCCCGACGGCGCCGCGCCCTGGATCTATACGCCGCGATCCGTCCCCGCATGAGCGAACCAGCGCAGCACCTCATCGACGCCATGCGCCTCGGCCCGGTCGGGCAAGGCGGGGCGGTCGATCATGATGACGGGCAGGCCAAGCGCGCGCGCCGCCGCGATCTTGGCATAGGCCCCGGTGCCGCCTGCGTTCTTGGACACCACAATCTCGATCCCGTGGCGCCGCATCAGCGCCAGATCATCGTCGAAGGTGAAGGGCCCACGCGACACCTCGACATGGGTCTGCGGCAGCGGCAGCGCCCCCTTGGGCGGATCGACCAGCCGCAGCAGATAGGCGTGCTGCGGGTTCGGGGCGAATTCGGCCAGATGCATGCGCCCCACCGCCAGCATCACCCTCTGCGCCGGGCCGTCCAGCGCGGCAACCGCGCCGGGGATGTCAGGCACGCGGATCCATCGGTCGCCCGTCTGCGCGGCCCAGGGCGCACGGGTGAGCGCGATCAGCGGCACATCGCTGGCCCGTGCTGCGGCCACGGCATTGCGGCTCATCTGGGCGGCGAAGGGATGGGTGGCGTCCACAATATGGGATATGCGCTCGGATCTGAGATAGTCGGCCAGACCGTCGGCCCCGCCAAAGCCGCCCACGCGCTGCGGCAACGGCTGGCGCACGGGCCGCTCAACCCGGCCGGCAAAGGAAATTGTGCCCGGCAGGCCCTGTTCGGCCATCGCGCGGCACAGGGCGGTTGCTTCGGTCGTGCCACCAAGGATCAGGGGGTTGAACATGTCTGACGCTCCTTGGCTGGTCATCGTGGGGCTGGGCGAAGATGGACCGGACGGGCTGTCCGCCGCAAGCCGGAATGCCATCGCCAGCGCCGAAATCGTCATGGGCCCGCCGCGCCATCTGGCACTGCTGGGGGATCTGGACGCCCGAACCGTGGACTGGCCCGTGCCCTTTGCCGACGGCATCGCGCAATTGCAGGGGTTCCGAGGCCGCAGAACGGTGGTTCTGGCGTCGGGCGATCCGTTCTGGTTCGGCGCGGGCCGGGTGATCGCGGGCACCTTTGCGCACGACGAATGGACGGCCCTGCCCGGCCCGTCCTGCTTTTCGCTGGCCGCCGCCCATCTGGGCTGGGGGATCGAAGGAACATCCTGTCTGGGCCTGCACGCCGCCCCGCTCGCGCGGCTGCGGCCGCATCTGACGCCGGGCGCACAGATCATCGTGACCCTGCGCGATGGCAAGGCGGTGGGCGATCTGGCGGGCTATCTGCGCGACACCGGCTTTGGCGCCAGCGCGCTGCATGTGTTCGAAGCCCTGGGCGGGCCAAACCAGATCGTGACCTCGGGCCGGGCCGACACGCTCGGGGGCGCATTCGGGCACCCGGTCTGTGCTGCCATTGCGGTGGACGGCGCGGCACCTGTGATCACAAAGGCATCGGGCCGCGATGATGCGCTGTTTGACAGCGACGGGGTGATGACAAAACGCCCGGTGCGTGCGCTGACCCTGTCGGCGCTGGCACCGAAGGCGCGGGAACGGCTGTGGGACATCGGCGGAGGGTCGGGATCCATCGCCATCGAATGGCTGTGGTCCGATCCCACCTGTCAGGCCGTCACCATCGAGCCCCGCGCCGACCGGGCCGCCACCATCCGCGCCAATGCCGCACGGCTGGGTGTGGACCGGCTGCAGGTGGTCCATGGCAGCGCGCCCGACGCGCTGGCGGGCCTGCCCGCGCCGGATGCGGTGTTCATCGGCGGCGGGCTGAGCGCCGAGATGCTGGATCACCTGACCGCAACGCTTGCCCCCGGCACCCGGCTGGTGGCCAATGCGGTGACGCTGGAAACCGATGCGCTGCTGATCGAGTGGCACGCGCGTCTGGGCGGCGATCTGATGCGGGTCGAGCTGGCACAGGCGGCACCGCTTGGCCCCAAGCGCGGCTGGAAAGCGGCCTATCCGATCACCCAGTGGAGCGTGACGCTATGATCGTGGCAGGCTTTGGGTTTCGCAGCGGCGCCAGCCGCGACAGCCTGCTGTCGGCGCTGGCGCGGTGCGCCCCGTCGCCCGATGACAGCGCGCCCCGCCCGCAGGTGCTGGCCAGCGCCCGCGACAAGACCGAAACCGCCGCCTTTCGCGCGCTGGCCCGGCATCTGGCGCTGCCGGTGATCGGGGTGGACGCAGATCGGCTGGTCGCGATCGACACGCCCACACGGTCGGCCGCCAGCCAGACCGCGCGCGGCACCGGCAGCGTGGCCGAAGCCGCCGCCCTGGCCGCCGCTGGCCCCAATGCACGCCTGATCGCCCGGCGCGTGATATCAGATGATGGCCGCGCCACCTGCGCGCTGGCCCAAGGAGACGACACATGACCGTTCATTTCATCGGCGCCGGGCCCGGCGCACCCGACCTTCTGACACTGCGTGGCCGCGATCTGATCGCGGCCTGCCCGGTCTGCCTTTATGCCGGATCGCTTGTGCCCGAAGCGGTGCTGTCGCATTGCCCCGAAGGCGCGCGCATCGTCAACACGGCCGCCATGGATCTGGACGCGATCATCGCCGAAATCCGCAGCGCCCATGACGCCGGGCAGGATGTGGCGCGACTGCATTCGGGCGATCTGTCGGTGTGGTCGGCCATGGGCGAACAGCTGCGCCGCCTGCGTGCCGAAGGCATCCCGTTTTCGGTCACACCCGGCGTGCCCAGCTTTTCCGCCGCCGCCGCCGCGCTTGGGGCCGAACTGACCCTGCCGGGGCTGGCGCAATCGGTGGTGCTGACCCGCACGCCGGGGCGCGCGTCTTCCATGCCCGAGGGCGAAACGCTGCGCAATTTCGCCGCCACGGGGGCGACGCTGGCCATTCACCTGTCGATCCAGAACCTGGGCCAGGTGGTGACCGATCTGGCCCCGGCCTATGGTGATGACTGCCCGGTGGCAGTGGTGTTCCGCGCCAGCTGGCCCGACGAACAGATCATCCGCGCGACCCTGTCGACCATCGAAGGCACCCTGCCCGATGGCATCACGCGCACCGCGCTGATCCTTGTGGGTCCGGCGCTCGGGGCCGAAGGGTTCGACGAAAGCTGCCTGTATTCCACCGATTATGACCGCCGCTATCGCCCGCAAAGCGCCGACAGCCAGTGGGCGACCTGGAGCCATGGCGATGACTGATCTGCGCGGCCTCATGATCTCGGCCCCGGCATCGGGGACGGGCAAGACGACGGTGATGCTGGGGCTGTTGCGGGCGCTGGCCGATGACGGGCTGGTGGTCCAGCCCTTCAAGAGCGGGCCGGATTACATCGACCCGGCCTTTCATCTGGCCGCCGCCGGGCGGGCATCGTTCAACCTTGATACCTGGGCGATGGATGACGGGCTGCTTGATGCGATCTCGGGCCAGGCTGCGGGCGCGCAGATCTGCATCGGCGAAGGCTCGATGGGGCTTTATGACGGGGTGGCCACGCGCGGTCAGAGCGGCTTTGGCTCAAGCGCCGAAACCGCCAAGCGCATGGGCTGGCCGGTGGTTCTGGTGGTCGATGTGGGCGGTCAGGCGCAATCGGCGGCAGCCACGGCGCTTGGGTTTCGCGCCTATGACCCGGATCTGCCCTTTGCGGGCGTGATCCTGAACCGTGTCGCCAGCCCGCGCCACGAACGGCTGACGCGTCTGGGGATGGAGCGCGCCGGGATCCCGGTGCTGGGCGCCCTGCCCCGGCGCGGCGATCTGGCGCTGCCCGAACGTCATCTGGGTCTGATCCAGGCGGTCGAGCATCCCGATCTGGATGCCGCCATTGCAGGCTATGCCGAATTTCTGCGCGCGCATGTGGATCTGGACGCGATCCGGGGCGCCGCGCAGGGAGCAGCACGGGGTGCCGCACGGGATCCCGGCCAAGGCGTCGCCCTGCCCACCCCCCCCGCGCAGCGCATCGCGCTGGCACGGGATGCGGCGTTTTCCTTTACCTATCCGCATCTGCTGGAAGGCTGGCGTCAGGCGGGGGCCGAAATCCTGCCCTTTTCGCCGTTGGCCGACGAAGCCCCCGATGCCGGCGCCGATCTGGTCTGGCTGCCCGGCGGCTATCCCGAACTGCATGGCGCCACGCTGGCCGCCGCCGACCGGTTCCGCGCGGGCCTGCACAAACATGCCGAAACCCGGCCCGTGCATGGCGAATGCGGCGGCTATATGGCCCTGGGCGAGGCGCTGATCGACAAGGACGGCACCCGCCACCGGATGGCCGGGCTGCTGGGTCTGGTGACCAGCTATGAAAAGCGCAAATTCCACCTGGGCTATCGCCGGGCGGTGCTGAATGCGGGCATGCCGGGCTTTGGCCCCGGTGCTGCGCTGCGCGGCCATGAATTCCACTATTCCACCATTCTGGAAGAACTCGACGCGCCGCTGGCGGCGGTGGCCGATGCCGATGGCAACCCGGTGCCGGAAACCGGATCGGTCCGCGGCCATGTGACCGGCACGTTCTTTCACCTGATCACGGGGGAACACACATGAGCGGCTTTGTCAGCTTTATCGGGTCTGGGCCCGGTGATCCCGAGCTTCTGACCCTGAAGGCGGTCGACCGTCTTGGCCGCGCCGATGCGGTGCTGTTCGACGACCTGTCCAGTGGCCCGATCCTGACCCATGCGCGCGACGGCGCCGATCTGGTGGGGGTCGGCAAACGCGCGGGCCGCCCATCGCCCAAGCAGCACCATGTGAGCCGCCTTCTGGTGGACTACGCCATGACCGGCCAGCGTGTGGTGCGGCTGAAATCCGGCGATGGCGGCATGTTCGGGCGGCTCGAAGAGGAACTTGTCGCCCTGCGCGAGGCCGGGATCGACTATGAGATCATCCCCGGCATCCCCTCGGCCGTAGCCGCAGCCGCAGCCGCAGGCATCCCGCTGACCCGGCGGCTGACCGCGCGCCGGGTGCAGTTTGTCACCGGCCATGACGCCAACGGAGAGCTGCCGCCCGACCTCAACCTCGACGCGCTGGCCGATCCATCGGCCAGCACGGTGGTGTTCATGGGCAAACGGACCTTTCCCAAGCTGGCCGACGCGCTGATCGCGCGCGGCCTGCCCGCCGATCAGCCCGCCATCCTGGCCGAGGCCGTCAGCACCCCCGACCAGGCGCTGCACCGCACCACCGTGTCGGATCTGGCGACCCGCCTTGCCGGAGAAATCGGCAGCACGCCTGCGCTGATCCTCTATGGCCCGCTGGCCGAAGGCGACATCTGACACCGTTTGGCGGGCCCCGAGCCCCCTTGAAAGGACTGCACATGGATCTGTTTCTGATCGGTATCGGCACCGGCAACCCCGACCATGTCACGGGCGAAGCACTGCGCGCGTTGCGGGACGCGCAGCTGATCCTGATCCCGCGCAAAGGGCCCGACAAGGCCGATCTGGCGGATCTGCGGCACCTGATCCTCGACCGCGCCGGTGTCACCGGCAAGGTGGCCGAATTCGACCTGCCGGTGCGCGACCCGTCGCTGCCCTATCTGGATCGGGTGAATCGCTGGCATGACGAAATCGCGGCGATCTGGGCCGACACCATCGGTAATGCCGGGGCGACAGGGCCGGTTGCGCTGCTGGTCTGGGGCGATCCGGGGCTTTATGACAGCACCCTGCGCATCGCCGCCCGGCTGGATCCGGCGCCCACTGTGCGGGTGATCCCCGGCGTGACCGCGATGCAGGCCCTGACATCGGCCCATGCGATCCCGTTCAATACTCTGGGCGGGGCCGTCATGGTCACCACCGGGCGAAGGCTGCGCGACCATGGCTGGCCCGACGGCGCCGACACCGTGATCGTCATGCTGGATGGCGAATGTTCGTTCCAGCATCTTGACCGGCCCGATCTGCATATCTGGTGGGGCGGGTTTCTGGGCATGGCCGAACAGGTTCTCGACAGCGGGCCGCTGGCCGAAGCGACGCCGCGCATCATTGCCACCCGCGCCGAGGCCCGCGCGCGCCATGGCTGGATCATGGATACCTATCTGCTGCGCCCGCAGGGCGCGCGCTGACGCCTGCCGCCGGACGCCCACGCGATCCGCCCTAGCGCGGCTTCATCGATCTGCCATCGCGGAACAGGTGCAGCTTGTCGGGGCGCGCGGTCAGCCGAATGTCGGTCCCACGCAGGGCGCTGCGGGTGCCGGGCAACTTGGCGATCCGCGCGTCGCCGGGCCCCTCTTCGCCCAGATAAAGCAGCGTGTGTTCGCCAAGCGCTTCGGTGATCGCCACGCGCCCGCCCAACACATAGTCGCCTGTCGTTTCCTCAAGATCCTCGGGGCGCACGCCCAGATTGACCGCCGCGCCCAGATCTTCGGCCCCGGTGGGGATCGCCACCAGCGCCTGCCCGCCACCATCCAGCGCCACGCGGGTCTGCGCCCCGCTCTGCGTGATGCGCCCGGCCAGCAGGTTCATCGCGGGCGAGCCGATGAAGCGCGCCACAAATTCGTTTTCGGGACTGTCATAAAGCTCTAGCGGTGTGCCCACCTGCGCGATGCCCTTGTTGGCCAGCACCACGATACGGCTGGCCAGGGTCATCGCTTCGACCTGATCATGGGTGACATAGATCATCGTGCTGTCGGGCATCTGTTCCTTGAGCTGCGCGATCTCGATCCTTGTGGCCACACGCAGCGCCGCATCCAGGTTCGACAGCGGTTCATCGAACAGATAGACCTTGGGATCGCGCACGATGGCGCGCCCGATCGCCACGCGCTGGCGCTGCCCCCCTGACAGGGCCTTGGGCAGGCGATCCAGGTAATCGGTCAGCTGCAGCTTTTCGGCGGCGGCGGCGACGGCGGCGTCGATCTCGGTCCGCGATTTGCGCGCCAGTTTCAGCGCAAAGGCCATGTTTTCGCGCACCGTCATATGCGGATAGAGCGCATAGGACTGGAACACCATGGCAATGCCGCGCTGCGCAGGGGGGATGTCATTGACCACACGGCCTTCGATTTCAAGCACCCCGTCCGAGATGCTTTCAAGCCCCGCAATCATCCGCAACAGCGTGGATTTCCCGCACCCGGACGGGCCCACAAAGACGATCAGTTCACCGCGCGCGATCTCAAGGTCGATGTCGCGCAGCACCTCGACCGTGCCGCCATAGCGTTTGGCAACGCCGCTGAGCCTCAGTTCCGCCATCGCCTCCCCTCCTTTTCAGCGCCGGGCCAGGATGGCAAAGCCCCATCCCCCCAACCTCAGCCGCCCGCCATCGGGCGCCGCACCGCCCAGCGCGTCCGCGACGCTTTGCCATGAGCCGCCCAGTTCGGTGTCCACCGGATCATCCCCCATGTTAAAGAGGCATCTCAGCTGCGCACCGTCATGGCGGCGGGTAAAGGACAGCAGCGTGCCATCTGCCATCACATCATCCATCGCCCCCTTGGCCAGCGCCGGATGGGCCCGGCGCAGCTGCAGCGCCAGACGGTAGAAGGCCAGCATTGACGTCGGATCACCATCCTGCGCGGCCACGTTGCGGGCCATGTGATCGGCGCTGACGGGCAACCAGGGCTGGGCGGCCGAAAACCCCGCGGTATTGGTCGCTTCCCACACCATCGGGGTGCGACAGCCGTCGCGGCCTTTGAATTCGGGCCAGAATTCGATGCCATAGGGATCCTGCAAGTCGTCAAAGGCAAGCTCGGCCTCGCTCAGGCCCAGCTCTTCGCCCTGATAAAGGCAGACCGACCCGCGCAGGCACATCATCAGCGCGGTGTGACAGCGCTGCCCCTGGGCGCTGAGCCCCCAGCGGGTGGTATGGCGGGGCACGTCATGGTTGGAGTAGGCCCAGCAGGCCCAGCCATCACCCGCCACCGCATCCACATGGGCAAAGACATCGCGGATCCGGCCCGGTGTCAGCGGCTCGGCCCAGAGCAGTTCGAACGCATAGCACATGTGCACGCCGGTGGTGCCCGCCGTGTAGGCGCCCAGAATCTCAAGCCCTTTCTGGGCATCGCCCACCTCGCCCAGGGCGGCGGTGCCGGGATAGGCATCAAGCAGCGCCCGGAACCGGGCCAGAAAGCCCAGATTGTCGGGGTGGTTCTTGGAATAGAGGTGCAGCTGGTGGTTATAGGGGTTCACCGATGGCGCAATCGTGTCGATACGCTGATCCAGCGGCAGCGGCGGATTGTCTCGCAGCTGCGGATCATGCATGTAGAAATTGATCGTGTCCAGCCGGTACCCATCCACCCCGCGATCCAGCCAGAACCGCGTCACCTCAAGCAGGGCATCCTGAACGGCGCGGGTGTGCAGGTTCAGATCGGGCTGGCTGGTCAGGAAATTGTGCAGATAATATTGCTCGCGCCGGCTGTCCCACTGCCAGGCCGATCCCCCAAAGATCGACAGCCAGTTGTTGGGCGGTGTGCCATCGGGGCGGGGGTCGGCCCAGACATACCAGTCCGATTTCGGCCCGTCGCGCGACGCGCGGCTTTCGGCAAACCACGGGTGCTGGTCGGATGTGTGCGACAGCACCAGATCAATCATCACCCGGATGCCGCGCGCATGGGCCGCCGCGATCAGTTCGTCGAAATCATCCAGCGTGCCGAACATCGGGTCGATGTCGCAATAATCGGACACGTCATAGCCGAAATCCTTCATCGGAGACCTGAAGAACGGCGAAATCCAGATCGCATCCACCCCCAGCGACGCGATGTAATCCATCCGCATGGTGATGCCCCGGATGTCTCCGATCCCGTCGTCATTGCTGTCCTGAAACGACCGGGGATAGATCTGATAGATCACGCCGCCGCGCCACCAGTCGGTATCTGTGCGGTCGCGGGCGTCAAAGCCTGTGGGATGGATGGCAGTCATCACGGTTGTCCTATTTGACAGAGCCGGCCAGCAGGCCGCGCACAAGATAGCGTTGCATGGCAAAGAACACCAAAAGTGGCACCGCAATCGACACGAATGCCGCCGTGGCCAGGATTTCCCAGTTGCCGCCGCGCGTGCCCAGAAGTTCGACAATCTGGTTGGTCATTACCGTGGTCCGGCCCGACGCGTCGATCAGAAACACCTTGGCCACCAGCAGATCATTCCAGGTCCACAGGAACTGAAAGATCGCAAAGGATGCCAGCGCCGGAAAGCTCAGCGGCAGGATGATGCGGGTGAAGATCTGGAATTCCGTCGCCCCGTCCACGCGGGCATTTTCGATGATGTCGCGCGGCAGGCTGACCATGTAGTTGCGCAGCAGATAGATCGCCAGCGGCAGGCCGAACCCGGTATGGGCCAGCCACACGCCCAGATACCCTTTGCCGATGCCAATGCTGTTGTGGAATTTCAGCAGTGGGATCAGCGCCAGTTGCAGCGGCACCACCAGCAGCCCGACAATGGCCGCAATCAGCAGCGCACGCCCCGGAAAATCCATCCAGGCCAGCGCATAGGCGGCAAAGGCGGCCACCAGAATGGGAATGATCGTGGCCGGGATCGTCACCGTCAGGGTGTTGAAGAACGCCTTGGCCATATTGTCCTGCCCGTCGCCCGACAGCAGCACCGTGCGATAATTGTCCAGCGTGAAATCCGGCGGGCTAAGCGCGGTGACAAAGACCCGCTGGCCGCGCGTGCCCCCGAAGGGCTCGGTATGTTCCATCCGGTAGCTGCCATCGGCGGCCACCGTGATCGTCCCGCCCCGGCGCAGCGGCGCGACGTCGCCGGGGCCAAAGGCGTCAAAGGCGCGCGACGAAATCCCCCAGCGTTCGACGCTGCCGCTCTGACCCGCTTCAAAAAGGGTGCCTGCGATCACGTAAACCGCGCCCTCCTGCATCTGGGTCTCGGGGGGGGCAGCGCGCAGGGTCAGGCTGATCTGCGATGGGAACAGCGCCTTCCACCAGCCGCTGGCCGCGATCTGGTCGGCGCTTCGGAACGACGATACCAGCAGGCCGAAGGTCGGGAACAGCCACAGCACCACCAGCGCCACCACGGACAGGTTGACCGCCCAGCTCAGCGCCGATCTATGGCCCGCAACCCCGGACATCAGCGCATCTCGCGCCGGGCGGTGCGCACGTTCCAGATCAGGATCGGCAGCACCAGCAGCATGATCACCATGGCGCTGGCCGATCCCAGCCCCCAGTCATTGGCGCGAAACATCTTGTCATACATGTAATTGGCCAGAACCTGCGTGCCCCATTGCCCGTTGGTCATGGCAAAGACGATGTCAAAGACCTTGAGCACCACCAGCGTGATCGTCGTCCAGACCACGACGATGGTGCTTGCGATCTGGGGCACCTTGATGCGGAAAAACACCTGCATGGGTCCGGCCCCGTCGATGATCGCGGCTTCGATCGTGTCTTCGGGGATGCCCCGCAGCGCCGCCGACAGGATCACCATGGCAAAACCGGTCTGAACCCAGATCAGCACGATCATCAGCAGAAACGTGTTGGCCGGGATCAGCGTCAGCCATTGCTGCGGTTCGGCCCCGCCCAGCCACAGATAGAGCGCGTTCAGCACCCCGATCTGTTCGGTGCCTTCGGGGCGCGCATCATAGACCAGTTTCCAGATCACCGCCGCCCCGACAAAGGAAATCGCCATCGGCATGAAGATGATGGACTTGGCAATATTGCCCCAGCGGATCCGGTCGGTCAGCTGTGCCGCCAGCAACCCGAACCCGGTGGACAGCGCGGGCACCACCACCAGCCACATCAGGTTGTTGCGCATCGCTTCCCAGAACTTGGGCTCGGCCGCCATCTGGCGGTAATTGGCCAGCCCCACAAAGGCACCGCCCTGGCTGCGGTCGGTCAGCGACAGGCGCAGCGTTTCGATGACCGGGTAAACCAGATACAGCGACAGCGCCACCAGCGCGGGCAGCAGGAAAAGCCAGGGCCGCACCAGATTGGCCCGGTTGATGTTGCGCCCCGCCTGCGCCCCGCGCGCGGGAAAGATCACCCGGTCCAGCAGCAGGTTCGCACCATAGAAATACCCCACGCAGCCCCCGACCCCGAGGACGATCATCACAAGACCCTGAAGCGCGGGGGACATGGTGGTGCGGCTCCGCCTGCGGGGGAAAAGAAGGGGGCCGCGCCATCCCCCGTCATGGCGCGGCCCGGCAAGGATGAGATTACTTCAGCGCGTCCCAGCTGTCCTGGATTTCGGCGGCGACATCAGCGGCGGGTTTGCCGCCTGCATAATCGACCATGCCGGTCCAGAAACTGCCAGCGCCCACGCCGCCCGGCATCAGATCCGAGCCGTCGAAACGGAATGTGGTGGCTCCGAGCAGAATCTCACCCTGCTTGCGCAGCGTGTCGTTGTTGTAGGCATCCAGGTTGACGCCCGTATGCGGTGTCAGAAAGCCGGTCTGGGCCATCATGATCTCATGCGCCACGGGCAGCCTGAGAAAGTCCAGAAACGCCATCGTGGCATCCGACGGGTCAGTCACCGCCATCAGCGTGCCGCCCCCCAGCACCGGACTGCCCAGCTCCTTGTCGGCATAGGCCGGGAAATAGAAGAAATCGGCATCCTGCCCCATCACCACGTCTTCGGGAAAAAAGGCCGATGCAAAGGATGCCTGCCGGTGCATGTAGCATTGCGGCGGCGCGGCAAAGAGCCCTTTGGGGCTGTCCCGGAAATCGGTCGAGGCCACAGCCCCTGCGCCACCCGCCACATTGTCGTCATTGCGCGCAAACCAGCCGAATTCTTCGATCGCGCCGATCACCCGGTCGTCGTCAAAGGGGATCTGGTTGGTGACCCAGCCGTCATAGACCTCGGGCGGCTGGGTGCGCAGCATCATGTCTTCGACCCAGTCGGTGGCGGGCCAGCCCGTGGCCGCGCCCGAGCCCAGCCCGATGCACCAGGGCGTTTCGCCATCGGCCACGATGGTTTCGGTGAGCGCGCGCAGCTCTTCCATGGTCTGGGGCACGTCATAGCCCGCGTCTTCAAAGTTCTCGGGGTTGTACCAGACCAGGCTTTTGACGTTCACATTGTAGAAGAACCCGTACATCTGCGGATTGCCGTCAGCGTCGGGATAGGTGCCCAGATCAACCCAGGACGGACCGGCGGCGTAATTGTCGGTCACCCACTGCGCCCAGTCGGGCCCCAGCGGGGTCAGATGCCCGTCGGCGGCCATGTTGGCCGCCAGACCCGGCTGCGGAAAGACGGCGATGTTGGGGGCGGATCCGGCCTCGGCATCAATGACGATCTGCTGTTCGAAACTGTCGGACCCCGCATAGACGGCCTCGGCCCCTGTGGCCGCGTTGAAATAGGCCAGAAGGTTGGTGAAATACTCTGATTCCGGCGACAGCCACGGCCCCGAGATCGTCACGCTCTGCCCCGACAGATCGGGCGCATTGGCGGCCCAGGCTTCATAGCCATCCCAGCTGAATGGCCCTTGCCCAGGGGCAAAGACCGCACCCTCTGCCCACGCCGCCAGCGGCGCAAGGCCGACGCCTGCGGCCACAAGCCCCGCGCCCGCCAAGAATACCCGTTTCATCAGATCCCTCCCGTTTGATCCCGGCCTTTGGCGCTGTCTCTCCCTTACTATTCAAAGCGCTTTGGCTTTGCTCAGGACACTGCAAGGGGCATCGTCTGTCAATGAATTTCTCGTCAGGCATTACGATTTTCCCTTGTTTTCATGGCCCGCCCCGTGGTTGACCTAGTAGATGCGGGGCGCCGGGCGCACCGATTGCATGACAATTTACCAAATCGTTTTGAAACACCTACAGCATGACTCTCAAGGAACTCAGCACCCTTCTGGGCCTGTCGCCCACCACCGTCAGCCGGGCGCTGAACGGTTATCCCGAGGTGCGCGAAGCGACGCGCGCGCGTGTGGTCGAGGCCGCGCGCAAACACAATTACCGCCCCAACATGCAGGCCAAGCGGCTGGCCACCGGGCGCGCCATGGCCATCGGCCATGTGATCCCCGCCACCAGCCGCCACGAGATGGTCAACCCGATCTTCAGCGACTTCCTGTCCGGCGCCTCCGAGATCTATGCCGAGCATGGCTTCAGCGTGAACCTGACGCTGGCGCGCGCAGGCGATCAGGAGCGCACCTATCGCGAATTGCACGCCCAGGGCGCGGTGGATGGGATCATCCTGCATGGCCCCACGATGAACGACCCGCGCATTGCCATGCTGCAGGATCTGGGCCTGCCCTTTGTGGTCCATGGCCGGGCCAGCGGGATTGATCTCGATTATGCATGGCTTGACGTGAACAATGTGCGGTCCTTTGCGCGGGCCACCGATCTGCTGGTCGATCTTGGCCATCGCCGCATCGCCCTGCTGAACGGGCTTGAACAGATGGATTTCGCCCATCGCCGCCGGATCGGCCATGAACAGGCGTTGCAGCGCGCCGGGATCGCCTGCGATCCGGCGCTGATGCTCAGCGATGAGATGACCGAAGATTACGGGTATCGCAGTGCCCTGGCGCTGCTGGACCGGCCCGATCCGCCCACCGCGTTTCTGGTGGCCGCGATCATCCCCGCGCTTGGGGTGCAGCGGGCGCTTCACGACCGAGGGCTGCGGCCGGGGCGGGATGTGTCGATCATCTGCCATGACGATGACCTGTCCTATCTGCGCAACGGGGGCGATCTGCCGATCTTCACTGCCACGACCTCATCGGTGCGCGAGGCCGGGCGGCGATGTGCGGCGCTGCTGATCGAGCAGATCAACGCCCCGGACAGCCCCAAGCCGCAGGTGCTGCTCGAGGCCGCGCTGACCATCGGCCAGTCCACCGGCCCCGCGCCGCGCCGGTCGTGATGCGGTTCGCGCGCTCGCACTTCCCGCGTGGTTTCACCTTTGGCGCGGCAAGCTCGGCCTATCAGATCGAAGGCCATGATGCGGGCGGCGCCGGGCCGACCCATTGGGACACATTCGCCGCAACACCGGGAAATGTCGCCCATGGCCACAACGGGGCACGGGCCTGTGATCACTACCACCGCTGCCCCGAAGATCTGGATCTGCTGGCCGCCGCAGGCTTTGACGCCTACCGGTTTTCGACCAGCTGGGCGCGGGTGCTGCCCGAAGGGCGCGGGGCGCCCAACCCGGACGGTCTGGATTTCTATGACCGGCTGACGGATGCGATCTGTGAACGCGGGCTGGCCCCGCATGTGACGCTGTACCACTGGGAGCTGCCGGCGGCGCTGGCGGATCTGGGGGGCTGGCGCAACCGCGACATTGCGGGCTGGTTTGCCGATTTCACCGCGCTTGTCATGGGCCGTATCGGGGATCGCGTGGCCAGCGTCGCACCGGTGAACGAACCCTGGTGCGTGAGCTGGCTGGGCCATTTTCTGGGCCAGCATGCGCCGGGGCTGCGCGACATCCGCGCCGCTGCGCGGGCGATGCATCATGTGCTGCTGGCCCATGGCCGCGCCATCGAGGTGATGCGCGCGATGGGGCTGTCCAATCTGGGGGCAGTGGTGAACCAGGAATGGGCGCAGCCCGCCGATGACAGCCCCGAAGCACGTGCGGCAACCGATCTTTACGATGGCTATTACAACCGCTTCTTTCTTGAGGCGATGTTCCACGCGCGCTACCCCGCCAATGTGCTCGCCGGTCTTGAACCGCATCTGCCCCACGGGTGGGAGGAGGGTTTCGACGTGATCGCCGCGCCGCTGGATTGGTGCGGGGTGAACTATTACACCCGCAGCATCATTGCGCCGAATGAGGGTCCGTGGCCGGGGCATCACACGATCAAGGGTCCGCTTGAGACCACGGCGATGGGCTGGGAGATCTACCCGCAGGGGCTGAGTGATCTGCTGCAGCGCATCGCAGCGGAGTACACCGGCGATCTGCCGCTTGTGGTCACCGAAAACGGCATGGCCTCTGATGAGGGTCAGCAGGACATTGGGCGCATCGCCTATCTGGACGCGCATCTGGCCGCAGCGCGTGCGGCGCTGGACAGGGGCGTGCCGCTGGCGGGGTACTTTGTCTGGTCGCTTCTGGACAATTTCGAATGGGCCTGTGGCTATGACGCGCGGTTCGGGCTGGTCAACGTGGCGTATGACACGCAGGAGCGAACGCCAAAGGCGTCCTACCACGCGCTGGCCGACGCGCTGCGGCGGTAGCGGTCGCGCGGGGCTTAGTCTGGGGCCGCTGCCGGTGGCCGCGTGGGGTCTGATCTGATGTCGCGGCCTGCGGCCGCGCCAAGCCCAATCTGGTGTCGCGGCCTGCGGCCGCGACGGGGGCGAGGGGGCGCCGCCCCCTCGCGCTCCCCCGAGGTATTTCGGGCCACAAAGAAAGCGGGGCCGTCAGCCGAAGCTGGCTCCGGGCAAGGGCATGTCGCGCGTCTGGCGCAAGAGGGTGATGAACCCTGCCACCGCGTGGGCGACGCTTGCCTCGCCCTTGGCGGCGGTGGCGAGATGGGCCTCTCCGGTCACGCCATCTGGGTTGAGATCGCTGGCGATCCAGCCCCGGCTGATCGGCCCTGTGGGCGGGATCAGGTCGGTTTCGGCGCTCGAGTGGAAATCGCGGGCGCTGCTCATGTCCACCGTTTCGGGCCGGAAGGCCAGCATCAGAGAGGTTTCCCAGTCGCCGCCATGCAGGCCGTGGGTCAGTTCCTGCGGGGAAAAGAGGCCATCGGGCACGCCGAAGCTGCCCCATGAGCATTTCACCGCCAGCATATCCGCGCGCACCCGCAATTCGCGCGTGAGGATCGAGACCAGATCCAGATTGCCGCCATGAGAATTCACCACCACCAGTTTGCGCAGCCCCGCCCGCGCCACGGATAGGCCGATGTCGATCCAGGCCTGCAAGGCGGTTGGCGCATCCAGCGTCAGCGTGCCCGGCGCAAAGAGATGTTCGTTGGACTTGCCGATCGCCTGCACCGGCAGGATGCGAATGTCGAGATCGTCGGGCAGGTCGCGGCGCAGGCGGGCCAGCATCCCTTCGTTGATCATCAGATCAGTGCCCAGGGGCAGATGCGGCCCGTGCTGTTCGATCGCCGCCACGGGCAGGATGGCAATCGTGCGTGCGGCATCGCAGCCGGTGAAGTCCGAGGCGCGGAAATCGGCCCAGTCCAGCCGTCGGGTCATGGCGGTTCCTTGTGTTGCAGGTCGGGGTCTACCGGTCTGGCGCCAGCCTGCATGGCTTTGCGGGGTGCGGCAAGGGGCACAAGGGGCGGCTCAGGCGATGAGGCGCGCCAGCACCCGGCGGACGCGGCGCAGGTGGCGGGCGCGGCTTTGCGGGGTCGAGCGGTCCATGCGGTAGTGCATCGCAAACCCCCGCCGGCAGCGCGGCGCACAAAGCGGGCGCGTACCCCGCATCAGCGTGCGGCGCCCCGGCGCACCGATCAGCCGGGTCAGCAGCCAGCCCGCCCCGCCGCTGGTAAAGACGCCCAGCCGTTCGATCCCCACCAGGCCGGGCCGGATCGGGCCGCCATCATCGGGCAGGTGAAAGGCCAGACCGGGCACCAGAACCCGGTCGAGCCAGCCTTTGAGCATGGCGGGCAGCCCATACCACCAGGTCGGGTAGACAAAGATCAGCGTGTTGCACCAGGCCAGATCGGCAGCTTCGTCAGCGATGCGGGCGCGGTTCTGCGCGGGGTCGGCATAGCATGCCAGATCGTCGCGGCTGAGCACCGGGTCGAACCCGACCGCATAGAGATCCAGGCAGCGGGTTTCGGCCCCTGCGTGGTCGAGATCCGCCAGCACCTGATCGCGCACCCCGGCGGCAAAGCTGGCCGGATCGGGGTGGCAATGGATGACCAGCGCGCGGATCTGGGGCGGCTGTGTCATTTTCGGTAGATGAAACAGCGCCCTTCGATGGCCCCATCGGGCAGGGCGCATTCGGTGAGCCCGTCGAAATACATCCGATCGCTGGACACCATCAGACCACCGGGGGCCAGGAGCGGTTCGATCAGCGGCGACACGGTGCGGGCAAAGGTGTCGTTCTTGGCCGCGTTGTGGCCGCCCAGATCCGCATGCACCAGCCGCGCCACCGGGCCGAAGCGCTTGAGCGCGGCGGGCAGCGTATCCATCACATCGCCCAGGATCACGCGATCTTCGGGCGGGGTCGAGTCGGGATGCGAGGCCACCGCGCGCTCGAAGACATAGATGTCGCGCCCGGCCATGTTTTCGCGCATGTGGTGATAGGTGCGCCCGTTGCCCAGGCCCAGTTCAAAGGCCGGGCCGGTCATTGCGGCGGTCTCGGCCATGGCAAAATCGAGGCAGGCGCGCTGCGACACCATGCGGGCAATGAAGAGGTCAAGGCGGGTCATGGGCGGGGTCCTCTGATCGGTCGCCGAAAGAGCGTCGGGGTGATTGCGGCCTCCGGCCACCGGACAGTCAGGGGCGGATGGGGGCAGATGCGATCACAAGTCATAGAACTTCGCGGCAGTGGCATCAATTCGGGTTTGACTAACCCTGCGCCCCCAAGCGATTGTAGCGAAGAATTTGACCGGCGGCGCGGTGGCGGACATGCCTTGCCGCACAGAGCCTTAGACGGAAGCCTTGAATGAAGCCATTGCTGACAGTCGAAAACCTGAGCATCGGGTTCGGCTCGGCTGCGCCGGTCGTGCAGGACGTGAGCTTTTCCATCGCGCCGGGACAGACGCTGGCGCTGGTGGGCGAAAGCGGGTCGGGCAAGACGATCACCTGCCGGTCGGTGCTGCGCATCCTGCCGCGCACGGCGCAGATCCTGAGCGGGGCGATCACGCTGAATGGCAAGGGCGGGCCGACCGATCTGCTGGCGCTTGGGCCGCGCCGGATGCGCGACATTCGCGGCAATGACGTGTCGATGATCTTTCAAGAGCCGATGCGGTCGCTGTCACCGCTGCACAAGATCGGCAATCAGGTCAGCGAAGTGCTCTGGCTGCATGGAAGGGTCAGCGAGGCCGAAGCCCGGCGCAAGGTGCTTGAGACCTTTGACCGGGTGGGTTTTCCCGATCCTGACCGCGCCTACCGGTCCTATCCGTTCGAGCTGTCGGGGGGCATGCGGCAACGCGCGATGATCGCCATGGCGATGGTGTCGGAACCCGATCTGCTGATCGCCGACGAACCGACCACGGCGCTGGATGTGACGACACAGGCGCAGGTGCTGGGGCTGATCCGCGATCTGCAGAAAGACACCGGCATGGCGGTGATCCTTGTTACCCACGATCTGGGCGTGGTCGCCAACATGGCCGAACAGGTGGTGGTGATGCACAAGGGGCGCATCATGGAATCGGGCGCGGCCGAGCCGCTGCTGCGCACGCCGGCCCACCCCTATACCAAACAGCTGTTTGCCGCGGCCCCCAAGATCCCAGACCCCGACACCCCGCGCGCCGGCGACCCGTCGCAGGATCTGATCCTGCAGATGAACCAGGTGTCCAAGACCTATAAGCTGAAAGCGTCAAAACCCTGGCAGCCCGACCTGCTG
This sequence comes from Marinibacterium sp., assembly GCA_025800215.1. Classification (GTDB taxonomy): domain Bacteria; phylum Pseudomonadota; class Alphaproteobacteria; order Rhodobacterales; family Rhodobacteraceae; genus JAOXSC01. The sequence goes on from JAOXSC010000138.1 coordinate 65,753, forward strand.
GTGCATGCCTGCCGGGGCATCGACCTGAGCCTGCCACGCGGACGCACGCTGGCCATCGTGGGCGAAAGCGGATCGGGCAAGACCACGGCGGCACGCATCGCACTTGGGGCCGAAGGCCCTGATGCGGGGGGCGAGGTGCTGTTTTCGCCGCGCCCCGGCCAGCCGCCCATCGCCGTGCATGACATGGACCGCGCGGCGCGCATCGCGTTCCAGAAACAGGCGCAGATGGTGTTTCAGGATCCCTATTCGTCGCTCAGCCCGCGCATGCGGGTGCTGGATGCGTTGACCGAACCGCTCGAGATCCACGGCATCGGCACCGCATCAGACCGTCGTGACAAGGCAGCGGCGATGCTGTCCAAGGTCGGGCTCAATCCCGATATGCTGCAGCGCTATCCGCATGCCTTTTCCGGCGGTCAGCGCCAGCGGCTGTCGATTGCGCGCGCGCTGACGCTGGATCCCGCGCTGCTGGTCTGTGATGAACCGACATCCGCGCTGGACGTGTCGGTGCAGGACCAGATCCTCGATCTGCTCGAAGACATTCGCGACCGCATGGGGCTGAGCTATCTGTTCATCTCGCATGATCTGGCCGTGGTGGCGCGCATCGCCGACGAAGTCGCGGTGATGCGCCAGGGTCTGGTCGTCGAACAGGCCCGCCCCGAGGTGCTGTTCCACAACCCCGTGCACCCCTATACCAAGGCGCTGATCGCGGCCCAGCCCACGCCCGACATCAACCGCCCCATCAACCTCAAACTCGTGGCCCAGGGGGCTGGCGCCCCGGACAGCTGGCCGGACCGGTTCCGGTTCACCGAACAGTCCGTGCCCGGCCTGACCGCGATCGACACAGGACACAAGGTACGTTGCCATGCTTGACCTCTTTCGCCGCCCCCACGTTTCCAGCGGTTCGCGCAGCCGTGTTTCGCGCAGCCTGCTGGCCGCCACCGCCAGCCTGCTGATCGCTCAGCCCGGCTGGTCCGCGCCGCAGGTTCAGGACAGCCCGTTCTGGGCCGACGCGGTTGCCGCGGGCGACCTGCCGCCGGCTGCCGAAAGGATCCCGGCCGAACCGCTGGTTGTCGATCTGGCGGCCAAAGGGCGGGTGCCGGGCCAGCCGGGCGGCACGCTGCGCACGATGGTGTCGCGCTCCAAGGACATCCGCCAGATGGTGGTCTATGGCTATGCGCGGCTGGTGGGCTATGACGAAGGCTATGAGCTGCAGCCCGACCTGCTGGAAAGCTTTGAAAACGAGGCCAACCGCAAGTTCACCTTTCACCTGCGCGAAGGGCACAAATGGTCCGATGGCGCGCCCTTTACATCGGAAGATTTCAGGTACTGGTGGGAAGACGTCGCCAACAACCCCAAGCTCAGCCCCGTGGGCCCGCCCGAGATCCTGTATGCGGGCGGCAAACTGCCCAAGGTCAGCTTTCCCGATGCGCTGACCGTCGTGTTCGAATGGGAAGATCCCAATCCGCATTTCCTGCAGAACCTTGCGCAGGCCAGCCCGCCCTTCATCTATCGCCCGGCGCATTTCCTCAAACCCTTTCACGAAGATTACGCCGATGCCGCAGATCTGCATGCGGCGGTCGATGATGCACGCGTCAACAGCTGGGCGGCGCTGCACAACAAGCTCGACAACATGTACAAGTTCGACAATTCCCAGCTGCCCACCCTGCAGCCCTGGGTGAACGCCACCGAAGGCAAGAAGATCCGCCACCTGTTCGAGCGCAACCCCTATTACCACCGGATCGACGAAAACGGCGTCCAGCTGCCTTATGTGGATGTGGTCGAAATGTTCATCGTCGCAGGCGGGCTGATCGCGGCGAAATCCAATGCATCGGAATCCGATCTGCAGGCGCGCGGGCTGGATTTCCGCGACATTTCGATCCTGCGCAAGGGCGAAGCCGATGGCGGCGACTATGTCACCCATCTGTGGAGCAACGGCACCGCGTCGCAGATCGCGATCTACCCCAATCTCAACTATGCCGATCCGGTCTGGCGCGACGTGCTGCGCGACGTGCGCGTGCGCCGCGCCCTGTCGCTGGGCATCGACCGCGACACCATCAACAAGGCGCTCTATTTCAAGATCGCCAAGCCCGGCGCCATGGCCGTTCTGCCCCAGAGCGAATTCTTTTCCCAGGCCAACCGCGACGCCTGGGCCCAGCATGACGTGGCGCTGGCCAATCAGCTTCTGGATGATGCCGGCCTGTCCGAGCGTGACGGCTCGGGCATCCGCAAGCTGCCCGATGGCCGCCCGATGGAGCTGATCATCGAAACCGCCGGCGAACGCCAGGAGGTTGAAAACGCCCTGCAGATCATCACCGACACCTGGCGCGAAATCGGGGTCAAGCTGATCATGCGCCCGCTGGATCGCGACATCCTGCGCAACCGGGTCTATGCGGGCGAAACCATGGCGTCGGTCTGGTTCGGCTGGGACAACGGGATCCCGCAGAACTATACCTCGCCCGCCTATCTGGCACCCACCGATCAGGTGTTCCTGGCCTGGCCGAAATGGGGCCAGTTCTATCAGACCAAGGGTGAAGCAGGCGAAGCCCCCGATCTGCCCCAAGCCCAACGCCTGCTCGAACTGCTCGAGATCTGGAACGCCGCCACCACCCAAGAGGCCCGCGTCGCCGCCTGGCAAGAGATGCTGGCGATCCATGCCGACCAGATCTATGGCATCGGCATCCTAGCCGAAGCGCCCCAGCCTGTAGTTGTCAACAAGGCGCTGCGCAACGTGCCCGACCGGGCCATCTGGGCATGGGAGCCGGGTGCGCATTTCGGGGTCTACCGGCCGGACGAGTTCTATTTTGCTGCAGATGAGTAACCCCTGATGGATATTTTCCGGTACGCGATCTACCGGCTGTTCACCATGCTGCTGACGCTGCTGGTGGTGTCGGTACTGGTCTTTGCCATCATCAACCTGCCCCCGGGCGATTACCTGTCCAACCAGATCGCCGAACTGCGGTCGACGGGCCAGACCTCGGGGCTGGCCAAGGCGGAATTCCTGCGCAAGGAATACGCGCTCGATCGGGCGCTGTGGGAACAATACATGATCTGGATGGGCTTCATGCCCGGACCGCAGGGCTGGTCGGGCATGTTGCAGGGCAATTTCGGCTGGTCCTTCGAATTCGACCGGCCCGTGGCCGAGATTGTGGGTGACAGCCTGTGGCTGACCGTTCTGGTCAACCTGGCGGCGGTTCTCTTCATCTATCTGGTGGCGCTGCCGCTGGGGGTTCTGGCGGCGGCGCGCTCGAAGACCTGGGTCGACTACACCGCCGCCTTTGTCGGCTATCTGGGGCTGGCGACGCCGAACTTTCTGCTGGCGCTGATCCTGTTCTATTACGGCAACAAGCATCTCAACCTGCCGATCGGCGGGCTGATGGATCCGATCTATGAAGGCGAACCGATGAGCCTGGCCAAGGTCAAATCCATCCTGATCCACCTGATCGTACCGACCTTCGTGATCGGCACATCGGGGGCCGCGGCGATGATGCAGCGGCTGCGGGCCAACATGCTGGACGAGCTGGGCAAACCTTATGTGGAAACCGCCATCGCCAAGGGCATGGCGCCGTCGAAAATGCTGACGAAATACCCGCTGCGCGTGGCCTTCAACCCCTTTGTCGCCGACATCGGCAACCTGCTGCCCGCGATGGTGTCGGGATCGGTTCTGGTGTCGGTGGTGCTGGGGCTGGAAACCATCGGGCCGACGCTGCTGGCCGCGCTCAAGACGCAGGATCAGTTCCTGTCGGGCTTTGTGCTGATGTTCGTGGCGCTGCTGACGCTGATCGGAACGATGATTTCGGACATCCTGCTGGTCATGCTTGACCCGCGCATCCGCTACGAAGGACGTGACGCATGACCATCCTGCCTGACGGGCGCTATGTCGATGACGCGCCCTTTGACCCCAAGGCCAGCCTGCAGGATCTTGAACGCAAGGATCTTGATGCCCCCAACTGGCTGCTGATCTGGCGCAAGTTCCGCGAACACAAGCTTGGGCTGATCTCGGGGATCTTCCTGCTGCTGAGCTATCTGATGCTGCCTTTTGCAGGCTTCATCGCGCCCTACGGGCCCAATGAGAGGTTTTCGGATCACCTGTTTTCACCGCCGCAGGCGGTGCGGCTGTTTCACGAAGGCGACTTTATCGGCCCCTTCATCTATCCGCTGACGGCCGAAGCGAACCTTGAGACCTTTCAGTGGGAATTCAAACCCGACATCGAAAACCCGCAAAAGCTGCGGTTCTTCTGCGAAGGCAGCGACTACCAAATCGCCGGGCTGATCCCGGCCCGGACGCGCCTCTTCTGCGCGCCCGAAGGCACCACCGTCTTTGTCTGGGGCTCTGACCGGCTGGGGCGGGACGTGTTTTCGCGCATCTTCTATGGCGCGCAGCTGTCGCTGACCGTGGGTCTGATCGGGATCACCGTGTCGTTCCTGCTGGGCATCACATTCGGCAGCATCGCGGGCTATTTCGGCGGCAAGGTCGACTGGGTGATCAACCGCGTGATCGAGATCCTGCGATCCCTGCCTGAACTGCCGCTCTGGCTGGCGCTGTCGGCGGCGGTGCCGTCGAACTGGGGTCCGGTGGCGGTGTTCTTCATCATTTCGCTGATCCTGGGCGTGCTGGACTGGCCGGGGCTGGCGCGGGCGGTGCGCGCCAAGTTCCTGTCGCTGCGCGAAGAGGAATATGTCCGCGCCGCCGAAATGATGGGGGCGTCGTCGGGCCGGGTGATCCGCAAGCATCTGCTGCCCAACTTCACCAGCCACCTGATCGCCAGCGCCACCCTGTCGATCCCGGCGATGATCCTGGGCGAAACGGCGCTGTCCTTTCTGGGGCTGGGCCTGCGGGCGCCTGCGGTCAGCTGGGGGGTCATGCTGAATGACGCGCAGAACCTGGCGTCGATCGAAATCTATCCCTGGACGGCAATCCCGATGCTGCCGATCATCGTGGTGGTTCTGGCCTTCAACTTTCTGGGGGATGGGCTGCGGGATTCGCTGGATCCCTATCAGGGCTAGGCGCCGCGCACCCCGAACAGGCCGAAGCACGTGGACCGGGGCGACACCGCCCCGATCCCAAAGCCCATCAGGGCTGCAGCGGCGACACCAGGAACACCGCCTGCAACGCCGCCCCCGGCGTGGCGCCGGGCAGCGTCTGGCCGAAGATCGCCGCAGCCGTGCCATTGGCAATCAGACCCGACAGAACCTCGTCAATGAGCAGGCGGAATTCGCTGTCGCCCCGCGCCATCGCCAGACCTTGGGTTTCGACCGTCAGCAAACGGTCCATCACCCGAAAATCGCGCCCGTCATTGCGCTGCGCGTTCTGGTACAGCAGGATCGACTGATCCCCGAAATAGGCCGCAAGCTCGCCCGCGCCAAGTGCGTCAAAGCCCGCGCCGTGATCGTCAAAGGCGCGGATGTCTGCCTCAACGCCCGTGCGTTCCAGCAGCTCGGCCAGCGCCGTTTCACTGGTGGTGCCGGCGCGCACGCCCAGCGTCTGCCCGGCAAAGGCCTGCAGATCGGTCGCGGCCCCCGCAGGCAGCACCACCGCCATGCCGTCCGCAAAGACAGGGATGGAAAAATCAACGATCTCGCGCCGTTCCAGCGTGATGGTCGCCGCGCCGCACAGCAGGTCGATCTCACCCGAAGCCACCATGTCAAAACGGTTTTCGGCCGTCACCGGCACAAAGCTGACATCGAGGCCCTCGATCTCCAGAAGGTTGACCACGCGTTGGGCGGCCTCGACGCACAGGACTGGCGTGTAGCCCGCCGGATTGCCATCGGCGTTCTGATAGGACAGCGGAACCGCGTCGGTGCGATAGCCCATCCGGATTTCGTTGCGTTCGGCAATGCGCTCCAGCGTCTGCGCGCCTGCGGTGCCCGCCGCCAACAGCGCCAGCGCGGGCAGGACATATCTGATCATGGCTCAAATCCTCATACGGTTTTATGGGCGCACCATAGGCGCGCCACCGGCCTGAGGGAATCGCTTTTGTCAGCCGCCCTGCCCCGCCTGTCGGCACGGCCGCTCATTCGGCGTCGTTGATACCGTCAAAGGCGTCTTCGTCGATGGCCGCCTGAACCGCCCCCACCACGGTTTCCTTCTGCTTGGGGGTCAGATCTTCGGCATGTTCGTCCGCCAGACGCACCGTGACCTCGCGGTGGGCAAAGCGGATGCCTTCGCGTTCGAACAGCTGGCGGATTTCTTCATAGACCTTCTTGCGCACCAGCCACTGATCGCCCGGTTTGGTCATGAACTTGACGCGGATGATCATCGCGCTGTCCTGCATTTCAATGACGCCCTGCGATTTCAGGGGCTGAATGAAATTGTCCCCGATCACCGGATCCGACAGCAGCTCTTTGCCGAGGTTCTTGATCAGCTTGCGCACCCGCTCCACATCGGTGTCATAGGTCACCCGCAGCGGCAGTTTCATGATCACCCAGTCGCGCGAATAATTGGTCAGCACCTGGATTTCGCCAAAGGGGATCGTGTGCAGCGCGCCCAGATGGTGGCGCAGCTGAAACGACCGGACCGAGATCTTTTCCACCGTCCCCTTGACCATGCCGATATCGATATATTCGCCCTTGCGGAACGCGTCATCGAACAGAAAGAACGCCCCCGAAAAGATGTCACGCACCAGCGTCTGCGCCCCAAAGCCCACCGCCAGGCCCACCACACCGGCACCGGCAAACAGCGGGCTGACATTCACCCCAAGTTCGAACAGCGCGATCAGCGCGATGGTCACCACCACGATGGCCAGAATGGCGCCCCGGAACAGCGGCAGCAGCGTGGCCAGCCGGGTGGCGCTGTTGTGGCCGCCGCCTTCGTCGCCCGGCTCGGCCTCACCGACATCGCTGACCTCTTCCGCGATCTTGGAGTCGATCCAGATACGGAAGAAATTGTACAGGATATAGCCGATGAACAGGATCACGATGACGTCGATGGCCTTTTCGAACCCGTCGCTATTGGCCAACGCGCCGCGCGTGTCCCAGATCAGGATCAGCGCAATCCCCCCCGCCACAAAGGCCAAGAGCCCGGCCACACGGCGGGCAAGCTCTTCGTAGGTCAGGATCGTATAGGTGGGGATGTCGTCCAGCTTGATCGCGTCGATGGCATCGGCTTCGCGGTCTGCGCGATCTTCCTGAGCATCGGCCTGGGCCATTTCGTCATTCAGGCGCTCGATGTCGCGCTGGCGCGAAAAATAGGTCTCGATCATGTAGTTGATGAAGCCATAGACCACGATGATCGCCAGAAAGGTCGAAAAGACCCCCGTCACCGGCGCGATGGATGTGGGCTGTTCCATCACCAGGTCAAAGGACAGTTCAAGCCAGCTGAAGATGAAATAGCCGATCAGCACCGGCGCCCAGGCATAGGACAGAAAGCGCAGCAGCCACGACACTTCGGCGGGGTTGCGCCCGTTGCGGATGGCATTGGAAATGGCCCGCCCGTTGAACAGCACCAGAAGAATGCCGCCGATCACGCTCAGCAGGGTCACAAAGCCGAAGATCAGCGCATAGACGTTGTAGTTCAGCCCGAAATCCTTGATCCAGGTGCTGAACAGCCCCCCCGCGATGTTCAGCGATGCAAAGATCCAGAACCAGCGATAGAGCTTTTTGGCATCCCGGTCGCCCAGCGACAGGATCCGGTACTGCGGCAAAAAGGGCGACAGCAGCATGCGCCACATGTCCGACACCGTGCGCGCCAGCGCAAAGGCCGTCAGCACCGCCAGCACGGTGAACTGGATGGCCAGATCGTCGATATAAGGAATGAAGATGCTCAGGATCAGCACGATCACGATGGTCAGCAGCGTGCCCACAACACCGGCGCAGAACCGGTAGAACAGGAACGGCATCTTTTCGCGATAGCCTTCGGGGTTCTCACGCACCCGCGGGATCACGAACCGCGCGGCGATCTTCGGGCCATAGACAAACCGTGTGAACACCATGCCCGCCGCCAGAAACGCCAACAGCCAGCCCAGCGTTTCCACAAAGGTCATGATGCGCCGGTCAGGGCTGGTGGCACGCAGGATGAACGTCACCTCGGCAAAGGAATTGGGCAGCACCTGGAACCGCTCTTCAAGCTTGTCGCGGAAAGCCCGGATGCTGGTCTGGGCGTTCATCAGGGACGACGACGCCGTCATGTGGTCGTCGGCGTCTTCGCTCGCGCTGGCGCCCGTCCCGTCCGTCCCGGTGCCCGTCACCACCACATTGCCGCTGGCGTCGATCACGACAACCCCGCGCCCGGTGCTTTCGATCTGCTTCAGCGCGTCCTGCACCGCCGCGCTGGTGCCGGTGCCCGACGCCGTATCATCGGTCGCATCCGTCTTGGTTCCCGACGTTGCGCCCGTAGCCACAGACAGCACCGATTGCGCGCCGCCCGCCGATGGCCAGACCAGCCCCAGTGTCAGGACCGTCATCAGCACCAGGATCAGCATCTGGCAGGCGGGAAACCGGGACAGTGGGGTCGGCTTGGTCAGCATGGGCGCGAGCTTTCAAAAACGTTGCGGGCCAAGCTTATAAGAGCACAACACCATGAGGCAATCAGCGAAGCACGCAGCCTGCGAAACACCCTTGCAAATCGGTCACCGACACGCCACGTGGAGCACAGAATGACCCGTTTTAAGCTCAGCCCCGCCCGCGCGCAGCCCAAACGCGGCAGCCGCGCAACTCTGCCCCGCCCGATGCGCCGGGCAGACGGGCATGGACTGGAACTTCGGGCCGGTTCAGGACTATAGGTGCCATATGACCCTGTCCCCAGACACATCCCAGCCCGAGCCCGCCCGCACGGCCCCCCGGATCATGCTCTACAGCCATGATACGTTCGGGCTCGGCCATCTGCGCCGGTCGCGGGCACTGGCGCAGGCGGTCACGCGGGCGATCCCACACAGCTCGGCGCTGATCCTGACCGGATCGCCGGTGGCCGGGCGCTTTGCATTTGCCGACAATGTCGATCACATCCGCCTGCCGGGCGTCACCAAACGCTCGGACGGCAGCTATGTGCCCGAAGCGCTGGATATCGGCATCGACGAAACCACCGCGCTGCGCGCGGCGTTGATCGAAACCGCCGCCCGCGAATTCCGCCCCGACATCCTGATCGTCGACAAGGAACCGGCCGGGTTCCGGGGCGAGCTGATCCGGACGCTCGATCATCTGCGCACCACCGGGCACACCCGTCTGGTGCTGGGTCTGCGCGACGTGCTTGACCAGCCCGAAATGCTGGCCGCCGAATGGGCGCGCAAGGGGGCGGTCGAAACCGCCGAACGCTACTATCACGAAATCTGGGTCTATGGGCTGCAATCGGTCTATGATCCGACCGAAGGTCTGGGCCTGTCGCCCGCCGCCCATGACCGCATGCACTGGACCGGCTATCTGCGCCGCAGCCTGCCGCAGGCCGTGGACGCGCATGCCCCCGACACGCCCTATATCCTGGTCACGCCCGGCGGCGGCGGCGACGGGGCCGCGATGGTCAACCTGGTGCTGGCTGCCTATGAGCAGGATCCCGACCTGTCGCCCCGCGCCAAGCTGGTCTATGGCCCGTTCCTGAGCGGCGACACCCGGCAGGATTTCGAAACCCGCGTGGAGGCCCTGAATGGCCGTGTCGAGGCGGTGGGGTTCGACAGCCAGATCGAAGCGCTGTTTGCCGGCGCCGAAGGCGTCGTCTGCATGGGCGGCTACAACACCTTCTGCGAGGTTCTGTCCTTTGACAAACCCGCCGTCATCGTGCCGCGCACCCGCCCGCGTCTGGAGCAGTACATCCGCGCCAGCCGCGCCGAACGGCTGGGCCTGATCCGCAGCCTGGATGAAATCCGCGACGGGCTGACCCCGCAGGCGATGATCCGTGCGATCCGGGGGCTGGCGACCCAGCCGCCGCCATCACTGGCCTATCAGGACGGGCTGCTGGACGGGCTCGATGTGGTCACGCAGCGCGTCAAGGCGCTGCTGCACACGCCGGTGGAGTGCGCCGCACAATGACCACCCCACCCTTGGCCGTTCTTGTCAAAGGCTGGCCCCGCCTGTCCGAGACCTTTGTTGCACAAGAGCTTGTCGCACTTGAAGAAGGCGGCATGCCCTTTGAAATCTGGTCGCTGCGCCACCCGACGGATGTCAAACGCCATCCGCTGCATGACCGGTTGCAGGCGCGGGTGCGCTATCTGCCGGAATACCTGTATCAGGAACCCGACCGGGTCTGGGCCGCGCGGGCGCGCGCGCAGCGCCTGCCGGGCTATGCGGCGGCTTATGCGATCTGGCGCGCCGATCTGCGCCGCGACGCCAGCCCCAACCGGATCCGCCGGTTTGGTCAGGCCTGTGTGCTGGCCGCCGAGCTGCCCGGCGATGTGCGCGGGCTTTACGCCCATTTCCTGCATACCCCGTCATCGGTGGCGCGCTATGCCGCGATCATGCGTGGCCTGCCCTGGAGCTTTGCCGCCCATGCCAAGGACATCTGGACCTCGCCCGACTGGGAGCTGCGCGAAAAGCTGGATCCGGCGCAGCATGGCGCCCGCTTTGGCGCCACCTGCACGGCGCTGAATGCCGCGCATCTGCGCGAGCTTGCAGGCGATCCGGGACGCATTGATCTGGTCTATCACGGGCTTGACCTGACCCGCTTTCCGCCCCCGCCCGCGCGCGCCCCGCGCCGCGTCAGCGATCCGTTCCGCATCCTGTCGGTGGGGCGGCTGGTGGAAAAGAAGGGCTTTGACAACCTGATCGCCGCCCTCGCGCTGCTGCCCGACAGCATCGACTGGCGCTGGACCCATATCGGCGGCGGCGCCCTGCGTGCGACGCTGGATGCGCAGGCCACGGCGGCGGGCATCGCCCACCGCATCACCTGGCGCGGCGCCTGCGATCAGCCCGACGTCATCGCGGCGATGCGCGACCATGACCTCTTTGCGCTGCCCAGCCGCATCGCCAGCGATGGTGACCGCGACGGGCTGCCCAATGTGCTGATGGAGGCCGCGTCCCAGACGCTGCCCATCCTGTCCACGCCGGTCTCGGCGATCCCCGAATTTGTCACCAATGGCACCCATGGCGTTCTGAGCGATGACGCCCCACAGGCGCTCGCGGACGCCATGACCGCCATGCAACGCGATCCCGACGGCACCCGCGCCATGGCGCAGGCGGCCCATGACCGGCTGAAACGCGACTTTCTGATGGCACCGGGGATTGCCCGGCTGCATGATCGGCTAAGCGATCTGATCAGGCCCGCCCCATGACCCGCATCGCATTCTACGCGCCGCTGAAATCACCCGACCACCCGGTGCCCTCGGGGGACCGTCAGATGGCGCGCAGCCTGATGGGGGCGCTGGCCAACACCGGTCTGGGCGATGTCACGCTGATGTCGCATCTGCGCCTGCTCGACAAGACCGGCAGCGCCATCGCACAGGCCCGCCTGCGCGGCGAGGCCGAGGCCGAAATCGCCCGCCTTGTCGATCACTGGCAGGGGCGCGATCTGGCACTGTGGGTGAGCTATCACAACTACTACAAGGCCCCCGATCTGGTGGGCCCGCGCGTCGCGGCCGCCCTGCGCATCCCGTATGTGCAGATCGAAAGCACCCGCGCCCTGAAACGGCTGGGCGGGCCGTGGGACGGGTTTGCCCGTGCCGCCCATGACGCCGCTGATCAGGCCGCCGCGATCTTCTATTTCACGGCCCAGGACCAGATGGCGCTTGCGCGCGACCGCTGCGCGGATCAGGCGCTGGTGCATCTGCGCCCGTTTCTGAACCGTGGCACCCTGCCTGACCCCGCCACCGGCGGGGCGGCGGGGCCGATCCTGAGCGTCGGCATGATGCGGCCCGGCGACAAACTGGCATCCTATCGGATCATTGCCGACACGCTGGCCTGTCTGGATGCGCCGTTCACGCTGCAGATCGCGGGTGACGGGCCCGAGCGCCCGACCGTCGCCGCGCTGATGGCGCCCTTTGGCGATCAGGTGCGCTTTCTGGGGGAACTGGAGGCGGATGCCATGGCGCGCGCCTATGGTGCGGCGGCCTGCCTGTTCTGGCCCGGCGTCAACGAAGCCTTCGGGATGAGCTATCTGGAAGCGCAGGCCGCCGGGCTGCCGGTGGTGGCTCAGGACCGTCCGGGGCTGCGCGACGTGCTGGCGCCGGGTACATATCCCGATCCGCAGGACGGCGCCCCGGCGCTGGCCCGCCGCCTGATGGCGCTGCGTGACCCGCGCGCCCATGCCGCCGCCTGCGACACCGCGCGCGCCCATATGCAGGCCCGACACCTGCGGCCAGCGGCCATCGACACCCTGCGCGCCACCCTGGCGCCCCTGATCCGAGATGCCTCATGACCCGGCTTGCCCTTCTTCGTCACGGGCACACGCCCTGGAACCGCGCCGGGCGCATTCAGGGGCGCAGCGATATTGCGCTGGATGACGACGCCCGCGCCACCCTGTCGGATCTGACCCTGCCCAGCCCCTGGGACCGGGCCGACCTCGTGGCCAGCCCGCTGATGCGCGCGGTGGAAACCGCCCATCTGGTCAGCGGTCAGGACCCTGCACAGATCCCCGCCCTGACCGAGATGAACTGGGGCGACTGGGAAGGCCAGCGCGGAGAAGACCTGATCGCCGATCCCGCCAGCGGCTATCGCCATATCGAAGACTGGGGCTGGGATTTCCGCCCGCCGGGCGGCGAAACCCCGCGCGAGGTTCTGGCCCGCCTGCAGCCCTGGCTGGCTGGCCTTGGGCGCGACACCGTCGCGGTCTGCCATATCGGCATCATGCGCATGCTGATGGCCCGCGCCACCGGCTGGGATTTCGACGGCCCCGCCCCCTTTCGCATCAAACGCGCGCGGCTTTATGTGCTGGATCTTGGGCCCGACGGCCCGCGCCTGCAGCCCGATCCGGTCCGGCTGATCGCAAAGGGCCAGCCATGACGGTTCTGATCAGTGTCACGCATCTTTTGGGCACCGGCCATCTGGGCCGGGCTCTGGTGCTGGCGCGGGCCTTTGCCGCCGCAGGGCATCGCGCCATTGTCGCGTCGGGCGGCATGCCGGTGAGCAATTTCGACACCACAGGCGTGACGCTGCACCAGCTGCCGCCGCTGCGCTCGGACGGGACCAATTTCACCCGCCTGCTGACCGACACCGGCGCCGAGGCCGACGCCCCCTATCTGGCAAGGCGGCGGGCGCAGCTGTCAGCGCTGATCCGCGACTGCGCGCCCGATGCGCTGATCACCGAGCTTTACCCCTTTGGCCGCCGGGTTCTTCGCGACGAATTTCTGGCCGCGCTCGAAACCGCACAGGCGCTGCCGCGCCGGCCGGTGATCCTGTCGTCGATCCGCGACATCCTTGCGCCGCCATCGAAACCGGCCAAGGCCACCCGCGCGGACGAGATCATCGCCCGCCATTACGACGCCGTGCTGGTGCATTCCGATCCGGGCGTGACCACGCTTGATCAAAGCTGGCCAGTGTCGCCGATGCTGGCGGCAAAGCTGCGCTATACCGGCTTTGTCGCCGCCCCGCCCCCCGGCCCGCATCCCACGGGCGAAGGGGCGGGTGACATTCTGGTCAGTGCCGGGGGCGGCGATGTGGGCCAGCCGCTGTTTCAGGCCGCCCTTGGGGCCGCACGCGCAATGCCATCGCATCGCTGGCGGCTGCTGGTGGGCGGGCAGGACGTGGCCGGGCGCATTGCCGGGCTTGCCGCCTGCGGCATCCCCGACAATGCCGTTCTGGAACCCGCGCGCCCCGATTTCCGCCAGATGCTGAGCGCGGCTGCGGCATCGGTCAGCATGTGCGGCTACAACACGGCGATGGATCTGCTGCAGACCGGCACACCGGCGCTGCTGATCCCGTTTGACGATGGCAAAGAGGTTGAACAGGGCCTGCGCGCCGATGCGCTGGCGCGGCTCGACGGGGTCGCGTTGCTGCGCGCTGCCGATCTGGGGGCCGATGCCATGGCGCGCGGGGTCGCGCAGGTGCTGTCAGCCCCGCGCCGCGACACCGGTGCGCTGCAGTTTGACGGGGCGGCGCGCAGCGTGGCCCTGACCCAGAACCTGATCGAGGCGCGCCCGTGACCCGCTTGGACCTGGCCCCTCTGCGCGACGAACTTGCGATCTGGCGCGATACGGGCCAGACGCTGCCGGTCTGGTGGCGCGACGACGATGCCGTGGCCCCCACCCCCGCGCTGGACCAGCTGTCACGCCTGTCGGCACGCTATGATCTGCCGGTGCATCTGGCGGTGATCCCTGAGCCTTCCACCCGCGCGCTTGGCAGCTGGCTGCGCGATGCGCCCCATATGGTTGCGGTGCAGCACGGGTTCGCCCATCGCTCGCACGCGCCGCTGACCGAAAAGAAGGCCGAATTCGGCGCCCATCGCCCGCGCGGGGCGATGCTGGACGACATCACGCAGGGGCAGGCGCTGCTGCGCGATCGTCTGGGGCTGCCGATTGCGCCGATCTTTGTGCCGCCCTGGAACCGCATCACCCCGGATCTGTCGCCGGGCCTTGCACAGGCGGGGTTCCGGGCGCTGTCGACCTTTGCCCCCCGCACCCGGCCCGAAGCCGCGCCGGGGCTGGCGCAGATCAACACCCATCTTGATCCGATCGACTGGAAAGGCAGCCGTGATCTGGCCGATCCCGCCCGGCTGACAGCGCAGATCGTGGCACAGTTGCAGGACCGTCGCGCCGGGCGCACCGATCCGCGCGAGCCCTATGGCCTTTTGACCCATCATCTGGTTCACACATCCCGGATCTGGGACTGGACCGATGCCCTTCTGGACACGCTGATGTCCGGCCCCGTCACCCGCTGGAGCGCCCCGACCCCCTGAAAGGATCCCCCATGAGCCGTCTTGATTCCATGCTGCGCCGCCTTGCCGCCCAACGCGACGGGCTGAACTGGGCCGCCGCGCGCATCACCGATATGGCGGGCGACGTCGTGGATCTGGGCCTTGGCAACGGGCGCACCTATGACCACCTGCGCGAAATCCTGCCCGAGCGTCGCATCTGGGTGGTGGACCGGGCCCTGAACTGCCACCCGTCCTGCGTGCCCCCGAGCGAAAACTATCTTGAGGGCGAGGCCGAGCCGATGCTCGACCGCATGGCACAGGACGGCACGCGGATCGTGCTGGCACATTATGATTTCGGCTATGGCGTCGAAGCCGACGATGTCGCAGAAGCCGCCCGGCTCAGCCCGCGCGTGGCCGCGATCATGGCACCGGGCGGGCTGATCGTGTCGGGCCAGCCGCTGGTCGGGTTCGAAGAACTTCAAGGGCCCGACACCATCGCCCCCGACCGCTATCGGTTCTACCGCGCCTGACGCCCCCGAGGCGGGGGCGCCATGCCCCGCGGCCTAGCTGATGCGTCTGCCCTGCGACCAGACCCCGCGCATGACGGGCTGGACATGGTGCATGCCAAAGCGCATCAGATCGGCGCGTTTGCCAATGGCAATCTGGCCGCGATCCTCAAGCCCCACTTGGCGGGCGGGCGTGGCCGTGACGGTGGCGATGGCGCGAGCCATGTCGCCCCAGGTTTCGGCCAGCTTGACCGCCCCCAGCAAAAGCCCTGCGGGCACATAGTCCGATGACAGGATGTCCAGCAGATCCCGTTCGGCCAGATCCATTGCCGACACATTGCCCGAATGCGATCCGCCCCGCACGATGTTGGGCGCGCCCATGATCACCGCGATGTCATGGGCGTGGCAGGCCTGGGCGGCCTCGACCGTGGTGGGGAATTCGGCCAGATGGATGCCGTGGCCCGCCGACACCGCCACCTGTTCGGCGGTGGTGTCGTCATGGCTGGCCAGCACCGCACCATAGCGGCGCGCCTCGGATACGGCGCGGGCTTCGTGCAGGTCGCCCAGCCGGTCGCGCATGTCCTTCATCGTGGCCACATGTTCGGCAAAGGCCGCATCGCTCATCCCGTGCTTGCCCGCCATGTATTCATGCAACTTGGTGATGTCGCGGAACTGGCGCTGACCGGGGGTGTGATCCATCAGGCTGACAATGCCCACGCGATCTTCGGGGCCGAATTCGGCCATTTCTTCGACCAGCGTTTCGGAACAGACCTCGGCGCGCAGATGCAGGAAATGGCTGATCCGCAGGGCGCCTGCGGCGCGCAGATCCCACAATTCGCGCGACAGGTCGCGGGCGTATTTGCGATAACTGCCATCGCTCAGGACCGATCCCACGCGCATGGCGTCAAAAACGGTGGTGATCCCATTGCCCGCCAGTTCCGCGTCATGAGCGACAATTGCCGCCACATGCGGCCAGTGCACGCCCGGACGGGGCTGGATATGGCGCTCGAGATTGTCGGTGTGCAATTCGATCATGCCGGGGCTCAGGAAATCGCCGTCGCAGTCCACCGCACCGGCGGGCACTGACGCGCCCTGCCCGATCTCGGCGATCATGCCATCGCGGATCACCAGGCTGCCGCGCAGGGTCTCGGTTTCCAGAACCAGTTCGGCGTTGGCAAGGATCAGATCTTCTGTCATCTCACTCTCACAGTGCTTGGATCGGCCGCGCCGCAGGAGATCACCCCATGCAGTTTGCCCGTTTTGCTATCTATTTCGTTCCGCCGCAATCGGCGGGTTGGGCCGATTGGGCCGCATCCTGGCTGGGCTGGGATGCCATCACCGGGCAGGCGCGGGCGCATCCGGATCTGGACGCCCCCCTGCCCATCGCCGACATCACCGCGCGCCCGCGCAAATACGGGCTGCATGCGACGCTGAAGCCGCCCATGCGGCTGGCCGAGGGGCGTGATTACGATGCCCTGGCCCAGGCCACCGCAGCGCTGGCTGCAACCCAGGCGCCGGTTGTTCTGGACGGGCTGGAGCTGGGCCGGCTGGGATCGTTTCTGGCGCTGGTGCCGCAGGGGGAGACAGCAGCACTCGCGGCCCTCGCGGGCGCCTGCGTGACAACGCTGGACCCGTTTCGCGCCCCCGCCCCCGACGCCGAGCTTGCCCGCCGCCGCGCCGCCGGGCTGAGCCCCGCGCAAGAGGCTCACCTGACCCGCTGGGGCTATCCCTATGTGCTGGATCAGTTCCGTTTTCACATCACCCTGAGCGGGCGGTTGGGCCGCGATCAGATCGGGGCCGTGGGCGATCTGCTGGACGCGCTGCTGACCCCGCAGATCCCCCGCCCCTTTGTCATCGGTGACATCGCCATCGCGGGCGAAGATGCGGACGGGCGCTTTCATGTGACCGACAGGTTTGCACTGACCGGCTGACCCGCCCCCGCATCGGCCCGCCAGCAGGCCGCCAGCGCGGCGCGCGCGGCGTCTTGGACCGCGCCGCTATTGTCCACCCGCGTGACCGAGCGCAGACCGGCAGGCAACGGCACATCGGCGCGCGCCAGCCGGGCGTTTATTTCGGCGGTGCTTTCGCGGCCACGCGCCGACAGGCGCGCGGCCAGAACCTCGGGGCGGGCGCTCAGCAGGATGACACGCAGATCCCCGAACACCGCCTGCGCTTCGGCCAGGACGGATCGTGACAGGTTGATCAGCACGCCCGAGGCCGCGTGGCGCTGCGCTGCCACCGCCTGCGGAATGCCATAGCGCAGCCCGTGGGCGCGCCAATGCAGCAAGAATGCACCGTCGCGGACCATCTGATCAAAGCGCGCGTCGGTCACACCGTCAAAGTCCTCGCCCCCTGCTTCGGCAGGCCGGGTGATCACGCGCCGGGCCCGGCCGAGCCCGGGATCGACATCTTGCATCGCCGCCATCACGCTGTCCTTGCCCACGCCGGACGGGCCGACCACCGCGATCATGGGGGCAAGCGCGCCAGACATCAGGCCGCCATCCCCGGTGTAAAGCGGCTGACGTCGATCTCGCGGTCGCAGACGCGGTTGCGGGCGTCCACATCATGGAAAATGCCCAGGATCGCCGCGCCGCGCGCCTTGGCCTCGTCGATCAGGGCCAGCACGGTTTCGCGGTTGGTGGCATCCAGACTGGCGGTCGGTTCATCCAGCAGCAGCGCGGGATAGTCATGCACAAAGCCGCGCGCGATGTTCACCCGTTGCTGTTCACCGCCTGAAAAGGTCGTAGGGCTCAGCCCCCAGAGCCGCTGCGGAATGTTCAGCCGCGCCAGCAGATCGGTGGCCCGCGCCATCGCCACGTCGCGATCGACCCCCAGCGTCAGCAGCGGTTCGGCCACGACCTCGTCCGTGGGCACGCGCGGCACCACCCGCAGGAACTGGCTGACATAGCCCAGCACCTCGCGGCGCAGGGCCAGTATCTCGCGCGGTTCGGCATGGGCCACATCGGTGCCCCCCACCAGAACCTGGCCCGACGCCGCCAGATAATTGCCATAGATCAGCCGCATCAGGGTGGATTTGCCCGCCCCCGACGCGCCGGTCAGCGCCACGCATTCGCCCGGTTCGACCCGCAGGGCCGCCTTGTCGAGCACCCGGATCACCGCGCCGCCCTGATTGTGCAGCGTAAAGGTCTTGGAAACGTCATGCAGTTCGATCATGTGGGGATTTCCCTTTGTGGCCCCGGCTACATCCAGCCGCGCCATTTGAAGAACAAGAAGGTGATCAGCGCCGACAGCCCCATCGAGCCAAGCGCGATGGCAAAGCCGTATTGCTCGTGCAGTTCGGGCATACGTTCGAAATTCATCCCGTAGACGGATGCGATCAGCGTGGCCGGCGCAAAAAGCGACACCACCGCCGACAGCATCGACACCGATTTGTTCTGATCCAGGTCGATCAGGCCCAGCGTCGCATCCAGGATCGACGCCGCCCGCGCGGCCAGAAAATCGGTATGCGCCAGAATGCCCGCCACATCGCGTTCAAGCCGCCGCAGCATCGGATCGTGATCGCGCCCGTCCGCGCCCGCATCCAGCAGCGCATAGTGGTTCATCACCCGTTCCACCGATGACAGCGACAGGTGGATCAGGGCCAGCCGCTCTGACGCGCGGCCAAAGAAGACCAGCGCGCGGCGCAGATCCTCGGCCGAGCGTTTGGGCCGGTCGTCATAGACCACGCGCGCTTCTTCACGCATGCGCTGGCCCCAATGTTCCAGCCGGTCGGCCACAGCGCCCACATAGTGATCAAGCTGCGACAGGAACAGATGGCGATGATCCGGCACCACCAGCGCATCCACGGGGTGATCGAGCGCATCATCATGGTGATAGCGCACCGAAACCATCGCCCGATCGGTCAGGATGAAACAGATCGCCTGCAGCTGCGCCTCGGCCTGGTCGGCATCAATCAGAGCGGCCACCGTCATGTATTCGGCCGCCCCGTCGCGATAGAGCCTCTGGGACAGTTCGATCGAGCTCAGCCGTTCGCGCGACGGCACCCGCACCCCCAGCTTGCGCACCGCCGCGATGTCATCAGGCTGCGGGTCGTTGAGGTCGATCCACAGCGCGCCATCGACCCGGTCGCCGGGCATCCGCTGAAGCCGCTGGACCTGATGCCGGTCCCGTGTGATCCCATAGGCCCTGAGCATCGGTCACACCTGCAGCACCGACGACACCAGCAGCTGGGTATAGCCATGCTGCGGGTCATCCAGCACCTGATCGGTCAGCCCGGTTTCCACCACATGGCCGTCTTTCATCACCATCAGCCGGTCCGCCAGCAGCCGCACCACCGCCAGATCATGGGTCACGATCAACGCCGACAGCCCCATTTCGCGCACCAGCCCGCGCAGCAGATCCAGCAGCCGTGCCTGCACCGACACATCCAGCCCGCCGGTGGGTTCATCCATGAACACCAGCCGCGGCCCGGTCACCAGATTGCGCGCGATCTGCAACCGCTGCTGCATGCCGCCCGAAAACGCGCTTGGGCGGTCATCGACGCGGGTCTCGCTGATCTCGACGCGGCCCAGCCAGTCCACCGCCTGTTCGCGGATGTCTCCATAGTGGCGCGCACCCACCGCCATCAGGCGTTCCCCGATATTGCCGCCCGCGCTGACCGACATGCGCAGCCCGTCGCGCGCGTGCTGATGCACAAAGGCCCAGTCGGTGCGCCCCAGCATGCGCCGTTCGGGTTCGGACATGGCCACCGTGTCCACCGGCCCGTCGGCGCGGGTGTCGAACACCACCTGCCCCGCATCGGGCGCCAGATGGCCCGCCAGACAGTTCAGCAGCGTGGATTTGCCCGACCCGCTTTCCCCGACGATGCCCATGACCTCGCCCGGATAGAGATCGAAATCGACACCGGTGCAGCCGATCCGCGCGCCATAGCGCTTTTCGATGCCCCGAACCTGCAAAAGCGGTGTTGCTTCGGCGCTGGTCATCATGCGGCCTCCTCGGCTGTGCCCACATGGCCGGCGTCGCGGCGCGTGCGGCAGTAATCGGTGTCTGAACACATGAACATGCGCCCGCCCGCGTCATCAACGATGACCTCGTCCAGATAGCTGTCGTCGGCGCCGCAAAGCGCACAGGCGTGATCTGCCTTGCTGGGATCGAACGGATAGTCGTCGAAATCCAGGCTGACCACCTTGGTGTGGGGCGGCACCGCATAGATGCGCTGTTCGCGCCCCGCGCCAAAGAGCTGGATCGCCGCCATGTCCAGTTTGGGGTTGTCGAATTTGGGAATGGGCGACGGATCCATCACATAGCGGTCCGCGACCTGCACCGGATAGGCATAGGATGTGGCAATGGCCCCGTGACGGCTGATGTCTTCGTAAAGCTTGACATGCATCAGCCCGTATTCCTGCAGGCTGTGCATCTTGCGGGTTTCGGTCTCGCGCGGTTCCAGAAAGCGCAGCGGTTCTGGGATCGGCACCTGATAGACTAGGATCTGATCCGCGCTCAGCGGCGCTTCGGGGATGCGGTGGCGGGTCTGGATGACGCTGGCGCACCGGGTGTCTTCGGTGGTGTCCACGCCTGCGGTACGTTCAAAGAACTTGCGGATCGACACGGCGTTGGTGGTGTCATCCGCGCCCTGATCAATGACCTTGAACCGGTCCTGCGGCGTCAGCACGGCCGCCGACACCTGCACCCCACCGGTGCCCCACCCATAGGGCATGGGCATCTCGCGGCTGGCAAAGGGCACCTGATAGCCCGGCACCGCAAGCCCCTTGAGGATCGCGCGGCGGATCATCCGTTTGGTCTGCTCGTCAAGATAGGCGAAATTGTAGTCGCTCATTCCGCAGCCTCCTGCACCTGGGTGGCCACTGTGTCTTCGGCCTCGCGCCGCAATTTGCGGACCAGTTCCAGTTCGGACTGGAAATCCACGTAATGCGGCAGCTTGATATGTTCCAGAAACCCCGTCGCCTGGATGTTGTCGGAATGGGACAGGATGAATTCTTCGTCCTGGGCGGCAGCGCCCAGATCGTCTTCGCCCAGCTCTTTCCAGCGCAGCGCGCGGTCCACCAGTGCCATGGCGATGGCCTTGCGTTCGGATTGGCCAAAGACCAGACCGTAGCCTCGGGTGAATTGCGGCGGCTGCGTTTTTGATCCGGTGAACTGGTTCACCGTTTCACATTCGGTCAGCTCGATTTCGCCAATGTCGATGGCAAAGCCCAGCTCGGGGATCTCAAGCGCCACATCCACCTTGCCGATGCGCAACTCGCCCACAAAGGCGTGGTTGCGGGCGTATCCGCGCTGCGTGGAATAGGCCATGCCCAGGATGAACCCTTCGTCGCCACGGGTCAGCGATTGCAGGCGCACCGCGCGACCCGCCGGATAGGACATGGGCGTGCGGGTGATGTCCACCGGGTCGGCATCGCTGAGCGGTTCGTCCTGCAACAGACCTTCATCGCGCAGAAAGCTGGCGATATGCGGGGTGGGTTCGGCGCGCGGCGGCGCCGCCGGGGCATCGGGCACATCGCCATCGGCGGCCAGTTTGAAATCAAGCAACCGGTGCGTATAGTCGAAGGTCGGCCCCAGAACCTGCCCACCGGGCGCATCCTTGAACGTGGCCGAAATGCGCCGGTCACAGGCCATGTCGGCGGTCTGCACCGGCGCGGAATAGCCAAAGCGCGGCAGCGTCGTGCGATAGGCGCGCATCAGAAAGATCGCCTCGATCAGATCACCGCGCGACTGCTTGATGGCAAGTGCGGCCAGATCGGGATCATAGAGCGACCCTTCCGCCATCACCCGGTTCACCGCCAGCGTCAGCTGCTCGCGGATCTGGGCAAGGGACAGCTCGGCCACATCCCTGTCGCCGCGACGTTCCTCGGCCAGCCAGGCATGGGCATTGTCGATGGCGCGTTCACCACCCTTGACGGCAACATACATCAGTTCATCCCTCCGGCGTCCTTGACACGGGTCGTGCGCGGCAGGGCTGCGGCCTCGACCCCCGAGGTGAAGAAGAAATCCAGCCCGCAGGGAAACAGCGTGGCATTGGCCTGAAACTGGTGCGCCTCAGGCAGGGACAGCGCCGCCTCGGTCCGGATGCCCGGAC
>JAOXSC010000139.1 GCA_025800215.1 Marinibacterium sp.
TCATGATCGACCTGATGGGTGACGACGCCGCCAAGATGCCCCAGGACATCAAGGGCGCAGCCCTGAGCTGCATCCTGTCGGACACGCTGGAATTCCGCAGCCCCACCACCACCGACCACGATCGCGCCACCGCCGAAAAGCTGGCCGCCGATCTGGGCGTGTCGATCCCCGACTATGCCGCTGAAATGTTCGCGGCCAAATCGGACGTGTCGGCCTTTTCGGATGCTGAACTGCTGCGCATGGATTCCAAGGAATACGAAGTCGACGGCACCAAGTTCCGCGTCAGCGTTCTGGAAACCACAGCCCCTGGCGTCGTGCTGGACCGCAAGGCCAGCCTGATGGACAGCATGGTGTCGGTCGCGTCCGAAGACGGCGTGGATCAGGTGCTGCTGTTCATCATCGACATCCTGAACGAAGAAGCCACGCTGCTGGTGCCCAACGACCTGACCAAGGGCGTTGCCGAAAAGAGCTTTGGCGCCACCGTC
The DNA here is from genome assembly GCA_025800215.1 of Marinibacterium sp. GTDB lineage: Bacteria > Pseudomonadota > Alphaproteobacteria > Rhodobacterales > Rhodobacteraceae > JAOXSC01. Next base: position 486 of record JAOXSC010000139.1, read on the forward strand.
GAAGGCGACACCGTGGTCCTGCCCGGCGTGATGAGCCGCAAAAAGCAGATCATCCCCAGCCTCAAGGTCTGATCGGGTCCATCCCCATCTGCAAAGGGCGCCTTGATCAGGGCGCCCTTTTTCGTAGCGGCATCACACTTTGCCCGAAATCCCGCAACGCGGTAGCCTGACGGCGACAACAGGACCAGCCACGATGACCATGAGAAAGCTCAGCACCACCCGCGACATCCTGCGCTTTGAGGGCGCGGATCGCCCCGCCTATTGGCGGCGCTTTGCGATGCTGCTTGGGCTGTCGGTGGTGATCGCGACCATGGGGCTGTTGCGCGATTCCGCCGCCGTGGTGATCGCGGCCATGCTGATCGCGCCGCTGATGACACCCATTCTGGGGATCGCATCGGCGCTGGTCATGGGCTGGCTGGGGCGCGCGGCGTGGCTTGTTCTGGCGGTCTGCGTCGCAGCCGTTCTGTGCGTGCTGATGGCGTGGCTGCTGGTCCATATCGCGGATGTCCCCAAGGGGATCCGCCTGCCCGGTCAGGTTCTGGCCCGCACCGATCCGGGCACCGAAGACCTTGTTGTGGCGCTGGCCGCAGGTGTGGCGGGCGCCTATGTGCAGATCAACCGGTCGGAAATCAGCCTGCTTCCGGGGGCCGCGATCGGGGTGTCGCTGGTGCCGCCGCTTTCGGCATCGGGCGTGCTGCTCTATTTCGAAGACTATACCGACGCCTACGAGGCGGCGCTTCTGTTTGCCACCAACCTTGGGGCCATCATTCTGTCGGCCAGCGTGGTCTATATCATCTATTCGGCGCGCGCCCTGATCAGCGGCAAGATCCAGCGCAAACGCAACTTCACCGCAGGCATGATCCTGGCGGTGGCGTTTCTGGGCCTCATCATCGTGCAGCTGGGATCGGCCACCTACAACCGCTATCTGGAAACCCGGCAAGAGGCTGCGCTGATGCAGGCCATCCGCGACTGGGCCGATCCGGTGTCGGTCGAAACCCTGCGCATCGACGTGGACGCAAAACGCAAACAGGTGGATCTGTGGCTGATCGTGGATCTGCCGCTGGATGCACAGTTCCAGGTCGCGTCCATCGCCACCATGATGCCGGAGCATCTTCGCGACAACCCGCTGATCGACGTGCTGCGCGCGCATCTTGGCCCGGACTACAGCGCCACGGTGCGCTATCAGACACGCATTGCAGGGCGCGTCGACCTTCTCAACCGTGCGGTCGACGACGCCCCCAGCGTCGAAGACGCTGACGACGACAGCACGCCGGGCGACGGGCTCTAGGGTCACGCCCCACCCGACGAACATCAGGGGTGCCCCACGGGGCACCCCTGATGCATCGGGCTCTGACAGGTGATCAGCCCAGAACCGAATAGGGTTCTTCCACCCCGTAGAACACGCCGGCATCCACCGTGATGTCCGCCGCATCCAGCCGGGCATCCAGCACCACGACGCGCCCGACCTGATCGCCGTCATGCGCCCCGCCATTGGCCTGGTTCGACACGAAATCCATCACAGTATCGGTGGTGCCATCCCCGTCGAAGTCGCGATGCACCAGCGTCTCGAGCTGTACGGTGTGCCCTTCGAACACCAGCTCGTCCATGCCCGCGTCATAGTCGGTGACGATCTTGGTGCCGATGGTTTCGACCCAGTGGTCGTGCACATTGTCGTTTTCACCCGCCACACCGTTCATCGAATAATCAATATCGCCATCGGCATCGGTGTGCTTGGCGATGATCTCGTCCTTGGCGTCGATCAGCCAGCGAAAGATGAACGTGTCGGCGCCCCCGCCCCCGGTCAGCAGATCGGTATCTTCGAGCGGTTCGTCCGTGTTGACCCGAGCATCGGCATCCTGCGCGGGCACCGGCTCACCGCCCCAGGAATAGGCCAGCAGCACATCGCGGCCCGACCCGCCATCAAGCGTGTCGTTGCCAGCCCCGCCTTCGAGCGTATCGGCCCCCGTGCCCCCCAGCAGCAGATCCGCACCCGTGCCGCCGTTCAGCACATCATTGCCGTCGCCGCCGATCAGGTGATCGCGCCCCGCGCCACCGTTCAGGATGTCGGCCCGTTTGCCGCCGTCCAGCGTGTCATCGCCGCTGCCGCCGTCAAGCGTATCACGTGCGGTGCCGCCATCCAGATAATCGTTGCCGCTGCCGCCGATCAGGTGGTCATTGCCGTCGCCGCCAAAAAGCTGGTCGTCGCCCGCGCCCCCATCAAGCGTGTCGGCGTTCTTGCCGCCGTCCAGCGTGTCATCGCCACCAAGGCCAAACAGGGCGTCATTGCCCGTATCGCCAAAGAGATAATCCGCAAGCTCCGAGCCGATAAGCCGGTCGATGCGCGTCGTGCCGAGAAATGTCGCCATGGTCTGTCCTTCAGGCTGTCTTGAACTGTCGCCTGACCCTAGACAGTGGCACCCGCGCCCATAAGGCATGGCGATATACCAAAATATTCTGCCGCTCAGCCCACCGGCCCCACGGCGCCGGGGCCCGGCGCGTGGCTCAGCTCCACCCGTGGATGCAGGGGCGTGTCAGCAAGGACATCGTGGCTATAGACCCCCATGACCGCGAGATCCCCACAGGGCAGCCGGACCGGCATCATCTGCGCATTGACCTGCCCGCCCGCCCGGATGCGGCGCGGGTTGAGCACCGGTTCATAGCTCATGCTGGCAGCCGGAACGCGCCCGTCAAAGAACCCGCCCGGTGCCAGACGATCAAGCGTGAAGCGCATCAGCCCACGGGTTTCGCCCAGATCATCGGCATGGGTACCGATCAGACAATCGGCATCCGTATGCGCGCGCAGTTCGTCATACATGCGCGGAGACGCGGCCCGCAGATGCCCGTGGCGGTCCCAGACGGCCACATGACCATCGCTGAATTGCAGCATGCTTTGGATGGCGTGTTCGGACAGCCCGGCGGGGGCGCCGAGCACGGCCAGCAACCGGGCCTGCGCGGCCTTGTTGGGGATGCGGGTTCCGGCCTCCCACCGGCTGACGGTGGCTTGCGAGACGCGGAAATCCTGGGCGAACGCCTCTTGCTTGAGGCCAAGCAGACTGCGGTAGCGCCGGCAGAGGCTTGCCCAGTCGGTTGCGGGGGGAAAGGTCGGTCTGGCTGTCATGGGTGGTGGTGACGCGCGCGTCACTCTCTACAATTCAGATAGGCGCAAAGGCCCCTGTCACAAGGGGGACGCACCGCGAATTTCACCTGCTATTGCGGTTTTTCCGCCCTGTCATCTGGTCCATAAGAGGGGCGGACCATCTTTCAAGGACGCCGCCCATGACCCAGATCATCACATCGCTTGCCGACGTTTCCGACCGCTATGACGCCATGTTCGTGGATCTGTGGGGCTGTGTGCATGACGGGGTCACCGCGATCCCGTCGGCGGTGGCCGCGCTGCAGGCCTATCGCGCACGCGGCGGCAAGGTCATTCTGGTGACCAACTCCCCCCGCCCGCGCGCAGGTGTCGAAAGCCAGATCCGCGACCAGTTCGGCGTGCCCGATGATGCCTGGGACGCCATCGCCACCAGCGGCGACAGCGCGCGTGCCGCGATGTATCGCGGAGTGGTGGGGCAGAAGATCTATTTCATGGGCGAATGGGAACGTGATTCGGGGTTCTTCGACCCGATCAGCGTGATCGAGACCCCTATCGACATCGAACGCGTGCCGCTGGATCAGGCCGATGGCATCGTCTGCCTTGGTCCGTTCGACACCATGGCGGACCCGGATGTGAACCGGCCCGATTTCCTCTATGCCAAGACCAAGGGGCTGAAGCTGCTCTGTGCCAATCCCGATATCGTCGTCGACCGGGGCGAGGTGCGCGAATGGTGCGCCGGCGCGCTGGCGCGGCTTTATACCGAAATGGGGGGCGAGAGCCTCTATTTCGGCAAACCCCATGCGCCCATCTATGACCTGGCCCGGCGCCGCCTGTCCGCGCTTGGCGTCGACATCGCGTCCGATGCGATCCTTGCGGTGGGCGACGGTATCCTGACGGATGTGGCCGGGGCCGTGGGCGAAAACCTTGACAGCCTGTTCATCACCGGCGGTCTGGCCGCCAAAGAGACGCGCACCAATCATCAACCTGACCCAGAGGCGCTGGATGCGTTCCTGTCGGATCACAAGATGACGGCCACATATGCCATCGGGAACCTACGTTAACACAGATTCCTCTTGCATTTCTGCAGCTGCAAAGTAATTAAGTTGCCAACACCGGCGCAATCGTTGAATAAAGTTACCGCGCCATCAGGATCTGGAGGATCAGATGTTGGACAACTTGCCACGCGGAACCATCTGCATCGAAGACATCGAGATGGGCATGACGCGCCACCTGTATAAGGTGGTGACGGATGAGGATATCGAGATGTTCGCGCAGGTCTCGACCGACCGGAACCCGGTGCATTTGGACGATGACTATGCCCGCGACACGATCTTTGAAGGGCGCATTGCCCATGGCATGCTAACCGCAGGGCTGATTTCGGCGGTGATCGGCGAACAGCTGCCCGGCCACGGCACCATCTATATGGGTCAGTCGCTGAAATTCCTGGCCCCCGTGCGCCCCGGCGACCGGGTCTATGCCGAAGTGAAGGTGGTTGATTTCGACATGGCCAAGCGCCGGGTCAAACTGGATTGCCACTGCTCGGTCGAAGGCAAGAAGGTGCTTGTTGGCGAAGCCACCGTTCTTGCCCCAAGCCGCAAGTTCGACTGACGCCGCAGCGCCACCCGAAAAAGATGCAAATGTGACATTTGCGTGTTAAGCTCACCGTCAGCGGTGGGCTTTTTTGCTTGCCCCCAAATGCTTTGACGTCCGGCTTTGGCCGGGCGATTTTGTTTCGAACGATTTTGAGAGACCTTGTCGCCATGTCCGTTGGATCGGCCGTATCGCGGGGCCTGGGAATGGTCTGGAGCCTGCTCAAGGGCGGCGCACGGTTTGCCCCGCTTGCTCTGGTCGTGGTGATTGGCCTGCTGTTCCTGTCGGACCGGCTGTCGCTGCGCCCGCCCTTTGCGCCCTTTACCACCCATGGCCGCATCTATGTCGAAAGCCCCGAGGTCTATACCCGCGAACGGCTGGTCAATGACCGCTATGAACAGGCCTATTGGCTGGGGGAACAGCTTGAAAAGCTGGACGAGGCGCAGAACTTTACCTCGACCCGGCGTGATCTGGCCCTGCGCCTGAGCAACACCGCACTCAGCGACAGCGGCGCTGCGCGGCTGGCCGACATGTCCGAGCCGCCCTTTGACTATACGTTCCAGCTCAAGGCGGCCCTGCGCGACCGGATGCGCCAGCTGATCCTGGAAAACCAGCTCGACGACCGCCATGACCGCACCGGCAATTCGGTCTATGGGCTGAAATTCGACACCACGGTCCTGCCCGGTCGCAACACCCGCAAACGTGCCTTTGTGCGGGTGCGGGTGGTGCCCGAAAACCGCCCCGACGCGGATGCCATCCACGAGGTGTTTCGCCACGATTCATCCTGGATGATGAACAATTCCGACGTGCTGATGGGCTTTCCCCAGTATTACCGCGACTGGCTGCATGACATCAAATGGCGGCTCAACACCTATCTCGAAGGCGAAGTGCGGGTTCTGGGCCTGCCGGAAACCGGCGCCTGCGCCGCCCCCGGCAGCTATGACACGGTGCTGCGCGAAGCGATCTCCAAGGTTCTGTCCATCGACAGCCACGCCATTGATCTGGGCCAGTGGAGCGACAGTATCGACGACACCCGCGCCATCACCCTGCCCGACCCCTGGCCGAAATACCTGTCGCTGGTGCTGTTTCGCACCGGGCCCTGCGCCGATCAGGTGGCCTTTGACACCAGCTCGGTTGATGATGTGCTGATCCTGGTGGACATGCAGGCCGAAGACGAACGGGCCGCCCCCCTGACGGACGAGGCGTGGAACACCCTGCTGCAACGGTATCTCAGCCTGGGTGTGGTCACCCTGGACGAGCGCCCGATCGAGATGTACGCGCTGCGCCTGCCCAGCATCGCAGGGCCCCGGACACCGGATGAGGCAGCCCAGATTTCAGCCGATGAATTCCTGCAGATCTCGCCCAAGATCGAGCTGACGCCCGAGATCGTCGAAGCCATCGCAACATCGGAAAACGGCTTTCCCGTCTGTCTGGTGCGCAGCGACGGGGCGTGCGGGCGGCAGGGCATGCGCTATCTGGTGCCCTCGGGCATCCACAATTTCGTGTCCGATGTGCTGGATATTGATTCCTACCTTTACGCGGTCTTTCCCAAGACCGACGCCAGCGGGCTGCTGGAACGCTCGCTGGTGGGTGGCACGGCCAGCGCGGGCAATACCGGGCCGATGGGGCTGAACCTGTCGCTGTCGGATGCAACCGAAACCAGCCGCGCGATCGCCACGCAGGTCAGTTTCTCGGACAAGGGGGCCGACGACGACATCGTGTTCGGCTGGGTGATCGGGGCCGACGAGATCGCCCAGCCCACCCAGAAATCGCAATTCGTGCTGATTTCACTGCCCGCCTATCTGACCTCGGTCGAGCTTGAAATCCAGACCGGATGGCTCGACCGGCATTCGGAATTCCAGTATCTCGACAGCGACGCGCCCGAACGGATCGACGTCAAGCTGCCCCCCAATTTCGAAGCCTTCGACACGCTGATCATTGGCGAACGCCAGACCGGCCCTGCGATATTCACCCGGCTGATGGACGAGATCGCGCTGGAGGCGTGCAAACCCGGTGCGGTGGTCATCCCCGGTGCGCGGCTCTGGCGGTCGACGGTGGTGACGATGAACGGCACCATGGCCGACCGCATCACGGTGATGCCCGACATGCAGGGGATCGTCGCCCATTTCAACGCGGTGCCCGCCAACGTGCCCATGGACACAGCCTATCCGCTGACGGATGAGCCGACATTGCATGTCTGGACCAGCGAAGGCAGTGACAAGCTGAAGGGCAAGATCAAGGTGCTGACACCCGGCCCCTGCCCGGCCAACTAAGACGATCCGTCAGGGAACGATGACCCCGGCCACGCCCTTGCAGCTGCAATCGGATCCCACGGTCTTGGCCGCCACATAGCAGATCACCCCGTCAGGGATCCGGCACCGGTTGCTGTAGGATTGCGAAATGCGTGCCTTGGGCTGGCTTTGCCGCAGCGCTTCGGGCCGGGCCGCATCTGGGATGGTGCTCGGTGCAATGCTGGGGGCAATGCTGGGTGCCACCTGGATTTCCATGCTGGGCGCTGGCATCGGCACCGGGCTGGCGTGACTGTCATCTTCCATACTGGTGCCTGCGGCCATCGCCAGG
>JAOXSC010000148.1 GCA_025800215.1 Marinibacterium sp.
TTCCGCCCCGACGCGGCACGTCCGCCATTGGGCAGCAATGGCAGCGGTTTTGTGGTGCCCGCCGGTGCCGCAAACGGCGAGCTGGCGCTGGATGCAATCCTGACCGATGCACAGGCGGCAGGTCATTCTGCGGCCACCGCAGCGGGCGGCAAAGGCAGCGCAGCTGCCGCGCCGCAGGCGGATACGCTGGAGGCGGCCCCGCTCAAGCAGGTCTGGCTGATGCCCGAGAAAGCGGATTATGCGCTGCGCTCCAAGGCGTGGCTGGATTACCAGAACGACGTTAAGGTTTCCGACGTCCAGCTGGCCGCGCGCGAAGGCTTTGAAAGTGTTGAACATACCAAGCGTTACACCACGCTGGGCATGGCAACCGATCAGGGTAAACTCAGCAATATCAACGGTCTGGCGATCCTGTCGGATGCGCTGAACCAGCCGATCCCGCAGACGGGCACAACCACGTTCCGCCCGCCCTATACGCCGATCTCGATGGGCGCCATCGCAGGTGAGGCCCGCGCCGAGACCTTCCAGCCGATCCGCCAGACGCCGATCCATGACTGGAACACCCGTCACGGTGCCGACTGGGAGCCGGTGGGCCACTGGCGTCGCCCCTATGCCTATGTGCAGCCGGGTGAAAGCGTCGAGCAGGCGGTGAACCGCGAGGTCAAGAACACCCGCGACAATCTGGGTCTGCTGGATGCCTCGACACTGGGTAAACTGATCGTCTCGGGTCCCGATGCGGGCAAGTTCCTCGACATGATGTACACCAACATGATGAGCACCCTGAAGGTCGGCAAATGCCGCTACGGGCTCATGTGTTCGGAAAACGGGTTCCTCATCGACGATGGCGTTGTGGCGCGCATTGATGATGACACCTGGCTGTGCCACACCACCACCGGCGGCGCCGAGCGCATCCACGCCCATATGGAAGAATGGCTGCAGACCGAATGGTGGGACTGGAAAGTCTATGTCGCCAACGTGACCGAGCAGTTCGCCCAGGTGGCCGTGGTCGGTCCCAAGGCGCGGCAGGTTCTGGAAACACTGGGTGGCATGGATGTCTCGAAAGAGGCGCTGCCCTTCATGGAATGGCGCGATGGCACCATCGGCGGCTTTGACGTGCGGGTCTACCGGATCTCGTTCTCGGGCGAGCTGAGCTATGAGATCGCGGTCAAGGCCGGGCAGGGGCAGGCCTTCTGGGATGCCCTGAGCGAGGCCGGCCGGTCCTTTGGCATGATGCCCTATGGCACGGAATGTCTGCACATTCTGCGGGCCGAAAAAGGCTTTATCATGATCGGGGATGAAACCGACGGCACGGTGATCCCGCAGGATCTGAACATGCAGTGGGCGATTTCAAAGAAAAAGACCGACTTCCTGGGCAAGCGCGCGCAGGAACGCACCCATATGACCGATCCCGATCGCTGGAAGCTTGTGGGCCTTGAAACCATCGACAACACGGTGCTGCCGGACGGCGCCTATGTGGTGGGCAAGGGCCGCAACGAAAACGGTCAGCGCAACATGATCGGGCGCGTGACGTCGACCTATTATTCGCCGACGCTGGGCCGGGGCATTGCCATGGCGCTGGTCCATAACGGGCCGGACCGGATGGGCGAAGTGCTTGATATCCCCTATACCGACGGGGGCATCCACAAGGCGCGGATCGTGGATCCGGTGTTCTACGACAAGGACGGGGAAAAGCAGAATGTCTAATGCTGTGACGGCTGTGAATGGCGCCCGGTTCGACGGGCTGGTCGAAGTCTCGGATGCGGGTCTGCAGGGGATGATCACCCTGCGCGGGGATCTGGCCGATATTGGTCAGATCGTGACCGACACCACCGGCACGCCGATGCCCGACATGCTGCAGATCACCCGCGCGGGGTCTGTGTCGATCGGGTGGATGTCCCCCGACGAGCTGCTGGTGCTGTGCCCCTATGGCGACACCGATGCGCTGGTGGCCAAGCTGGTCGAGGCGCTTGACGGCAAACATGCACTGGTGGTGGACGTGTCCGAAGCCCGCGCCATGTTCCGCCTGAGCGGTGGTCCGGCCCATGCGGTGCGCGAGGTGCTGGCCAAACTGACACCGGCCGACATGTCGCCCGACGCCTGCCCGGCGGGCCTGCTGCGCCGCACCCGGCTGGCGCAGATCCCGGCGGCGGTCTGGTTCGATGCCGATGGCGCGGCCAGCGTGATCTGCTTTCGTTCGGTCGGGCAGTACGGGTTCGACCTGCTCAAGACCGCAGCCGCTCCGGGGTCGGGCGTCGGGTATTTCTGACGCATGGACCTTGGCGGTCAATGACCTATCCTTCGGGGCATGTGCAGCCCCGGAGGATCCCATGCCCCGTTCGATTGCAGCCCCGTGCCTTGGCGTGTTCTGCGGCCTTGTTCTGGGCTTTGCGGCCACAATGGCCAGCGCGCAGACCGTCACATATGCATGCCGCTTCAACCCGTCGGATGATGGCTGGCTGCAAAGCCCGGTGACAGCAACCTTCGACATCGCAGGCCAGAAGGCCGCCGTGCTGGATCCGATCATTCAGGATGCGGTCGGCGGGGCCATTGCCGCGCGCTTCAAGCAGCGGCGCAATGGCAAGCTTGAGGCGATCTGGGATCTGGGCAATGTCCGGCAGTCGCGTGGCGCACGCAAAGTGACGTGGATCCTGCAGATCGACCCGTCCGACAACAGCGCGCTGTTCCGGGCCAACTGGTCCATGGTCGGCGACGATGCGCGCCGCCCGCCATCTGCCCGCGGCACCTGCCAGACCACCGACAGCCCCAACCTGCTGGGCTGATCCTTTTTACTGCACCTGAGCGACCCTGCCACCAAGGGTCAGCGCCCTCGGCACGATTACGCTTGCGCAGCGCGCGACTGACGCTAACCTGAGACAGTATTGATCAAGGGAAAGCACTATGAAGAAAGCACTTTTCGTGTCGGCCGCGCTTACCATTGCGGGCCTCTCTGGGGCCGCAGGGGCCGCTGGTGCCGAGACATATGATTGTCGGTTCGCACCGGGTGACAGCGACAACGGCTGGATCATGCCGCGTGTGGTGATCACGCATGACCCGGCCACCGGCAAGGCGCAGGTCCTTGATAATATTGTTGCCTTTCACAATGATGGTCAGCCCATGGCGGCCAAATTCAAGGCGGGCTCGAACGGGGTCATGAAGTTCTCGTGGCGGGTGACGAATGTCTCCACCTCGACACCG
>JAOXSC010000151.1 GCA_025800215.1 Marinibacterium sp.
CGCGTAATGCGCGGCGATCATGGTGGCGGCCACGGTGGTGGCGCCGGTGCCGCCGGTGGCGATGCAGGCGGCCAGATCGGCGCGCGACAGTTTGGCCACGCCCGTGGTGGTGCCCAGCGTATCAAGCTGCGCGTCCTCAAGCCCCACATGCAGCGTGCCGTTGATCACTGCGATGGTGGCCGGGGTTGCGCCAGCGGCGCGGATGTCGGCCTGCACCTGCTTGGCGACCTCGACATTGCGCGGATGCGGCATGCCATGGGTGATGATCGTGCTTTCCAGCGCCACCAGCGGTGCGCCGCTGTCGCGGGCGCGGCGGACTTCGGCGGAAAAGGCGATGGGCAGATCGGTCAGGGGGGCGGTCATAGCGGGTTCACTCCGGAAACATAGGATGCGGCGGCCGACAGCGCGCGTGCAAGGGCATCGGCGCGCCCGGCGCCATTGGCTTCGGCGGCGATATGGGCGGCCATGAATGTGTCGCCCGCGCCGGTGACGCGGGTGACCATCACCTCGGGCGGGGTGGCCGAAATCGGGTCCTGCCCGGCGCGGGCTTCGGTGGTGGCCTTGCCGCCATCGGTGACCAGAACGCGATGCGCCCCGCGCGCGATCAGCGCCTGGGCGGCGCTGCGGCTTTCGTCAAAGACAGTCTGGCACAAAAGCCCCGCCTCTTCGAGGTTCACATAAAGCGTGGCGCGCCCGGCCTTGATGAAGGGCAGCAGGCGTTCGGCCTTGCCCGGCGAGGCGGGGGCCACGCGCAGGTCGGCGCGCGCAAAGCGCGGGCTGCGCGCAATGTCTTCGAGCAGCGCCAGCGTCAGATTGCCATCGAGCGCCACCAGCCCGTCATAGGGGGCCTCGTCCGAGCCCAGCGTGCCATCGCCCAGCGGGCGCAGGATCTTGGCCCCGGCCGCTTCCAGAGAATGGGCATCGGCAATCGCTGCGATCAGCCCGTTGGCCCCTTCGACCGCCATATAGCGGTCGGTGGGCAGATCGTCCGAGCGGTAGATATGCGCGGTCTCCATGCCCATGCGGGCACAGGCGGCGGTCAGCTCTTCGCCTTCGGGATCCCGCCCGATGGCGGTCAGAAGCACCGGGCGCAGGCCAAAGCGGGCCAGCGTCATGGCGATGTTCATGGCCACGCCGCCGGGCAGGCGGGTGATGCGTCCGGGCACGTCCGAGCCCTGCCGCATATGGCTGCGCGACCGTCCGATCACATCCCACAGCACGCTGCCGATGCACAGGATGTCGATGGGCGGGGCGGCGGGCGTTGCAGGCGTCGTGGTCATGGCGGTGTCACAGGATCGGGGCGATCAGCGCGCCCAGCGTGGCGGCCGGATCGTCGGTGGACCAGATCTCATCGCCGATACCGATAAAATCGGTAAAGGGCACGACCGACGCAAGCGCTGCGGGATCGAGCCCGCCTTCAGCCACCACCGGCAGTTCGATCATCTGCGACCACCATTCGAAAAGTTCGGGTTCGGCCAGCGTGCCGTCCCCAAGCGCGCCGCCGCCCACCGGGCCAAAGCTGACATAATCGGCGCCTGCCTCGCCCGCGCTCATGCCGTCATGGCGCGACTGGGCGCAATAGGCGCCGACGATGGCATCGGGCCCAAGCGCCTTGCGCGCCGCGCGCACCGATTTGGCGCCATCGGTCAGATGCACCCCGTCCAGCGCATGGCGGTCGGCCAGCAGCACGTGATCGTCGATCACCAGTGGCACGTCGCGCGTCAGGGTGACGTCGCGCAGCGCATCGGCCGAGCGGCCCAGCATGTCTTCGTCGCGGCCCGCAAGGGCCAGACGCACGCAGGCGATATCGGCGCTGTCGAGCACGCGGGCCAGAATATCGGGAAAGGCCTCGAGATCGAACACGGGCGGCGTGGCGAGGTAGAGGCGCGGCGGCTCGGGGGCGTCCATGGCGGGTTCCTTCTTGCGGCGTGAGGTTCCGTTTAGAGATTTTCGCGGCGCGTGCAACTCTTTGGGTCGGGTTCGGGGGCAATTGCGACCGGGTTGTGCTCTTGCCCCCGCCCGCTGCGGGCAGTATCTGGGGCCGATCTTGCAGGAGCTTGCCCATGCCCACCGATACGCCTCAGCCCGTCTTTGTCCTTGTGCGCCCCCAGATGGGCGAAAACATCGGGGCGGCGGCGCGGGCGATGTGGAATTTCGGGCTCGACCGGATGCGCATCGTGGCCCCGCGTGACGGCTGGCCCAACCCCAAGGCGGTGGCCATGGCCAGCGGCGCAGGTCGTCTGCTGGACGAGGCCGGGCGCGTCGAGACAACCGCGCAGGCGGTCGAAGATTGTTCCTTTGTGCTGGCCACCACGGCGCGGCCGCGCGGGCTGACCAAACCGGTCTACAGCCCCGAGCGCGCCATGCGCGAAGCGGCCGAGCGGATCGCGCGCGGCGAAAAGGTGGCGGTGCTTTACGGGCCCGAACGGGCGGGGCTGGAAAATGACGACATCGCACGGGCCAACGCGATCATTTCGGTCCCGGTGAACCCCGAATTCCCGTCGCTGAACCTGGCGCAATGTGTGCTGCTCAACGCCTATGAGTGGCGCCGTCAGGCCGATGACATCACCCATGAGACGGTGGACCTGGGCAAGGCCGACTGGGCCACGGGGATCGAGGTTGAAAAGCTCGCCGAGCATTACGAAGACCGTCTGGGCGAGGCGGGGTTCTTCTACCCGCCCGAAAAGGCCGACGGGATGAAGATCAACCTGCGCAACCTCTGGAGCCGCATGCAGCTGACGCGCGCCGATGTGCAGATGCTGCACGGGGTGCTGCGCCAGATGGTGCGCTGGAAAGAGCGCGGCTGAGTGTCCCAACCGCTTGCCCCCCGCGCGGCGCGGTCCTAGGGTCCGGTCCAGATTGCAGAATGAGGGTGGCATGAGCGCCAAGCGGAGCATTTTCGAAGATGTCAGCGAGGATCACAAACAGGCCCCGGCGCCGCAGCCCGGTCTGATCGACCGGGGCAGGGGCGGCGCGCGGCGCGGCATCCGCATCTGGCTGATGATCCTGTTTGCGCTGGTGATGGTGATGATCGCTGTGGGCGGGCTGACGCGGCTGACCGATTCCGGCCTGTCGATCACCGAATGGCGCCCGATCACCGGCGCGCTGCCGCCGCTGTCCGAAGCCGACTGGCAGGCCGAGTTCGACAAATACCAGCAGATCGACGAATTCCAGTTGGAAAACAACTGGATGAAGCTGTCTGATTTCAAGGTCATCTATTGGTGGGAATGGGGCCACCGGCAACTGGGCCGGGTGATCGGGCTGGTCTGGGCCCTGGGCTTTGCGGGGTTCCTGATCGCACGCCAGATCCCGGTGGGCTGGACCGGGCGGCTGTTGCTGTTGGGCGCGCTTGGCGGGCTGCAGGGGGCGATCGGCTGGTGGATGGTGTCTTCGGGCGTCACCCAGGGCGAAGGCATGGTGGATGTGGCCTCGTACCGGTTGGCGGTGCATCTGGGGCTGGCCTTTGTCATTCTGGGCTTTATCGCGTGGTACGTGTTCCTTCTGGGGCGCAGCGAACGCGACCTGCTGCAGGCGCGCCGCGCGAAAGAGGCGCGGATCTACGGTCTTGGCACCGGGCTTTTGCATCTGGCCTTTGTGCAGATCCTGCTGGGCGCGCTGGTCGCGGGGATCGACGCGGGCCGCAGTTTCACCGACTGGCCACTGATGGGCGGGCAGGTGGTGCCGCCCGATGCTTTTGTGCTCAGCCCCGGCTGGCGCAACCTGTTTGAAAATGCCGGTCTGGTGCAGTTCATCCACCGGGTGACGGGCTATGTGCTGCTGGCCTTTGGCATCGGCGCCTGGCTGGTCAGCCGCCGCAGCGCCCATGCCGCGACACGCTTTGCCTTCAACGCGGTGCTGGCGGTGCTGAGCGTTCAGATCGTGCTGGGGATCACAACCGTGCTTTATGCGGTGCCCTGGCAGCTGGCGATCCTGCACCAGATCACGGCCGTGGTGCTGTGGGTGCTGATCCTGCGGGCGCGCTATCTGGGGGCCTATCCCATTCAAACCTCGATCCAGGAAAGCTGATCTGATGACTGCCTTTGATGACCTGATGGGCTTTGCCCGTGAAACCTGCGCGCTGGAACAGATTGCCGGGCGCCTGGGCTGGGATCAGGAAACCGTGATGCCGCGCGGGTCTGCCGCGCAGCGTGGCCAGGAAATGGCCGCGATGGAATCGGTGCTGCATGCGCGCCGCTCGGCCCCGCAGGTGGGCGACTGGCTGGATGCGGCGACGGCGCCCGATGCGGTCGGTGCGGCCCAGCTGCGCGAGATCCGCCGCGCCTATGAGCGCGCGGGCAAGGTGCCCGCGGATCTGGCCAAGACGCTGGCGCGTGTCACCTCTGAGGCGCAGGGCAAATGGGCGGCGGCGCGCGCCGACGAAGATGTCGCGGCCTTTCTGCCCGTGCTGGCCGAGGTGGTCGCGCTGAAGCGCGAAGAAGGTCAGGCGCTGGCCGATGGCGGCGATGTCTATGACGCGATGCTGCAGGATTACGAACCGGGCGAAAGCGGTGCCGGGATCGCGGCCATGTTCGACGCAATGCGCCCGCGCCTGGTGGCGCTGCGCGCCGCCGTGCTGGACCAACCCGCGCCCGCGAGCCTGAGCGGGCAGTATGATACCGCGATCCAGATGCAGCTGGCCGACACGCTGGCGCGCGCCTTTGGCTATGACATGCACATGGGGCGCATCGACAAGGCGGTGCATCCGTTCAGCTCGGGCAGCGGCCATGACGTGCGCATCACCACCCGCACCAGCGACACCGACCCGTTCAACTGTTTCTATTCCACCATTCACGAGGTCGGCCACGCCGCCTATGAGCAGGGGGTGGATGACAGCTATGCGCTGACCCCGATCGGGCGCGGCGTGTCCATGGGCGTGCATGAAAGCCAAAGCCGGATCTATGAAAACCAGCTGGGCCGCAGCCGCGCCTTTACCGGCTGGCTGTTCGATCAGATGCGCGCGGCCTTTGGCGATTTCGGGGTGGCGGATGCGGATGCGTTCTATGCCACGGTGAACAAGGTCGAAAACGGCTATATCCGCACCGAAGCGGACGAGCTGCAGTATAACCTGCACATCATGCTGCGCTTTGATCTGGAGCGCGCGCTGGTGTCGGGGGATCTGGCCGTTGGCGATCTTGAGGCCGCGTGGAATGACCGGTTTGCCGCCGATTTCGGCTATGCCGTGGACAAGCCGTCCAATGGTTGCCTGCAGGATGTGCACTGGTCGGTGGGGCTCTTTGGCTATTTCCCCACCTATTCGCTGGGCAATGTCTATGCCGGGTGCCTGCATGATGCGCTGCGCGCCGATCTGCCGGATCTGGATGCGGATCTGGCCAAGGGCGATCCGGGCTGCGCCACCGGCTGGCTGCGCGACAGGCTGCAACGCTATGGCAGCCTGATGACCCCGCGCGACACGATCCGTCAGGCCAGCGGGATCGAGCCCGGCCCCGACCCGCTGCTGCGCTATATCGAGGCCAAGTTCAGCGGGATCTACGGCCTCTGATCGTCGGGGGTCATCCAGGCGCCATCCGGGGGGGGTGACCCTGTCGGGTGGCGGCCCATCCCCCTTGGAACAAGCAAAACGGGGCGCGACCTTGCCGTCGCGCCCCGTTTTGTCATCTGATCAGCTGTCGTCGCCGTCTTCGTCGCCCTGATCTGCGATCCAGGCGACGCTGACGACCTCTTCGCCGGCGCCGGTGTTGAACACCTTTACGCCACCCGCGCTGCGCGAGCGGAAGGAAATGCCATCGACCGGCACCCGGATCGACTGGCCCTTGGATGTGGCCAGCATGATCTGGTCATCCAGATCCACCGCAAAGGATGCCACAACCGCACCGCCGCGCATCGCCTTGTCCATGGCCGCGACCCCCATGCCACCACGCCCGCGCACCGGGTAGTCGTGGCTTGAGCTCAGCTTGCCCGACCCGCCGGAGGTGATCGTCAGGATCAGGTTTTCGGCCGCCGACATTTCGGCATAGCGCTCTTGGGTGATGGTGGCGTTGGCATTGGCCCCATCGTCATCGGTGCTGTCGGCATCATCGGCCAGCCCGGCGACCGCGCGGCGCATCTTGAGATAGGCCGCGCGTTCATCGGGCGAGGCTTCGAAATGGCGGATCACCGACATCGACACGACCCGGTCACCATTGCTGAGCCGGATCCCGCGCACCCCGGTGGAATCGCGGCCCTTGAAGATGCGCACATCGGTGGTGGGAAAGCGGATGGCGCGGCCCGAATCCGTGACCAGCATCACATCGTCATCTTCCGAACAGATGCGCGCGCGCACCAGTTCGACCCCATCGGGCAGCTTCATCGCGATCTTGCCGTTGCGTTTGACATTGGTGAAATCGCTGAGCGCATTGCGGCGCACATCCCCCGCCGAGGTGGCGAACATGATCTGCAATTCGCTCCATTCCGCTTCGTCGCGATCGACGGGCATGATCGCGGCCACCGACACGCCGGTGGGAATGGGCAGAATGTTGACAATGGCCTTGCCCTTGGACGTGCGTCCGCCCTGCGGCAGGCGCCAGGTCTTGAGCTTGTAGGCCATCCCGTCGGTGGTGAAGAACAGAAGCTGCGTGTGGGTATTGGCCACAAACAGCGTGGTGACGACGTCCTCGTCCTTTGTCTGCATGCCCGACAGCCCCTTGCCGCCGCGCTTCTGGGCGCGGAATTCGGCCAGCGGGGTGCGCTTGATATAGCCGCCGGATGTCACGGTAACGACCATGTCTTCGCGTTCGATCAGGTCTTCGTCTTCCATGTCGCCGGACCAGTCGGTGATCTCGGTGCGGCGGGGGACGGCGAACTGGTCGCGGACGTCGCGCAGCTCATCGGCGATGATGCCCATGATGCGGTCGCGGCTTGACAGGATGTCGAGGTATTCCTTGATCTTGCCCGCCAGCTCTTCGAGCTCGTCGGTGACCTCTTTCACGCCCAGCTGGGTCAGGCGCTGCAGGCGCAGCTCCAGGATGGCGCGGGCCTGTGCTTCGGACAGGTTATAGGTCCCGTCGTCATTCATCGTGTGGGTCGGGTCGTCGATCAGGCGGATATAACCGGCAATATCGGCCGCAGGCCAGCGCCGGGTCATCAGTTTCTGGCGTGCCTCGGCCGCATCGGCCGACGCCCGGATGGTGGCCACGACCTCGTCGACATTGGACACCGCAACCGCCAGACCGCACAGGATATGGCTGCGTTCGCGGGCCTTGCGCAGGTCAAAGGCGGTGCGGCGCGCCACCACGTCTTCGCGGAAATCAATGAACGCGGTCAGGAACCCGCGCAGCGTCAGCTGTTCGGGCCGCCCGCCATTGAGCGCGAGCATGTTGCACCCGAACGAAGTCTGCATCGGCGAAAAGCGGTAAAGCTGGTTCAGGACCACATCGGGCGTGGCATCGCGTTTGAGCTCGACCACCACGCGCACGCCGTTGCGGTCACTTTCATCCTGCACATGGGCCACGCCTTCGATGCGCTTTTCGCGCACCGCTTCGGCGATCTTTTCGATCATCGCGGCCTTGTTCACCTGATAGGGGATCTCGTCCACGATAATGGCGTAGCGGTCCTTGCGGATTTCCTCAACGCGGGTCTTGGCGCGGATGATGACGCTGCCGCGCCCTTCAAGATAGGCTTTGCGCGCGCCCGAGCGGCCCAGCATGACGCCGCCGGTCGGAAAATCGGGGCCGGGGACATAGTCGATCAGCTGTTCCGAGGTCAGGTCCGGCTCGTCGATCAGGGCCAGCGTGGCGTCGACCACCTCGCCCAGATTGTGGGGCGGAATGTTGGTCGCCATGCCCACGGCGATACCGCCCGCGCCATTGACCAGCATGTTGGGGAACCGCGCCGGCAGAACCGTGGGTTCGCGGTCTTTGCCGTCGTAGTTATCCTGAAAATCAACGGTTTCTTTTTCAATATCCGCCAGCAGCGAGGCGGCAGGTTTGTCCATGCGCACCTCGGTGTAACGCATCGCCGCCGGGTTATCCCCGTCCATCGAGCCAAAGTTCCCCTGACCATCCAAGAGCGGCAGCGACATCGAGAAATCCTGCGCCATACGCACCAGCGCGTCATAGATCGCGCTGTCGCCATGGGGGTGGTATTTACCCATGACATCGCCAACCGGGCGGGCCGATTTGCGATAGCTCTTGTCATGCGTGTTTCCGGTCTCGTGCATCGCGTATAGGATGCGCCGGTGCACCGGTTTCAACCCGTCGCGCAGGTCGGGAATCGCCCGGCTGACGATAACGGACATGGCATAGTC
>JAOXSC010000110.1 GCA_025800215.1 Marinibacterium sp.
TGCTTGGTCGCGTCGACTTCGAAATAGAGCATGGACGACCGGATCACCGCCACGATCAGCGTTCCGATCAACGTGTTGACCACGCCGCCCACGCCGCCGGTCAGTGGCGTGCCGCCAACCAGAACCGCAACGATGGCGGGCAGCAGGAACCCATTGGCGAGCGTCGGCGAACCGCCAGACAGCTTGACCGAAAACAACAGCCCGGCAATCGCGGCCAATCCGGCCGACACGGCAAATGCCATGATCTTGATCCGCGTCACATCCAGGCCCGAGGCCACGGCGGCGGGCTCCCCCGCACCGACCGCCTTTAGCGCGCGGCCAAAGGTGGTGCGGGACTGCAGGAACCAGGTGGCGATCACCAGCACCGCGCCGATAAAGATCTCATGCGGGATGCCGGCGGTGACCCCGGTCATCCAGCCGAAATTCGCATCGCGCAGCGTCGCATCCATGAACAGCGCCCGCTGGCCTGAGAGGTATTGCGCGGCCGAAAAGGCCAGCCCGCCAATCGCCAGTGTCGAGATAAAGGACGGCACCAAAAGCTTGGTCGTCACATAACCGGAGACCGCCCCCAGGCCCAACCCCGCCAGCAGACAGATCGCGGCGGCGCCAACCCCATAGGTGGGCAGCGCCAGCGTGGCGATCACCGTC
>JAOXSC010000179.1 GCA_025800215.1 Marinibacterium sp.
CATAGCAGGAGCAAAACACCCGGTCCCATCCCGAACCCGGAAGTTAAGTGCCCGAGCGCCAATGGTACTGCGGCTTAAGTCGTGGGAGAGTAGGTCACCGCCAAACCTAGTAAAATCCTCAAATAAATCTCTAAACCGTCATAAACAAAATCAACAAAAATCCCCAAAGCAACATCATATAATGCGTCTGCTGACCAAACTCGTCGGACGAATGACGTTAGCAATGACGCAGTTTGACCGAATCCTCGCCACCGCCTTTTGGTTCGTATTCGGAGCCTCCGTGGCGCTTCATTTTTGGATTGGTGATGTCGTTGTCGACAGAAACATCGACGGAGCGCAGTTTTATCTGCTTTTGCGAGGCGACCGAGCACATTGGATGCAGGTCTCGTACGCGACCTACTATGCCTCATTCGGCGTGCGATATGCGTCGATCTTACTTGGGATAGTCATCGTCGCGGCGGCTGTATGGAGATGCATCGCGCACCGAACATCAAAGGATAGCTGACAGGCAACCCGGCCCTGGCATGCGGCATGGGCCCGGTCCCGCCGCAGATCGGAACGGGCACATGCACCGTCGATTGTTGCGGTCATCCCCACGTGCTAAGCCCGATCCAAAGACGCCTTGTTCAATGCGAATGCGCGGCGGCGACCCGACCCTTGGGCGCATCGCGATCACCCATCTGATCCGGGGTCTTGTGCAAATGTGGCAGGGTGACGCAATGAAAAAGCAGATCATGTGCATCAATTGGGGAACGCGCTATGGCGCGCCCTATATCAACCGTCTTTATGCGATGGTTGCGCGCAACATCACGCCGCCCTTTACGTTTGTGTGCTTCACGGATGTCACCGAAGGCGTCCGCCCCGAGGTGATCTGCAAGGATCTGCCGCCCATGCCGGGCTTTATGCCCAAGGATACGCCCGGAAAATGGCCGAAATCGCGGCTTTGGGCGCCGACGCTGGATGGGCTGGACGGGCCGGTGCTGTTTCTGGATCTTGATGTGGCGGTGACCGGGTCGCTGGATCCGTTCTTTGAATTTGGCGACCCCGATGATGTGGTGCTGGCGCGCAATGCGGCCAAACCTCTGCACCGGCTGGGGCAGACGTCGATCTATCGGATGCCGGTGGGCAAGCTGGCGCCGTTGCAGGCGCGTTTTGCCCAGGATCCGCAGGGCGTGGCGGATGAATATGTGTTCGAGCAGTTCTTCGTGACCCGCAACGCGCCGGGCGGTGTCAAATTCTGGCCGCGCCCCTGGGTGCGCCATTTCCGTCTGCAATGCGCCCGGCTGTTTCCGCTGAACTATGTCCTGCAACCGCGCAAGCCGCGCGGCATGCGGGTGGCGATTTTTGCCGGGCATCCCAACCCCAAAGAGGCGATGGCAGGTCAGATGCGCGAGGGCGAACCGCATCTACCGCCGCTGCAGCACATCGCGCGGGCGCTGCGCCAGCCCAAGCCGTTGAAAAGCATCCGCACCTATATCCTGCCCACCCGCTGGGTGCGCGAGATCTGGGGCCAGGCCGAAGCCGATCAGTAATCGCGTTCGAAGAAGATCCCGATACTGGTATCGCTCTTGTTGTCGACCGAGCCTTTGACGGTGAAGCTGTCGGACAGGTCGAGGTTGATATTGACCTCGCTATCGCCGCGCGCGTTGACGGTGACATCGGTATAGATGTTTTCCGAGACATAGGTGCCCACGCCCACAGCGGCATTGCCATCCTTGTCGGTGGTGAAATCCACACTATCGAGGCCGAGTCCTTCGCGGATGCCGGTCGTCAGGCCGCCGCCGGTGCCTGACAGCCGTGCCAGCGATGCGGCGAGCTGTGCGATCTTGACCGGCGAGAGGTTGGAAAACTGATCACCAAAGACCAGCATGGCAAGGGCTTCTTCCGATGGGCGCTGCGGGTCTGATGTGACTTCGACCGACGGATCGCTGAGCGGGCCCTGGATCGTCAGCGTGGCGTCGCCTTCGCTGGTGGTGGTGGTGGCGGCAAAGTCGATATCGGGTTCCAGCGTGCCGCTGAGCGAGACGACGCCGCGGCTCAGATCCAGACGCCGGGCCAGGATCGACAGGCTGCCGCGCAACAGCTCGATCGAGCCTTCGGGGCGGATATTGTTGGTGTTGCCGCGAATGCGGATTTCGCCGCCCAGTTCGGATTCGAGCCCGCGCCCACGCACAAACACCCGGTTGGGGGCCGAAATTGTCACATCCAGCCCGATGGGCGGCCCGCTGCTGGTGTTGTCCTCTTCGGTGGTCTCCTTGACCACAAGGCCAGCGCGCTGGCGGGTCAGCAGCGCGGCTTCGCTTTCGCCCACATGGGTGATCTCGGGGATCGCGGCGGCACCGGGCGCCCCGCCCACGGTGGCGATGTTGATTTCGGTTTCACCCACATCAATGCGCCCGGTCAGGTTTGCGCCGCCGGTGACCGGGCCGGACAGGCGGATGCCGCCATCCATCACCGTTTCATAGCTCAGCCCGTCGCTGAGGGTGAGCGCATCCAGCGTGACATCCACATTGCTGTTGAAGGGCGGTTGCAGACCCAAGGGACCGTCAATGCGCAGCTGCCCGCCGGTGCGCATGCTGCCGCCCAGGGCGATCTGTGCCTGCGCCCCGTTCAGCGTCACGCTGCCGCCGAAATTGTTGATGGCGTTTTGCAGGGCAGGGATGGCGATGCCGACGTTGTTCACGGTGATGGTGCCGCTGAGCGCGTCGAGGCCGGGCGGGCCCTTCAGCGCCAGATCATAGTTCGCGCCGCCCTGAATGGAGTTGGGCGCAATGATCGTGTTGAGCGACCCAAGCTGCACCCCGCCAGAAATGTCCAGATCGGCGGTGCCGGCCGTTTCGTCATAGCCACCTGTCACCCGTGCCGAGGTGCCGCCGGGTGCCTGCAGATCGGTGTCGACGGTCCATTGCGCGTCGCTGCGGGTGGCGGTGCCCTTGGCCTGCAAGGTGCCGGGGAATTCGGGCACAAACCGTTCCATGCCCGGAACGCTTGCGTCAAAGCGGATGTCGGCATCGCCCTGTTGGGACAGTGTCCCGCCCAGATCGGCGGTGATGCCCCCCGGCGCGGTCAGCTTGGACTGGCCGGTCCAGTCCCGGCCATTGCCTGCGCGGTCAAGCTCGGTTGTCAGCGCGACCGGCCCCACCAGTTGCGGCACAAAGAGGTCAATCCGGTCAAAACCCGCATCCAGCGTGGCCTTGACCGCGCCATCCAGATCCGCCGCCGTGTTGGCATCAAGCACCAGCCCCTGCGGCCCGTCCAGATCCACCGACCCGATCCAGTCTGCCGTGGCGTTGGCCCGCGTCAGCTGCGCATCCAGCGTCAGGCCGCCGGTCAGCTGCGGGACAAACCGGTCAAGATCGGGCATCCGGGCGGTCAGCGTGGCATCGACGGGGCCGTTCAGGTTGGCCTGCGCGTCAAGATCGGCGGTGATTTCGCCTGGCGCACGCAGGCGCAGGGTTCCGGCCCAGTCTTCGCCGGTGTCGGCGCGTGTCACATCGCCTGTCAGCGTGGCCGCGCCGGGCAGTTGGGGCACGAACACATCGAGCTGCGGGATCGTCGCGTCATAGTGCGCATCAAGCGGGCCGCCTTCGGTCATGGTGGCGTCGATCTGGGCGGTGATGTTCGTGGGCGCGCTCAGCTGGGTTTGCGCGGCCCAGACCCCTTTGGCATCGCGGCTCAGATCGCCGCTCAGCCGGGCCAGACCGACCAGCTGCGGCACAAAGCTTTGCAATTGGGGCACGCGGGCCAGATAGCGCAGATCAAGCGCCTGACTGTCGGTGTTGGCGTTGGCATCAATCGTGGCGCTGATGTCCTGCGGGGCCGTCAGATTGGCCTGGGCGGCCCAGTCGCTGCTGCCTGCCGCGCGGTCGGCACGGGCGATCAGCGTGGCGGCACCGGGCAGCTGCGGCACAAAAATTTCGAGCCGGGGCAGGGCGGCGTTGATGTCCAGATCGGTGGTGCCGTCGGCGGCCAGGCTGGCGTCGATGGCGGCACGGATGTCTTCGGGCGCGCTCAGATCCACATCTGCCACCCAAGGGTCGGCGGGGCTTGGGCGTGTCAGCCGCCCGTCCAGCTGCGCCGCACCGGGCAGCTGGGGCACAAAGCTTTGCATCTGGGGCAGGCTGGCGCGGATGGTCAGATCGGTGGCGTCCTCCATCGCGACCGTGCCCTTGACGCTGGCGGCAATGTCCTGCGGAGCCGTCAGCGTCAGATCGGCGTGGGCCGATTGCGCATCCAGATCGGCGCGCAGGGTGCCGTCAAGGCGCGCCTGGCCTTCCAACTGCGGCACCAAGGCCTCAAGCGCGCCGATTGCGGCGGCAAGGGTCAAGTCGGCCTGCTTTTCGGCGCTGACGGTGCCGTCAATGTCGGCCATCAGATCCTGCGGCCCCTCAAGCCGCAGCTTGGCCATGGCTTCGCCGCTGTCGGCGTCACGCTCAACCGTGCCGGTCAGCGTGGCTGTGCCCACCAGTTGCGGGACAAAGCGTTCCAGCCCCGGAAAGGCCGCGTCCAGATCCAGATCGGCCCCGCCCGTGGTCGTCACGTCCCCGGTCAGCGTGGCAAAGATGGCATCGGGCCCATCCACGCGCAGATCGCCGGTCCAGACCGTGTCATCCTGCGCCAGCGTCGCGCGCAGGCTGGCCGGGCCGGGCAACTGCGGCACCACCTTGCCCAGATCATCCAGCGTTGCGGTCAGATCGGCCTGCGTCCCTGTGCTGCTGAGCGCGCCGGTGCCGGTCACCTCAAGCTGTGGGTTGCGCAGCGACAGATCGCGCAGGGCGATCCCGGATGTGCCGCGCTCGGCGTCAAGGCGCAGCACGGTTTCGCCCACCAGCAGCGCATCGGCCTGCGCGATGCCAAGGGCCAGATCCTGCGCGGTGCCGTTCAGAACGATGTCGAAATCGCCGCCAAGGGGCGCGCCCTTGCCGGTCAGATCGGCACGCAGCGCGCCCGACAGATCCTGCCCGGTCAGCGCCGCAAAACGGCCCAGATCGGCCACCGACAGCGATGCCTGGCCATCCAGGCTGAAGCCGCTGCCCAAGCCACTGATCCGCGCCGATCCGCGCGCATCGGCGCCAGCGCCGAACAGATGCAGGTCGCTGATCCCAAGCGTGCCATCCCCCGGCAGATCGAAATCGCCCGTCAGTTGCAGCGTGTCGCCCATCGTGGTCGACAGCGTGTCATCCGACAGGCCCAGACCCTGCACGGCGGCGGCAATGCTGCCGGCCAGGGCCGTGGCCTCGCCCAGGGTGATCGTGCCATCCCCGCTTAGTGACAGGGTGTCGATCCGCGTGTCGGGATTGGCAAAGCCGGTGACGATCAGATCCAGATCCCAGTCTTCATCGCTTTGCCCGTCGATCTGGCCGGTCAGTGATGCGCTTTCGATGGTGGTTTCGCCGCCTGGTACAGGCAGTACCAGCCGGTCATCCGCGCCGGTGGGCGCAATCAACCCGTTCAGCTGCCCCCGGATCGGGGCGCCGCTGTCCGACAGATCCAGACTGGCCGTCAGATCCACCGCCGCCGAACTGAGGGTCAGGTCGCGGATCGACAGCGCGCCGCTGGGTTGGCGCACACCGTCCAGCGTCAGAGCGGTGCTGGTGCCAAAGAACGGGTGGAATTCGGCCACCATCAGCGGGGTCAGATCGCCGCCCAGATCGGCGGCAAAGCCAAGCGCCTGCGTGTCGCCTCCATCCGCAGCGGGCGTGCCGCGCAGGTCGACCGTGCCGCCAAAACGGCGCACGCCTTCGGTGGCCAGACCGATATTGGCGGTGAAATCATCCAGCGGTCCGTTGCCCTTGGCGGTAAAGGCCAGCGACGGCGTGCCCGGAATATCCAACGCGGTGCCCAGCAACCCACCCGCCGCTTCGGTCAGCGTGACGTCAAGATCAATGACGCGCGTGTCATTGGCATAGCCCGCCTTCAGCGACAGCGCGTCGCCCGTCTTGTCCGTGCGCGCCACCGACAGCAGCGTATCGAGCGCCCCGCCCGCCAGATTGAACCGCCCGTTCACCGACAGCTCGGCGGCGGCGCCGATCACCGGCTCGCCAAGCGCCACAGTGCCGATGGACAGCTGCGCGATTTCGATGGCCACGGGAAGCTCGGGCAGGGAAAACGGTTCTGTTTCGGGCGATGGCAGCTTGGGTTCAGGGTCGCTTGGCGGGTCGGGCAGGCGGGCGATTTCGATGCTTTGCGCGCTCAGCTCATTGACGGAAAACCGCCCGCGCACCAGCGCCAGCCGGTTCCAGTCAAGCACCGCATCCTTCAGCGTGAACCACGCCCCGTCATCATCCGACACCCGCAGTTCTTCGATCGTGGCCCGCGCGCTCAGCGCGCCCTGCAGGCCGATGACCTCGATCCGGCGGTCGTCATTGGACAGGGTGTTTTCCAGCAGACGCACCAGCGGGCCGCCCGCATCCGTGTCGTCCGACTGGGCCAGAGCGGCGGGGCCGGTCAGCAGCAGCGCGCCGCTCAGGACATATGTCAGTCTTCGGGTCAAAACGCCTGTCCGATGCCTAGATAGAATTGCAGACCGTCGCCGGTATCGCCGGAAATGGGCCAGCCCAGATCGAATCGCAGCGGGCCGACACCCCCCAGATCATAGCGTATCCCCAGCCCGGCACCGGCATGGCTTTCGGCATTGGCCCCGACAAAGCTTTCGGCGTCCACCGCGCCATAGTCGACAAAGGCCACAACGCCGATGCTGTCGGTCACGCGGGTGCGGATTTCACCGGCAAGACCCAGAAAGCCACGCCCGCCGACGGTGCTGTCATTGAACGGAAGGCCCAGCGACTGATAGGGCTGCCCGCGCACGGTGCCTGCACCGCCCGAGAAGAAGGTAAAGTTGGGCGGCGTCCCGGCCAGCGATGATCCCACAACCGATCCCACCTGCACCCGCCCGGCCAGCACCACGCGCTCTTGGAGGAGCGGCAGATACCCGCGCGTGTCCAGCGTCAGGCGGCCCCCGGTTTCGGTATCGTCGAACCCGGCATAGGGGATGGCGCTGGCATCAACAAAAAAGCCGTTGGTCGGGTTCACTTCGCTGTTGCGCTTGTCCCATTCGACGCGCCCACGCATCAGCACCATGTTGAATTTGCGGTCACCAAAGGCATCAGTGGATCGCGACGCCTGAATGCCGATGGACAGTTCGGCAAACAGATCGTCCGAATAGATCCGCTTGACCCCGGTGGCGACCAGCGCGCGCGACAGCCGGTAGAACGGTTCATCCAGGATTTCCAGCTCGCCCAGATAGAACTGGTCGTAATCGGCGCCAAAGGCGGCCGGCCGGTCCAGCCGCAGGGCGATCAGCCCGTCGATCTCTTCGGGCCCGCCGATATTGCGTACCCGCGCGTCAAAAGCGAGCCGTTCGCCACCGCCAAAGATGTTGCGGTGCATCCAGCCTGCCGAAATCTCAAGCCCGGTTTCGGTGGCCACTTCAGCACCAAAGCGCACCCGGCGGGGCTTGCGCCCGGTGGCGTTGATGGTGAAATCCAGCGTGCCATCGGGATTGGCGGTTTCGGCCTCTTGCAGGCTGACCGCGCCAAAGGCGCCGGTCCGGCGCAGGCGGTCTCCGACCTTCTGCACCTCGGCCGGGTCATAGACGGTGCCGGACGGAAAGCCCGCAATACGTAAAATCGCCTCTTCGCGGACCCCACTGTCACCTGCAACGGTGGCCTTGCCAAAGTAAAGCTTGGGCCCCGGTGTCAGCGTCAGCGACGCATCAAGCTGTGCCTTGGGGTGGTTTGCGGTGATGCTCTGCGCCCCCAGATCGGCCTTGGCATGGCCGATTTCCTGCCAGCGCTGCACCCCGGCGCGGGCAGCGTTCTGGATCGCGCGGGTCGATGCCCGTTTCCCGCTGGCATAGTCTTCGGGCAAGAGGGTGTCCGGCGCCAGCGGCGCGATGCCCGCCGCACCGAAGGTATAGACCGGGCCGGTGTCGACCGTGATGTCGATCCGGTCGATCTTTGCGGGTGGCGACAGCGGTGGGATGGTCGCGGCCTCGCGCCCGTCGACCTTGATCGACACCACCGGCCCGAAATAGCCCTGATCATAAAGCAGCGACACCAGCGTGCGGTAATC
The DNA here is from genome assembly GCA_025800215.1 of Marinibacterium sp. Classification (GTDB taxonomy): domain Bacteria; phylum Pseudomonadota; class Alphaproteobacteria; order Rhodobacterales; family Rhodobacteraceae; genus JAOXSC01. The sequence goes on from JAOXSC010000179.1 coordinate 8,074, forward strand.
GGCCAGCGCCGCGGCCAGGATTTCCTGCGTGTCTTCGACTTCGCGTTCCTGGGCCGACAGGGCAAAGGACCCGGCCTTGAGCCGATTGACCAGACTGTCCGGCGCGCCCGGCGCGGTGAGCGATGTCTCGGCCGCAGCCAGCGGCAGGGACGACAGCATCAGCGCGCCAAACATCGACAGGGCCCGCCGCCGGACGGTGTCGTATCGCGACATCATATGTGCTGGCCTCTATCGACAAATCGCATCGTGAACCGCGTCCTCAACAAATTGTGAACAGTCTTAACCGCTTCACGTGTGGAAGCGACAGGGATTTGGGGGCGCAGCCGATTGTGGTGCGGATCTGTTTCATTTTGCCCACGGATTGCAGGGGCCCGGGCGGTGCGTCAGGTCAGGACCAGCCCCAGCCAGCCCCCCAGCAGCAGCACCGGGAACACGATCCGGCAGGCGCGGTCGATGGCAAGGGCTTCTTTCTCGCGGCCTTTCATGACCATGCGCCCGGCGATCAGCGCTTCGATGATGGACAGGAACACCAGGAAGATCGCCCAGACCATCATCTTGTCCAGAATGGTCAGATAGCCCACCGGAGGCAGTTGCCCCGACAGCGCCAGGTTGAAGGCGATGGCCGTCAGCATGGCGGTGGCGCCGATGCCGATCTGGAATTCGAACCGGCTGGGCGGCACCCAGAAGATCACCCAGGACATGCCCACCACCAGAAACAGCAGCACCAGCACGCGGTAGACGAAGAATTCGGGGTTGCGCTCGGCCCGGATGGTCAGGGCCACGGTCTTGAACGGGGCGGCACCGTCGCGCAGGATGTAGTCTCCGGCCGCGATGGACACGCCGCTCATGGTCCAGCCTTCGACGTTGAGCCGGTTGGCGATCCAGGTGTTTTCCACATCCGGGATCAGGTTGATGGTGGTGCGTTCAGACACGACCGGGGTCAGGCGAATGTCGAAATTGTGCCGGTCAAATGGAAAACGGCGCAGGCTGTGGTAGCTGGAAATCCGCCCGGTGCCGCGCTGCGCATAATGCACCTCTCCGTTTTCGCGGATGGTGACCTGATCACGGGCGTTGATGAAGGCCAGCCGCAGGTTCGACGAATTCACCAGCCGCAGATGCGGCGTCCAGATCGAGGTCGCCGGAAGGCGGCAGCCTTCCATTCCGATCAGGCGCTCATCGGTCCATGTGACATAGACCGACAGGTCGATCTCAATTTGCTGGCTGACATCTTCGACGCCCATGACATCCAGAACGATCATGCCCACTCCGACATCCACGGGGGCGCCATTGCCGGGGGGGTCGTCGGTGCGCAGATCGGGCAGGGCGCAGGTCTGGGCCAGGGCCGGGGCGGCCAATGTCGTCAGGCAGGCGATCAGCGTGCAGATCATCATGCGGCAGTGTTGCCACAGAAATAGTCGTGTCTTCATTGTCCCCACCCGACCGGGTGCCCCGTCTCAGTGCCTCTGGTCCCGAGACTGGCACGAGCATGGCGCGTCGCGCCACTTTTTTCTTGGCCGACCGCCGCGTCAACCGTCGAGGTTGCGAAACCAGCGCTGGATCGCGGCGCGGTCTTCGGGCTCCATATAGGTGATGTTGGCGGGCGGCATGGCGTGGCTGATCCCGGCCTGCAGATAGATCTGCGTGGCGTTGCGGGCGATGTCGGCTTCGGTTTCCAGCACCACCCCTTTGGGTGGCCACAGGATCCCGTCCCAGACCGGTTCACGCGCATGGCACATCGAACAGCGCCCCAGTACGATTTCATAGGCTTCGTCAAAACCATGCGCGTCGATCCGTGCGGCCTGCGCAGGGGTCAGCAGGGCCAGATCGTCGGTGTCGCCATCGGTGCTGCGCATGTTGGCCGTGGACAGCCAGGCGATCAGCAGGAAGAGCACGGCGGTGGCCAGCCAGGTCCATGTCGGGTTGCCTGCACGGGCGTGGCGGGTGTTGAAATAGTGCCGGATCGTCACCCCCATCAGGAACACCAGCGCTGCGATCAGCCAGCTGTGCTGGGTGCCAAAGGCCAGCGGATAGTGGTTGCTGAGCATCAGGAAGATGACCGGCAGGGTCAGATAGTTGTTGTGGGTCGACCGAAGCTTGGCGATCTTGCCGTATTTGGGATCGGGTTTGCGCCCCGCGACCAGATCGGCCACCACGATGCGCTGGTTGGGGATGATGATGAAGAACACGTTCGCCGTCATGATCGTGGCGGTGAAAGCCCCCAGATGCAGCAGCGCGGCGCGGCCGGTAAAGACCTGATTGTACCCCCAGCTCATGGCGACCAGCACCCCGAACAGCAGCACCATCAGCAGCGTCGGATGATCCCCCAGCCGCGATTTGCACAGCTGATCATACACCACCCAGCCCACCGCCAGCGACGCGGCCGAAATCGCGATGCCCTGAAACAGGCTCAGATCAGCCTTGGACGGGTCCACCAGATAAAGCTCGGCCCCCGCCCAGTAGACCACCATCAACAGCGCCGCACCGCTCAGCCAGGTGGCATAGCTTTCCCATTTGAACCAGGTCAGATGCTCGGGCATCTGGTCGGGCGCCACCAGATATTTCTGGATGTGATAGAACCCGCCCCCGTGCACCTGCCATTCTTCGCCATCGGCGGGGCCGGGGATGTTGCGGTTCAGCCCCAGATCCAGCGCGATGAAATAGAAGGACGACCCGATCCAGGCAATTGCCGTGATCACATGCGTCCAGCGCACCGCAAATTCCAGCCAGGCCCAGAGCACGGCAAAATCATACATGGCAGGTCTCCTGACGTAATTTGAGGGCCAGACTAGTCTTGTCCCGGTTTATTCGGTATTCCCGTGTATTGCCAAGCTGTGTCAAATAAAGCCGAAGAATGTCCTATCTCGACAACATCCGCACCTTTGTTCGTGTCTATGAATTGGGCAGCATGTCGGCGGCGGGCCGGGATCTGAGGATTTCTCCGGCGGTGACATCGGCGCGGATTTCGCAACTGGAAAACCATCTGAACGTGCGCCTGTTCCAGCGCACCACGCGCAACCTGTCGCCCACCGAACAGGGCAAGGCGTTCTATGACGGGGCCTGCGCGGTGCTGGATGCGGTGGATGCCGCCGAAGCGCAGGTTATGACGCTAACCGACACGCCGCGCGGCACGATCTTTGTGGCGGCACCGCTGGGGCTGGGGCGGCGCCTGATCGCGCCCTGCCTGCCGGCGTTCCTGGATGCCTACCCGCTGGTCAATGTCCGGCTCAGGCTGACCGACCGCAAGGTCGACCTGACCAGCGAAGGGCTGGATCTGGCGTTCTTTCTGGGCCAACCCGAAGACAGCACCCTGCGCTATCGCGGCATCGCCGAATGCCGCCGGGTGCTGGTCGCGTCCCCCGATTACATCGCCCGGCGTGGCCTGCCGCAAAGCGGCGATGATCTGGTGGCAGGCGGGCATGATTGCCTGAACCTGCGGTTTCCGGGGGCGTCGGAATTCCAGTGGCGGCTTGAGACCGCCGATGGTCCGCGCAAATTCGCCGTGTCGGGGCGGTTCGAATGTGACGATGGCGATGTGCTGACCGACTGGGCGCTGGCGGGGCAGGGGATCGCCCTTAAGCCGGTGTTCGAAGTGGCCGACCATCTGCGCGCGGGCCGCCTGGTGCCGGTGGCCACCGACACCCCGGCGACCCCGGTGCAGATGGCCTGCCTATATACGCATCGCCGCCATCAGGACCCCAAGACGCGGCTGCTGATGGATTTCATGACCGACCGGCTGTCTGCCGCCGTGCGCGCCGCCGAAGCCTAGCTGCCGCGATAGGTCGAATAGCCATAGGGCGACAGTAGCAGGGGCACGTGGTAATGGGCCGCCGGATCGGACATGCCAAAGCGGATCGGCACCTGATCAAGAAACAGCGGATCTTCACCCGCCTGCCCGGTGGCGCGCAGATAGTCGCCTGTAAAGAAGATCAGCTCATAGATGCCGGTCTTGAACGTGCCCTCGGGCAGGATCGGGCTGTCGGTGCGCCCGTCGGCATTGGTCTGCATCTCGACCAGCTTTTTGTGGGAATTGCCCGAGACGCGATAGAGCGCGATCCCAAGCCCTTCGGCCGGGCACCCGCGTGCGGTATCAAGGACATGTGTGGTCAGGTAACCCGTCATTTCTGCCTCCGTTTTCATCACGATCCTATGTCGCTGATCCGTGCCAGACTGGCAAATCCCGCGCGCGGTTGACAGTGTTTCCGGTTTTTTTTGAATGTGATGCGGCCCGCCCCGTGTTGTCCTGTCGGTTGACTGTGCTCTAACGGAGATCGCAGATGACCCAACCGGAGACCCCGATGCAACGATACCCCCGCGATCTGATCGGATATGGTGCAACCCCGCCCGCAGCGAACTGGCCCGGCGATGCGAAGATCGCCGTTCAGATCGTGCTGAACTATGAAGAGGGCGGCGAAAACAACATCCTGCATGGCGATGCCGCGTCCGAAGCGTTCCTGTCCGAAATCGTCGGGGCCGCCGCCTGGGACGGGCAGCGCCACTGGAACATGGAAACCATCTATGAATACGGCGCGCGCGCCGGGTTCTGGCGGCTGCACCGGATCCTCGGTGATCTGCCGATCACCGTCTATGGCGTTGCCACGGCGCTGGCTCGGTCGCCCGATCAGGTGGCCGCGATGCAGGGCGCGGGCTGGGAAATCGCCAGCCACGGGCTCAAGTGGATCGAATACAAGGATTACAGTGCCGAAGACGAACGTGCCGATATGGACGAGGCGATCCGCCTGCATACCGAGGTTGTCGGCGACCGTCCGCGCGGCTGGTACACAGGGCGCTGTTCCATGCAGACCGTGCAGCTGGCCGCCGAAGAGGGCGGGTTTGACTATGTCGCCGACAGCTATGCTGATGACCTGCCGTTCTGGATGCGCGTCGGCGATCGCGATCAGCTGATCGTGCCCTATACGCTCGATGCCAACGACATGCGGTTTGCCACGCCGCAGGGGTTCAATTCGGGCGATCAGTTCTTTGCCTATCTGCGCGACAGTTTCGATCTGCTTTATGCCGAAGGGGCCGCAGGCGCGCCCAAGATGCTGTCCATCGGTCTGCATTGCCGCCTGGCGGGGCGGCCGGGCCGGGCGGCGGCGCTGCAGCGGTTCATCGCGCATATGCGCGCCCATGACGGGGTGTGGTTCGCCACCCGCGCCGAGATTGCAGCACATTGGGCCGCACATCATCCGCCTGCGACAGGCCCGCGCCCGTCGCAGATGACGCAGGCTGATTTTGTTGCCGCCTATGGCGGGATCTTCGAACATTCCGCCTGGATCGCCGAAGGCGCCTTTGCGCTGGAGCTGGGCCCAGCCCATGACACGGCAGGCGGGCTTTGGAACGCGCTGGCGCGGGTCTTTCGCAGCGCCGATGACGCCGCGCGACTGGGGGTTCTGCGGGCGCATCCCGATCTTGCGGGCAAGCTGGCCGCAGCCCGCAGGCTGACGGCAGAGAGCACATCCGAACAGGCATCGGCCGGGCTCGATGCGCTGACCGATGACGAGCGTGCCGAATTCACCGGGCTCAACGCCGCCTATACCGAGCGCTTCGGGTTCCCCTTCATCATCGCGGTGCGCGATCACGACAAGGCGTCGATCCTCGCGGCGTTCCGGCGGCGGCTGGATCAGGACCGGGACACCGAGTTTTCCGAAGCCTGCCGTCAGGTCGAACGCATTGCGCAGCTGCGCCTGCAGGATCTGTTGCCCGCATGACCCGGATCACCGCCGAGCCGCTGTCACCCGAAGGATTTGCCGATTACGGCCAGGTCATCGACTGTTCGGGGGCGCCCGACAAGATCATCAATGACGGGCGCTGCGGGCGCTATCACGATCGCGCCGCGCTGGATTTTGTCGGCGGGCGCGCGGGCGTCAGCCTGTTCCGGTCCGATCCCGTGGCGCTGCCCTACAGCTTTGATCTGGTCGAACGCCACCCGGATGGGTCTCAGGCTTTTCTGCCGATGACCGAACATCCGTTTCTGGTCATCGTGGCGCCTGATCTGGGCGGCCATCCGGGCCGTCCGCGTGCCTTTCTGACCACACCGGGGCAGGGCATCAATTTCTTTCGCAGCACCTGGCACGGGGTTCTGACCCCGCTGCATGAACCGGGGCTGTTTGCCGTGGTCGACCGGATCGGGATCGGGGAGAACCTCGAAGAATTCCGATACCCCGACCGCTTTACCATCGACCCGCCCCCATAAGGCCGGACCAACCGGCCGCCGGGTCCTACCGACATCAGAGAGGACGCCCCATGACAGACACATCGCTTGGCACCCCCGCCCAGCTCCGAGATCCCAACTACACGCCCCCCCTGGGCAAGGCGATCCCGCTGGGGATCCAGCATGTGCTGGCCATGTTCGTGTCCAATGTCACGCCGGCCATCATCGTGGCCGGGGCGGCGGGGTTCGGCTTTGGTTCGAACTCACCCGATTTTCCGCAGCTGCTTTACATGATCCAGATGTCGATGCTGTTTGCGGGGGTGGCGACGCTCTTGCAGACGGTGACGCTGGGCCCGGTCGGCGCTGGGCTGCCGATTGTGCAGGGGACGTCCTTTGCTTTTCTGCCGATCATGATCCCGCTGGTGGCGGGCAAGGGGGTGGACGGGCTTGCGGCGCTCTTTGGCGGGGTCATCATCGGCGGGCTGTTTCACGCGATGCTGGGCTTTTTCATCGGGCGCATCCGCTTTGCGCTGCCGCCGCTGGTCACCGGGCTGGTGGTCACGATGATCGGTCTGGCGCTGGTCAAGGTGGGGATCGAATACGCCGCGGGCGGGGTTCCGGCCAAGGCGCGTGATCTGCCCGAATATGGCAGCCTGCTGAACTGGTCGGCGGCACTGGTGGTGGTTTTTGTCACGCTCGGGCTCAAGTTCTTTGCCCGTGGCATGCTGTCGGTGTCGGCGGTGCTGGTGGGGATCCTGGCGGGCTATGTCTATGCGCTGGCCATGGGGATGCTCAGCTTTGACGCCATCGCCACAAGCTGGTCGCGCGCGGCAACCTTTGCGCTGCCGCAGCCCTTCAAATACGGCTTCGAATTCAGCTTTGCCGCCGTGATCGGGTTCTGCCTGATGGCGTTTGTGTCGGCGGTGGAAACCGTGGGCGATGTGTCGGGCATCACCAAGGGGGGCGCCGGGCGCGAGGCGAGCGATGACGAAATTCGCGGAGCCACATTTGCCGATGGTGTGGGCAGCTTTGTGGCCGGGATTTTCGGCGCGATGCCCAACACATCGTTCAGCCAGAATGTCGGGCTGATCGCGATGACCGGCGTCATGAGCCGCCACGTGGTCACCATCGGTGCGATCTTTCTGATCCTGTGCGGGCTGATCCCCAAAGTGGGCGCGGTGGTGCGCACCGTCCCGATCGAGGTTCTGGGCGGCGGCGTCATCGTGATGTTCGGGATGGTTGTCGCAGCGGGGGTGTCGATGCTGTCGGATGTGGACTGGACCCGGCGCAACATGGTGATCTTTGCGGTGGCGCTGTCCTTTGGTCTGGGCCTGCAGCTTGAGGTGCTCAACGTCGCACCCGGTGCGCCCAACGCGCTGCAGCACCTGCCCGATTTCCTGCGCATCCTTGGCGCGTCAGGGATCCTGCCTGCCGCACTGATTGCCATCGTGCTCAATCTGGTGCTGCCCGATCCGCTGTCCGAAGCCGCCACCGAAGAGGTGTCTGGCGGCCTGTCAGGGCATCGCTGATCCGCAGATGATATGCGGCCGCGCGCCCTGACCCGTCAGGGCTGGCGCGCGGTCATCAGGCGCGCCATGTCAAGCATGCGCGCCGAAAAGCCCCATTCATTGTCATACCAGCCAAAGATCCGGATCTGGTTGCCGGTCACACGGGTTTCGGGCAGCGCCAGCACCAGTGATTCCGGCCGCGCCCGCAGATCCGACGACACCAGCGGCTGATCGGTCCAGCCCAGAACGGGGGACGCATCGGCCATTGCGCGCAGCGCGTCCGGGTCCAGCGGCTGGCGCAGGGTGGCCACCAGATCCACCGCCGACACGCTGGCGGTGGGCACCCGCACCGCCGCCCCGCTGAGCCGCCCGCGCAGGGCGGGCAGCACCGTATCCATCAGCGCAATCGCGCTGGAACTGGTGGGCACCATCGACAGCGCCCCGGCCCGGCTGCGGGCCAGATCGCCGCGCGGGGCGTCCACCATGGGCTGGCTGTTGGTATAGCAGTGGATCGTGGTCATGTGGCCCTGCACGATCCCGGCCAGCCGGTCCAGCGCCATCGCCAGCGGCGCCATGGCATTTGTGGTGCAGGATGCGTTCGACACGATGCGCGCCTGTCCCAGCTGATCTTCGTTGGCCCCCAGAACGCAGGTGATTTCCGCCGCAGGCGACGGCCCCGAAATCAGCACCGCCCGCGCCCCGGCATCCAGCCCGCGCCGGGCCACGTCTGATGTGCGCGCGATGCCGGTGCATTCCAGCACCACGTCGACCCCGCCCAGATCAAGATCGCGCAGGTCTTCGGCCCGGTGAAACTGGATCGTCCGCCCGCGCAGATGCAGCGCACCATCGGCGGCCTGCACCGGGTGCGGATAGGGGCCATAGGTGCTGTCGTATTGAAACAGATAGGCGCAAGTGTCCAGCGGGGCGATGTCGTTGATCGCCACCAGCTCGATCGTGCCGGGATCAAGGTCAAGGATCTGCCGCAGGACAGTGCGCCCGATGCGGCCGAATCCGTTTAGCATAAGTCTCATGAGGTGCAGCTTTTGCGCCGCGCGGGGGCAAGCTCAACGCTTATCATGCGGCTTGGTACAATCTTTTGATCAAAGCGATACGCCCAAGAGGCCCCTGAAAGGTCCGCGATCAGCGCAGCGTCATGTGGCGGTTCACGTCCTTGTAAAGCAGATAGCGGAACCGCCCCGGCCCGCCCGCATAGCAGGCCTGCGGGCAAAAGGCGCGCAGCCACATGTAATCGCCGGCTTCGACCTCGACCCAGTCCTGGTTCAGACGATAGACGGCCTTGCCTTCGAGCACATAAAGCCCGTGCTCCATCACATGGGTTTCGGCAAAGGGGATCACCGCGCCGGGTTCGAAGGTGACGATGTTCACATGCATGTCGTGGCGCAGATCGGCGGGATCGACAAAGCGCGTGGTGGCCCATCGCCCATCGGTGTCGGGCATCACGCTGGGGGCGATGTCGCGATCGTTTGAGATGATGGGATCGGGGGCGGGCAGGCCGGGCACCGCGTCATAGGCTTTGCGGATCCAGTGGAAGCGTGCGGCACTGCGCCCCCCGGCGCGCAGCTGCCAGTGCAGACCGGCGGGCAGATAGGCATAGCCGCCCGGCCCCAGATCGTGGGTCTGCCCGTCAAAGCTCAGGCGGATCTGCCCGGTGGTGACAAACAGCACCGCCTGCGCCTCTCGGTCGGGTTCGGGGGCATCGCTGCCGCCGCCCGGCGCGACCTCCATGATGTAGTGGGAAAAACTTTCGGCAAACCCGCTCAGGGGGCGGGCCAGAACCCAGAGCCGGGTGTCATCCCAGAAGGGCAGGTTCGATGTCACGATGTCGCGCATGGTGCCGCGCGGGATCACCGCATAGGAATCGGTAAAGACGGCCCGGCCCGTCAGCAGATCGGTCTGCGGCGGGTGCCCGCCGGTGGGCGCGAAATAGGTGGGATCTGCCATCGGGGGGTGCCTTTTTATTGCCTGTCGTCTGCCGTTTGCCGCCCAGCCTGCCGCATATGGGCGGGGGCGGCTAGGGGGCAAAACGTGGTTGCTCTTTCACTCAAAACGATAAAATGGCCTGTTCTGCGGCATCGAACACATGCGATGCTGCCCCGGACGTGATAGGACAAGACAACGTGACCGGGAAAGCGTGACAATTTGGAGGCCCCGATGACAGTGATCCGAACCCTTGGCGTGCTGGGGCTTTGCGCCCTGCCACTGGCGGCCCCGGCGCAGAGCATTTCCAGCATGTTGGCCCAGTCGGGCCTGTCGCCCGAAGATTTCCACACCATGGGTCAGGCCGCCCGGACGCTTTATGCTGATACCACACCCGTGGCCGGGGCCAGCACCACTTGGACCAACCCCGACAGTGGCAGCCATGGTGGCGTCACGCTGACGGGTGTTGAAGGCAATTGCGTGGACATCCAACACAGCGTCCACCCCCAGGGCGCGGAAGAGGCGCGCGAAATCCGCAACCGCCGCTGCCAGTCGGACACCGGCGATTGGCTGAACGCGGCCGAATGACGTGACAGGTCTATCCCATGGCTGACACATCCACCCCATCCGCCGATGCGATCCACCCGCTGGCACCGCATTACATCCCCGGCTTTCTTCCCAATGCCGATGGCAGCGACAGCCTGTTCACCATCTGCGTGGTGCTACTGATCCTCATTCTGGTGGCGGCGGGGGTCTTTTACCTCAAGCTGCACTCGCTGCCCGAACGCATGGTGCATGGCGCCAGCCGCGCGCAGTTCCAGATCGTGGCGATCCTCGGGCTGATCGCGCTGGTCACGCATCAGAACATCTATTGGATCATCGCGCTGCTTCTGGCGGCCTTTACCTTCCCCGATTTCCTGACGCCCATCACCTCGGGGGCGCGGTCGCTGGCCAAGCTTGCGGGGCGCGACTACGAAGGCGATCTGGACGACGATGACGATCCGCACGCCACCCCGGCGGCCACCCAATCGCAGGGGGCCGTCTGATGCTGGAATTCACATTGTGTTCGATGCTGACCATCCTGCCCGACTACCTGATCCGGCGCTATGTGCAGGGCAAACGGATCGGCCATGAAATCACGCTGTTTTCGGTGTGGTATGAGTTGCGGTGGGGGATCACGCTCTGTGCGATCCTGACGATTTCGCTGATCACCGTGATCTTCTATTTCCACCCGGCCACCAAACAATCCACGCTGATCTTCCGCACCCTGTCGGTGATCCCCGAAACAGCGGGCCGCGTGGACGAGGTGAACGTGGCCAATGGTCAGCGCGTGGCCGAAGGGGACGTGCTGTTCACCATGGACAACGCCCGCCAGACCAGCGCCGTCGCTGCCGCCGAACAGAAGGTGCTCGAGATCGACGCTCAGGTCAGCCTGGCCGAAGCCAACCTGGCCACCGCCGAGGCACAGATCGCCCAGATCGAAGCCCAGCTGGAAGAGGCCGAGCGCGAGCTCGCGCGCACCCAGGAGCTGACGGATCGCGGATCATCGGCCGTCAGCCAGCGCGATCTGGACCGGCAGACCGCGCGGGTGCAATCGCAAGAGGCCGCGCTTGAGGCCGCGATCAGCAATCGTGCAGGGGCGGCGGCCAATCTCGATGTGGTGCTGCCCGCGCAGCGCGCCAGCGCCGCAGCTGCGCTGGAACAGGCGCAGGTCGAATTGGACAAGACCATCATCACCGCCGGTGTCGACGGGGTGCTGGAACAGTTTGGTCTGGCATCCGGAGACTATCTGGCGATGCTGCGCCCGGCGGGGATCATCATCCCCGATGACGTGGCCGAAGGGCGGCTGCATGCCGGGTTCGATCAGGTCAACGCCAAGGTGATCAAGCCGGGGATGCTGGGCGAGGTCGCCTGCGTGTCCAACCCCTATGAGATCATTCCGGTCATCGTGGTCGATGTGCAGGACGTGATCGCCGCAGGCCAGCTGCGCCCGACCGATCAGCTGATCGACCTGACCGACCGCGCCCGTCCCGGATCGCTGACGGTAATCGTCGAAGCGCTCTATCCCGGCGGGCTGGACGGGCTGATCCGGGGCAGCAAATGCATCACCAACCTTTACACCAACAACCATGACAAGGTTGCCAGTGGCGAGGTCACAGGCGCGCGGGCCGTGGCCCTGCATGCGGTGGACGCGATGGGGGTGGTGCATGCGATCATCCTGCGCTTCCAGGCGCTGATGCTGCCGGTGCAGAATCTGGTGCTGACGGGGCACTAGGACGGGGCACTAGGACGGGGCACTAGGGCTGGGCACAGGAACGGGCCCCCGGCGACGGGGGCCTCGATGCACACCCGGCACGTTTCCGACAAACCGGGGCGCCGCCTGTCACGCCCTGCCAGATCAGCAAAGGGCCCTTGGATGGATCATTTCGGACATCTGATGTTCACCCCGGCCGTGCGCGACCGCCAGCGGGCGCGCGGCAGTGACGGGGCCAATGACCGCCTGCTCGAGCGCCCTGTGCCCGATGGGCTGGGCCCTGATGAGCGCGCCTTTGTCGAAAGCCGCACATCCTTTTATCTGGGCACCGTGTCGTCCAGCGGCTGGCCCTATATCCAGCATCGCGGCGGGCCTGCGGGGTTTCTGCAGGTGCTGGGGCCTGCGCGGCTTGGCTTTGCCGATTATCGCGGCAACCGCCAATATGTGAGCGATGGCAATCTGGCGACCGACAACCGGGTGTCGCTGTTTCTGATGGATTATCCGCGCAAGGCCCGGCTCAAGCTGCTGGGGCGGGCGGTGATGCGCGATGCCGCCGACGACCCCGATCTGGCCGCGCGGCTGGCGGTGGACGGGCAGGGCCGGGTCGAGCGTCTTGTGACCATCGACGTGGCGGCCTTTGACTGGAACTGCCCGCAATTCATCACACCCCGGCTGGACGCGCGCGAGATCGCCGCGACGCTGGGCCCCGAACTGACCCGGCTGGAAACCCGCGTGGCCGAGCTTGAGGCAGAATTGGCCGCGCTGCGCGGGGCTTAACCCCCCAAAACGCCGTTGCGGCGCGCGCCGTATTTGAGCGCCGCCACGTCGCAAATGTCGGGCCGGGCCAAAACAGATCTTGCCCGACGGCGCCCCGCCATGGCATGCAATATGCAGTGGTATACGGGAGAATCGGCGCCAGCCGATGCCGAAGGAGCAACCGCCCCGGAAACTCTCAGGCTTCAGGACCGGGTACCGCACAGACTCTGGAGAGAGGCACCAACAGGTGTCCGCCGAAGGGATAACGATCTCAGGCCAAAGGACAGAGGGGGCATCTGAACCGTGCGCCTGATGCGTGCGGAAAACGGGTGCCGGATGATGATCATGAACCGACATGCAACGATCAGCTGGCCCGAGAGGAGAGACGGGTCATGAGCGATCTGAGGATCACGCCGCTGCATGCGCTGCATCTGGAACTGGGGGGCAAGATGGTGCCCTTTGCCGGGTATGACATGCCGGTGCAGTTCGCCGGTATCATGGGCGAACATCAGCATACGCGCGCCAAGGCGGGGCTGTTCGATGTCAGCCATATGGGCCAGGTGATCCTGCGCGGGGCGTCCTTTGACGCGGTGGCGCGCGGGTTTGAAACACTGGTGCCGATGGATGTGCTGGGGCTGGGCACGGGCCGCCAGCGCTATGGGTTTTTCACCAATGATGCCGGTGGGATCACCGATGACCTGATGTTTGCCAACCGGGGCGATCATCTGTTTGTGGTGGTCAATGCCGCCTGCAAGGATGCCGACATCGCCGCCATGCGCGCAGCGCTCGAGCCCGAGATTTCGGTAGAGCCGGTGACGGATCGCGCGCTGCTGGCGTTGCAGGGCCCGGCGGCAGAAACGGTGCTGGCCGGGCTGGATCCCGACGCGGCGGCGATGCGGTTCATGGATGTGCGCGATCTGGTGCTGGATGGGGTCACCTGCTGGGTGTCCCGTTCGGGCTATACCGGTGAGGACGGGTACGAACTCTCCGTGCCGGCTGATGCCGCCGAGGCGCTGGCCCGCCGCCTGCTGGACCATGCGGATGTGGCCCCCATCGGCCTTGGGGCGCGGGACAGCCTGCGGCTCGAGGCGGGGCTCTGCCTTTACGGGCACGACATCGACACCGCCACCACACCCGCCGAAGCCGCGCTGACCTGGGCGATCCAGAAAGCGCGCCGCGCAGACGGGGCGCGGGCGGGCGGGTTTCCCGGTGCCGATCGCATTCTGACCGACAGCCCGACGCGCCGCCGCGTGGGGCTGCGCCCCGACGGGCGCGCGCCCATGCGCGAGGGCGTGCTGCTGTTTGCCGAAGAAACCGGGGGCGAGATGATTGGCCGGATCACCTCGGGCGGGTTTGGCCCGACATTGGGGGGGCCGGTGGCCATGGGCTATGTGCCGCTGGAGCACGCCGCCCCCGGCACACGGGTCTTTGGCGAATTGCGCGGCAAGCGACTGCCGCTGACGGTCGAAAAGCTGCCCTTTGTGGCAGCTGGGTTCAAACGCTGACAATCAGGGATAAGAGCGATGAAATTTACCGAAGAACATGAATGGCTTTTGGTCGAAGGCGATCTGGTCACCGTGGGCATCACGGCCCATGCCGCCGAACAGCTGGGCGATGTGGTGTTCGTGGAACTGCCCGATGTGGGCGACACCGTCAGCAAGGATGACGAGATCGTGGTGATCGAAAGCGTCAAGGCCGCATCCGACATCCTGGCCCCGATTGATGGCGAGATCGTCGAGGTCAACGCCGCCATTGTCGACGAACCTGCCAAGGTCAACGAAGACCCGCAGGGCGAGGCCTGGTTCTTCAAGGTCAAGGCATCGGATCCGTCGCAGATGGACGACTATATGGACGAAGCCGCCTATCAGTCCTTTATCGGCTGATGCCTTCGGGCCCCGCCGGTTGCGGTTGGGCCTGTCTGACCCTGGGGGCAGGTGGGCGCTGCGCGGTCAAATCACCCCGATGCCCGCCCTCGATGCCCTCAACGCCCCCCCCCCAATGCCCCCTGTCTGCCCCATGCCTGCGGAGGATCTGATGACGTTCGAACCGACCGACTACCTGCCATACGACTTTGCCAACCGCCGCCATATCGGCCCGTCTCCGGCCGAGATGGACGAGATGCTGCAGGTGGTCGGCGCGCCCAGCCTTGAGGCGCTGATGGATGAAACGGTGCCCGCCTCGATCCGGCAGGCCGAGCCGCTGGATTTCGGCAAACCGAAATCCGAACGCGAACTGCTGTTTCACATGCGCCGGACGGCGGCCAAGAACCGGGTTCTGACCTCGCTGATCGGGCAGGGCTATCACGGCACGGTCACGCCGCCCGCGATCCAGCGCAACATTCTGGAAAACCCCGCCTGGTACACCGCCTATACCCCCTATCAACCCGAAATCAGCCAGGGCCGGCTTGAGGCGCTGTTGAATTTCCAGACCATGGTCAGCGATCTGACCGGGCTTGAGATTGCCAATGCGTCGCTGCTGGACGAAGCGACCGCCTGCGCCGAGGCGATGACCATGGCGCAGCGGGTGGCCAAATCAAAGGCCAAGGCGTTCTTTGTCGATGAAAACTGCCACCCGCAGAACATCGCGGTGATCCGCACCCGTGCCGCGCCGCTGGGGATCGAGGTCATCGTGGGCGCGCCCGACGCGCTGGATGCCAGCGCCGTCTTTGGCGCGCTCTTTCAATATCCGGGCACCTATGGCCATCTGCGCGATTTCACCGATGAAATCGCCGCCCTGCACGCGGCCAAGGCGATTGGCGTGATCAGCGCCGATCCGCTGTCGCTGACCCTGCTCAAGGAACCGGGCGCCATGGGGGCGGACATCGCCGTGGGCAGCGCGCAGCGCTTTGGCGTGCCGGTGGCCTATGGCGGGCCGCATGCGGCCTACATGGCCACCAAGCAGCAATATGCCCGCGCCATGCCGGGGCGGCTGGTGGGGGTCAGTGTCGACGCCCATGGCAACCGCGCCTATCGGCTGTCGCTGCAGACGCGCGAACAGCATATCCGGCGCGAAAAGGCGACATCGAATGTCTGTACCGCGCAGGCGCTGCTGGCGGTGATGGCGTCGTTCTATGCGGTGTTTCACGGGCCCGAAGGGCTCAAGGCCATTGCGCAGCGCATCCACCGCAAGACGGCACGCCTGCGCGAAGGGCTGCTGGATGCGGGGTTTGTCGTGCAGCCTGCGTCGTTCTTTGACACGATCACGGTGGATGTGGGGCCGCTGCAGGCGGCGGTGATGCAATCGGCGGTGGCGCAGGGTGTCAACCTGCGCAAGGTGGGCGACACGCGGATCGGCATTACCCTTGATGAACGCACCCGCCCGGCCACGATCGAAGCGGTCTGGCGCGCCTTCGGTATCGACCGCAAGGACAGGGACTACACGCCCCATTACCACGTGCCTGAAAAGCTGGTGCGCGAAACATCCTATCTGACCCATCCGATCTTTCACATGAACCGTGCCGAGACCGAGATGATGCGCTATATGCGGCGTCTGGCGGATCGTGATCTGGCGCTGGACCGGGCGATGATCCCGCTGGGGTCATGCACGATGAAGCTCAATTCCGCGGCCGAGATGATGCCGCTGAGCTGGCGCGAGTTTTCGCTGATCCACCCGTTTGTGCCCGTCGATCAGGCCGCAGGTTATCACGAGATGATTTCGGACCTGTCGCAAAAACTGTGTGACATCACCGGCTATGCTGCAATTTCGATGCAGCCCAATTCCGGCGCGCAGGGGGAATATGCGGGGCTGTTGACCATATCGGCCTATCACCGCGCGCGGGGCGAGGGGCATCGCAATGTCTGCCTGATCCCCATGAGCGCCCATGGCACCAACCCTGCCAGTGCCCAGATGGTCGGCTGGAAGGTGGTGCCGGTGAAATCGGCCGAAAACGGCGACATCGACCTTGACGATTTCCGCGCCAAGGCCGCGCAGCACGCCGATGTGCTGGCGGGCTGCATGATCACCTATCCGTCCACCCATGGCGTGTTCGAAGAAACCGTGCGCGAGGTCTGTCAGATCACCCATGATCACGGCGGGCAGGTCTATATCGACGGGGCCAACATGAACGCCATGGTGGGTCTGGCGCGGCCCGGTGATGTGGGGGGCGATGTCAGCCATCTCAATCTGCACAAGACCTTCTGCATTCCCCATGGCGGGGGTGGGCCCGGCATGGGGCCCATCGGGGTCAAGGCGCATCTGGTGCCGCATCTGCCGGGCCATCCCGAAACCGGCGGGCAGGAAGGGCCGGTGTCGGCCGCACCTTACGGGTCGCCGTCACTGCTGCCGATTTCCTGGGCCTATTGTCTGATGATGGGCGGGGCGGGGCTGACACAGGCCACGCGGGTTGCGATCCTGAACGCCAACTACATCGCGACGCGGCTGCAGGGGGCGTATGAGGTGCTCTATCGCGGCGGGCAGGGGCGCGTGGCGCATGAATGCATCATCGACACCCGCCCCTTTGCCGACAGTGCGGGCGTCAGCGTGGATGACATTGCCAAGCGGCTGGTGGATTGCGGGTTCCACGCCCCCACCATGAGCTGGCCGGTGGCCGGCACCCTGATGATCGAGCCCACCGAGAGCGAGACCAAGGCCGAGCTGGACCGGTTCTGCGATGCGATGCTGGCGATCCGGGCCGAGATCCGCGAGATCGAAGAGGGGCGGATGGATGCCGAAAACAACCCGCTGAAGAACGCGCCGCACACGATGGAGGACCTCGTGCGCGACTGGGACCGCCCCTATACGCGCGAACAGGCCTGTTTCCCTCCGGGTGCGTTCCGGGTCGACAAGTACTGGCCTCCGGTGAACCGGGTGGACAATGCGTTTGGCGACCGGCACCTGGTCTGCACCTGCCCGCCGATGGAGGCCTATGCCGACGCCGCCGAATGACGTCTTGGGGCGTGATCGGGCGTTGACCTGGATGTGCCGCGCTGACGCGCGGCGCGTCTTCTACTCGGGGCCTGGCCTGTGGCCCGTCCCCTCGGGCCGCCTCGGGCGACTGTGGGGGGCTGCTCAGTAGCCCTGGCTGCGATCGACCTCATGCAAGAGGGGGGCGCCCGAGCAGAGCCGGCGGTAGTTTTCGGTGACATCTGCAAGCGCGTCGCCCAGATGCCAGCCCGAGACATGCGGGGTCAGTGTGACCTTGGGGTGATCCCAGAGCGGGCTGGCCTGCGGCAGGGGTTCGGTGCGCAGCACGTCCAGCACCGCGTGGCCCGGGCGGTCATGGTCAAGCGCCGCGATCAGATCGGATTCCACCACCAGGTCGCCCCGCCCGACATTAAGAAACGTCGCCCCCGGTTTCATCTGCGAAAACATCGCCGCATCAAACAGATCGCGCGTCTGTGCGGTCGATGGTAGGATGGCGGCCACGTGGTCGGCCTGCTGCAGCAGGCGGGTCAGCCCGTCTTCCCCGTGCAGGCAGGTCACGCCGGGGATGGCTTTGGCCGAGCGGCTCCAGCCCAGCACGGCAAAGCCCAGGTCGCGGAACATCGCGGCGGTGCGCCCGCCGATATGGCCAAGGCCCAGGATGCCCACGGTGGTCTGGGGTGTTTCGGCTGGCGCGCGCGGGGCCCAGATGCGCTGGGCCTGATCGCGGCGGTGCTGGTCGACATGGCGCTGGCGGCCCAGCACATAGGTCAGGATGTATTCCGCGATCTCGCGCGCGGGGGCGTCGGGTTTCAGCCGGGTCACGCGGATATGGGCGGGCAGGTCTGGGTGATCGAGGATCGTTTCCACCCCCGCACCCAGTTTCTGCACCAGTTCGAGATTGCCCAGATAGCCCAGCAGATCCCCCTGCATGCGCGACACCGCAATCATGCGGATGTCATCGGGGTTGCCCATCTGGGCCGGTGTGCGAATGTCGATCCCTTGGTCGCTGGCGCGCAGGTCGCGGGCCAGCGCGCCATCAGACATCCAGTCCGGTTGCCCGGTTGCGATCAGCAGTGCCATGATTGTTCCCCACGTCCTGTGTGCGGACAGAGTGCCGCGCAAGCGGCCTTGGGGGAAGTCAGAAAAACCTGATCAGATCGGGAATGGGGCGTCGGGATATTCAACGCCCGAGAGGTAAAGCCCCTGCGGCGGGCAGACCGGGCCGCAGGCCGCGCGGTCGCGTGCGGTCAGGGCGCGGGTCACGTCATCGGGGCTCCAGGCGCCCGCGCCGACGCGTTCAAGTGTGCCCACAAAGCTGCGCACCTGATTGTGCAGAAAGGACCGTGCCCGCAGGGCAAAGCGGATTTCGGGCCCCGACGGCCCGTCGATCCGCGTGACGGTAAAGGCATCCAGCGTCTTGACCGGGCTGGCCGCCTGACAGATCGACGACCGGAAGGTGGTGAAATCATGGCGCCCGATCAGGCGCTCGGCCCCGTCCTGCATGGCACCGGCATCAAGGTCATGACCGATCTGCCAGACCAGCCCGGCATCATGGGTGGCAGGCGCGCGCCGCATCAGCAGGCGAAAGACATAGCGCCGCTCGACCGCGGAAAACCGCGCATGCCAGTCGTCATCCACCCGCGCGCAGGCCACAATCGCCACCGGTTCGGGCTTGAGGTGATGGTTCAGCGCTCCGGCCAGGCGAAAGGGATCCCAATCCTTGTCCATGTCGCAATGGGCGACCTGACCGGTGGCATGCACGCCTGCATCGGTGCGTCCGGCGGCGGCGATGGTGTGGGCGCGCGGTTCCAGCCGCGCCAGCGCGGCTTCGATCCGACCCTGGACCGATGGCTGGTCCTTTTGCCGTTGCCAGCCCGCAAAGGGGGCTCCGTGATATTCGACTTTGAGCGCGTATCTGGGCATGCGCCTGCCCCTAGCGCGATGCACGCGCCGGGACAAGGGGTGCGGAGGGGGGCCGCAAAGGGCGCAAAGGGCGTGCGGGGCCGGTGCTCTGGTATGATCGGGCCCGCGCGCCTATCTTGGCCGGGAACAGGCAAGGCAAGGACAGGCATTTGGTCATCTCCAGTTTGGCCGACAGCATGCTGCGCGGCGTCGAAGGCGCGCGCGACACGGTGTCAGAGGCGTTTTTCGAACCGGTGATTCGGCTGGGCGTGACCGGGCTGGCACGGGCGGGCAAGACGGTGTTCATCACCGCGCTGGTTGCCAATCTGCTGAACCGGGGGCGCTTTTCGGGCCTGCTGGCGGTGCAGGATGGGCGGTTGCGCAGCGCGTTCCTGCAGCCGCAGCCCGATGACACGGTGCCGCGCTTTGACTTTGAAACCCATCTGGGGGCGCTGACGGCGCGCGATCCGCGCTGGCCCGACAGCACGCGTGCGATCAGCGAATTGCGCCTGTCGCTGCGGGTGGCGCCCAATGGGATGCTGGCCGGGCTGCAGGGGCCTCGGGTGGTGCATCTTGATATCGTCGATTACCCCGGTGAATGGCTGCTTGATCTGGCGCTGCTGGACAAAAGCTATGCCCAATGGAGCCGCGAAACGCTGGACCGCATCGCCACCCGCAGCGCCGCGCAACCCTATCTGCAGGCGCTGTCGGGGGTGGACGGGGACGTCCCCCTGGACGAGCCGCAGGCGCAGGCGCTGGCCCGCGCCTTTACCGGCTATCTGCATGCGGCCCGCGATCAGGGGTTTTCCGATTGCACGCCAGGGCGGTTCCTGCTGCCCGGCGCGCTCGAAGGATCACCCGCGCTGACCTTTGCGCCGCTGCCCGAGCCCGGCGCGGGCAGGCGCCAGTCGCTGGGGCGTGCGTTCGAGCGGCGGTTCGAGGCCTATAAATCCCAGGTGGTGCGGCCGTTCTTTCGCGATCATTTCTCGCGCATCGACCGGCAGGTGGTTCTGGTGGATGCGCTTGGCGCGATCCATGCCGGTCCGCGCGCGGTCGAAGACATGCGCCGCGCCATGGCCGAGATCCTGGGCGCCTTTCGCCCCGGTCGCAACGCATGGCTGACATCTTTGCTGATGGGGCGGCGGGTCGAACGGATCCTGTTTGCCGCAACCAAGGCCGATCACCTGCACCACCAGCAGCACGCTCGCCTGACCGCGATCATGGAGGCGCTGACCCGCGATGCCCGCGACCGCGCCGACTTTGCCGGGGCAAAAACGGCCGCCATGTCCATCGCGTCGCTGCGCACCACCACCGAAGAGCTGCGCGCCCATGGCGGGCGTGATCTTCCTTGTGTGCGGGGGCGGTTGCTATCCAGCGGCAAGGCGGCGGCGTTCTATCCCGGCGAGCTGCCCGAAGATCCCGCGCATCTGCTGGGGCCTGCGCGAGACGGGGCCGATGGGTGGCTGGACGATCAGTATCAGATCATGCGCTTTGCGCCTCAGTCCCTGACGCTGGCCCCCGGCGACGGGCCACCGCATATCCGGCTGGACCGGGCGGCCGAATTTCTGATCGGGGACCGGCTGTGACGCTTTGGATCCGGCCCGCCGCGCCGCTGGATGCGGGGCAGATGGGGGCGATCCTGCAGGGGTTTCTGGATGCCACGCCCTGGATCCCCAACCTGCACAGCGCGGCGGAAACCATCGGCTTTTGCGGCACGATGATTGACCGAGGCTGGGTGCGGGTGGCCGGGCACGGGGCACGGGTGGATGCGTTTCTGGCCCGCGACGGGGCCGAGATCTGCGCGCTTTATGTGGCGGAACCCGCGCGGGGCATCGGCCTTGGCCGGGCGCTGCTGGACGACGCCAAGGCTACCACCCCCGGCTCGAGCTGTGGTGTTTTCAGGCCAATGTGGGCGCGCGGCGGTTCTATGAACGCCAGGGCTTTGCCGAAGAGCGGCGCACCGACGGGGCAGGCAATGACGAAGGCCTGCCCGATATCCTCTATGCCTGGACGCGAAAGGACATGTGATGACCAATGGTCCCGTTCTGATCGACCTTGAACATGACAAGACCGCCCCATCGGTCAGCGACGCGCCGCCCGTGCCCGACATGCAGGACCCGGCGCCGCAGGGGCAGGCGATGCAGGCGGCGCTGCGGGTGGCGGGGCGTCCGCGATCGCGCCTGTCGCGCTGGTTCTGGGGGCTGTCGGGGGCATTGCTCGGGGCGGTGCTGTCGCTGGCGGCCTGGGATTTTGCCATGTCCCTGATCGCGCGCGTGCCGGTTCTGGGCTGGGCGGTGACCGGGCTGATCGGGGCGTTGGTGCTGGTGTTGCTGGCCATATCGGTGCGCGAACTGGCGGGGCTGGCGCGGCTGGGGCGGATCGACGGGCTGCGCCGGCGGGCCGAACGGGCGCGCGCGGATCAGGATCTGGAGGCGGCCCGCGCGGTCAGCCGCGATGTGCTGCGCCTTTATGCGGGGCGGCCGGACACGGCCTGGGCCCGCGACCGTCTGGGCGCGCGCCAGGGCGACATGTTTGACGCCGATGCGCAGCTGGATCTGACCGAGCACGAGCTGCTGGCCCCGCTTGACGCGGCCGCACAGCGCGAGGTCGAAAGCGCCGCCCGCCAGGTCGCCACCGTCACAGCCCTGGTGCCGCTGGCGCTGGCGGATGTGGCCACGGCGCTGGCCGCGAACCTGCGGATGATCCGCGCGGTGGCCGAGATCTATGGCGGGCGATCGGGAACGCTGGGGGGGTGGCGGCTGACCCGGACGGTCTTTGCCCATCTGGTGGCGACCGGTGCGATGGCGGCAGCAGATGACCTTGTCGAGCCGCTTTTGGGCGGGTCGATCCTGTCGAAATTGTCGCGCCGCTTTGGCGAAGGGCTGGTGAACGGCGCATTGACCGCAAGGGTGGGCGTGGCCGCGATGGAGGTCTGCCGCCCGCTGCCCTTTTTCGAACGGCACCAGCCATCGGCGCGCAGCATCGTGAAACGCGCATTGACGGGCCTGTTTGCGCGCGGCGATGGGGTGAAATTTGACTGATTTTATCGGAAATCAAAAGTCGACAAAATCAGTCAACTAATTGAAAAATAAAGAAAAATACTTGCGCATAGCATCGGGGTATCCTATCTGGGTCTCAACAGGATGAAACGCAGCCAGACGCCACGCATCATCCCAAGGAATGTGCAAGCAAGGACGCAACCCAGCCAGCCCCGTGCCAGCAAGGTAGCCACCAAGCCAATCCTGATCCCTCTCGTTCGATTGACCCGGCCGCCAGCATCACGCCAGCCACCTGAGCCAATCCCAAGATCCCGCAAGCAAGGTCGCCACTCCGCCAGCCACTGGCCAGCACGGTTGCCACCCAGCACGCCATCCGCCCGATCCGCCGGGCCGTCAGCATCCTGCCAGCCACCCAGCCCCCGATCGGCGCTGCATCGGCGTCCAGCCTGTTCCTGACAGGCCCGACTGCCGATAGAGTTCATCCTGCAAGCCACGACCTGATCGGAGCCAGCATGGAAGAGCATTCCCATTCCCCCCGCGACATTGCCGCGCGCATCCGTGCGCCCAAAGGTCATGGCGTTCTGCGCGATGCGGTCTTCGGCGCCATCGACGGAGGCGTGACCACCTTTGCCATCGTGGCAGCCGTGGGTGGCACGGGGCTGTCTCCGCTGATCATTGTCGGGCTGGGCCTTGCCAATGTGCTGGCCGACGGCTTTTCCATGGCGGCCGGGAACTATTCCGGCGCCAAGGCCGAACGGGACAATGTCAGCCGCCTGCGCGCCATCGAAGAGCGCCATATCGACCTCTACCCTGATGGAGAGCGGCTCGAACTGCGCGAGATCCTGGCGCAAAAGGGTCTGTCGGGCCGCGTCCTGGACGAGGCCACCGTCGCGATTTCGGCGGATCGCGAGCGCTGGATTGATGCCATGCTCGAAGGCGAATACGGGCTGGGGGGCGCCGACGCGCACCCGCTGCGCGCCGCGCTGGCGACGTTCCTGTCCTTTCTCGGGGCCGGGATGGTGCCGCTGCTGCCGTTTCTCATGGGGGTGCCACAGGCGTTTGCGGTGTCCACCTGCCTGACGCTTGCGGTGTTCTTCGTCATTGGTGCGATCAAAAGCCGCTGGTCGCTGTCGCCCTGGTGGACATCGGGGATCGAAACGCTGGCCATTGGCGGGGTGGCGGCCCTGATCGCCTATGGGGTGGGGCGCGCGTTTCATCTGTGACGGCGGCCGTCGCAGCATCTGGACGCCGCCCGCACGCCTGCCTATAAGGCGGGACATGACGCGGACCATGGTCATTATTATTCGAATTATATCCCCGGCGCTCTGACCACCTGAGACGCCGGGCAAAGGTGTTCGAGACCTCGCACCGACCGTTCCCCATTCCGACGACATGCCAAAGGACGCCTGATATGTGCGCCGAAACACCCTCTGACGCCCCCGACTACAAAGACACGCTGAGCCTGCCTCAGACCGATTTCCCCATGCGCGCGGGCCTGCCCAAACGCGAACCCGGCTGGCTTGCGCGTTGGGAACAGATCGGCGTCTATGACCGCCTGCGCGACAAACAGGGCCGCGCGCCCTTTACGCTGCATGACGGCCCGCCCTATGCCAACGGCCACCTGCATATCGGCCACGCGCTGAACAAGACGATCAAGGACATGATCGTGCGCAGCCATCAGATGATGGGCTTTGACGCGCGCTATGTGCCGGGCTGGGATTGTCACGGCCTGCCGATCGAATGGAAGATCGAAGAGCAGTACCGCAAGAAGGGCAAGAACAAGGACGAGGTTCCCGTCGTCGATTTCCGTCAGGAATGCCGGAAATTCGCCGAGGGCTGGATCGACGTGCAGCGCGACGAGTTCAAGCGTCTGGGCGTGACCGGCATGTGGGACAACCCTTACCTGACCATGAACTTTCACGCCGAACGTGTCATCGCTGACGAGTTCATGAAGTTCCTGATGAACGGCACGCTCTATCAGGGCTCCAAGCCCGTGATGTGGTCTCCGGTCGAGAAGACCGCGCTGGCCGAGGCCGAGGTGGAATATCACGACAAGGAAAGCTTCACCATCTGGGTGAAATTCAAAGTCGTAAATGCGGGCGATCTTGATGACGCTTTTGTTGTGATCTGGACGACGACCCCGTGGACCATGCCGTCGAACAAAGCGGTAGTGTACGGCAAGGATATCTCTTACGGCCTGTACG